>CAZUKF010000023.1:0-17123 GCA_964620765.1 uncultured Rickettsiales bacterium | reverse complement strand
ACGTGGTTTTGGTCCAGCAGCGTGAGGCGGCCTTCCGTTTCCAGCACGCGCTGGATGACGAACATCACATCCGGGCGGCCGGCATCATACTCGTCAAATACCAGCGCCACCGGGCGGGTGAGCGCCCACGGCAGGATGCCGTGCTGGAACTCGGTGACCTGCTTGTCGTCGCGCAAAGTAATGACGTCGCGCCCCAGCAAATCGGCACGGCTGATGTGCGAATCCAGGTTGACACGGATGCATGGCCAGTTCAGGCGCGCCGCCACCTGCTCGATATGCGTGGATTTGCCGGTGCCGTGATAGCCCTGCACCAGCACGCGGCGGTTATGGGTGAAGCCGCCGAGAATGGCGCGCGTGGTAGCGGGTTCGAAAACGTAGTTCGGGTCTGCCTCGGGCACGTAATCATTCGCGCGGGTAAAGGCGGGCACGGGGAAGCCCGGCTTGATGCCGAATGTTTTTCCCGCGTCGACGGTGTGGTCGGGTGCTGCGGGGAAATTAAAGCCTTCAGAGAGTGACAGCATGGGGCGTTCCTTCAGATTTCATTTTCGTAGAGCTTCAGCAGGTAGCGGTAGGCATTGTTGATTTCCTTGAACTTCTCTTCCGCCTCTTTGTCTCCCCGGTGCAGGTCCGGGTGCGTGCGCTTGACCAGCGTGCGGAAATGTTTCTTCAGCTGTACGATACTGCAATGCTCCTCAAGCTCAAGTATCTCCAGCGCCCGTCTCTCGCGCGAGGGGAGGCGCGAGCGCTCGGCCGTGCGCAGGCTTTCCTCGTCCCACTGGAAAAAGCGCTTCAGGCCTTCGTCCAGCGCCGCCCGTGTTTTTTTCTTGATGTGGTCTTCACGCTGCCAGGTGGGGCGGTGGCCGGTGAGTGCATCGTGGCGGAAATTCTCGATCTCCTCGGGGCTCATGCCCTTGAAATAATCCCATGCCAGGTTGAAGGCGCGGATATGGTCCAGACACAGCCACTGGTATTCGTGCAGCGCATCGCGCGAGCGGGGGGCCTTGAACTCGCCCGGCAGCGCGCAGCCTTCAATGGCGCAGGCGTGCGAGGAGGGTTGGGGCTCTTCTTTCTTGCGTTTGGCCATCCGGCCATTATGCGCAAAGCGGCAGGTTTGAGCAATCAATGCCTTCCATGGTCAGGAGGCGTTTTTTCATCGGTAATCCGCCCGCATAGCCGCCGAGGCCGCCGCTGCTTTCAATCACCCGATGGCAGGGGATCAGCAGGCAGACGGGGTTGGCGCCGCAGGCATTGGCCACGGCACGCGCTGCGCTGGGCTTGTCCACGGATTTGGCAATTTGCTTGTAGCTGCGCACTTCGCCGCGCGGGATGGCTTTGAGTTTCTTCCAGACGGCCACCTGCAGCTCCGTGCCCTGCACCTCGATGGAATCCGCCGGCAGCTCGCCGGTTGCTACCCAGCGTTCTAACAGCGGCGAGGCCATGGCAGCCGCCACGGCGTCGATATGTATCTCTGCGCGGGGGTAATATTGCTTGCAGAGCTTTGCCGCTTCTTCCGGTGTGGAGCAGAATCCCACCCAAGCGAAGCGCCGCCCCGCCATGCCTACGCCGACACGGCCGATGGGAAGTAAAACGATGCCGCAGTTGATGATCATGCCGTCTCCAGTTGTTTTGCTTTTGTCTTGCCCTTTGCCTTGGGGGCTTCTTCTTCCACTTCTTTCTTTGCAGGTTCAAGAATGGCGAGGATTTCTTTCACCAGGTCTTTCACCTCCATCGCCGCGACGGAGCTGGGCTCCAGCTCGGTAGCGCAGCGGCCTTCCATCAGCGAGGAGACGAACAGCACGCGGTTGCCGAGTGACGTCTCCGCCAAGTGGGGGAGTTCCTTGGCAATGGCCGGCGCGAGGCGGGAATTGGCGGGCACGCGGTTCAGCACCACGCGCACCGGTACTTTCTCAGCCTCCGCAAGCTGGATGGTGGCTTTGCTGGCCCAGAGATCCGTCGGGCTGGGCTGCACGGGGATGAGAATGAGATCGGCGCTGCGGATGGCCGTGCGCGCTTCCGTTTCCGTGTGCGGGGGGCTGTCTACGATGATGTAATCATGCAGTTTGCGCAGGCGGGCCACCTCGCTGGCCACGCGCCAGCCGGAGACGGAGGCGAAGGTAAGCCCGGTATAGCCTTCACCC
Organism: uncultured Rickettsiales bacterium; assembly: GCA_964620765.1. Classification (GTDB taxonomy): domain Bacteria; phylum Pseudomonadota; class Alphaproteobacteria; order Rickettsiales; family SXRF01; genus CAZUKF01. The sequence continues at coordinate 14,985 of CAZUKF010000023.1, read as the reverse complement.
AGCTTTTTCTCGCGTTCTTCGTGCCAGTGGCCCAGCGAGCCCTGCGGGTCGATGTCGATCACGGCCACGCGGCGGCCTTTCTGGCTGAGGGCGACGGCAATATGCGCGGCCACGGTGGTTTTCCCGGCCCCGCCTTTCTGTTGCGCGACGGTGATGACTTTCATAAGTTCTCCCTGAGGTTACGAAGCATAGTAGCGATGCGCTACCGCTTCGCTACTTGAGCGCTAATAACCACAACAGAATAAAGAAGTGATGTCAATCGAACTGCAACAGGCGGCACAATTTTTACGCGAGGGCAAACTCGTCGCGTTTCCGACCGAGACGGTGTATGGCCTCGGCGGCAACGCGATCAATGACCGCGCGGTGGCGGAGATTTATGCCGTGAAGGGCAGGCCGCAGTTCAACCCGCTGATCGTGCATTTGCCGGATGCGGATACCGCGCGCGAATATGTGCGTTGGAATGACTATGCAGACCGGCTGGCCGCGCGCTTCTGGCCGGGGGCGCTGACCCTGGTGCTGCCGCGCATGGCAAACTGCAAGATCTCGCTGCTGGCGAGCGCGGGGCTGGATACGCTGGCGGTGCGCGTGCCGGCGCATAAACTGGCGCAGGACCTGCTGCACGCGGCGGGCGTGCCGGTGGCGGCGCCCAGCGCCAACCGCTCGGGCCGCGTGAGCCCCACCACGGCGCAGCATGTGCGCGATGAGTTTGCGGATGCGGTGGCGGTGCTGGATGGCGGCGCGTGCACGGTGGGGCTGGAATCAACGGTGGTGGATATCACCAGCGCGCCGGTACTGCTCCGGCCCGGCTCGGTGACGAAGGAAGAGCTGGAGCGCGCGCTAGATTGCACGGTGCAGCTGCACAGCGGCAAGGGCGACAAGCATTCGCCCGGCATGCTGGAGAGCCATTACGCGCCGTCGCTGCCGCTGCGGCTGAATGCGCGCGAGGCAAGGGAGGACGAGGCGCTGCTGGCATTCGGCGCTCACAAGGGTGCGCTGAACCTGAGCGAGAAGGGGGATCTGAAGGAAGCCGCGGCGAATTTGTTCGCGCATTTGCGCGCGCTGGATAGTCCAAAATACAAGGGAATCGCGGTGATGCCGATCCCTGAAGATGGTTTAGGAGCTGCTATAAACGACCGCCTGAAGCGAGCAGCGCACTAGGCGGACTGAGGTGTCCGTGCCTTGCCCAGGAAGATGCGCTTGTTGGGCAGCGATTCCAGCCATGCCACTAGGCGCTCCAGTTCAGCCGCCATGATATCGGCGCTGGAGAAGGAGCGGCCCACGGTGATGGCTCCCTCGATGCCGGCAAGCAGGGCGAGGGCGAGTTTGCGTGCCTCGGCGTCGTGCCCCATCTGTTTGAATTCTTTTTCCGCCCACGCCACGAACAGCTCGAAAATATCCGTCGCGGCCTTGGCCACGTTGCCCTCCGCTTCGCCGCCATCCACGATCATGCGGTAGATGGGGCAACCGTAACGGGAATAATCGTCCTTCATGGTTTCAAAAAAACGCAACACCGCAGTGAGACGTTCGCGCGGGTCGTCAAACGCGGCGTCCAGCTGGGCGCAAACCTGCTCCATGGCGGTTTTGCGCTTGTCCAGCGCGGCGAGCGCCAGCTCATCCTTGGTTTTGAAATAATAATACACATTGCCGATAGGAATTTCGGCATGCTTGGCGATGTCGGCCAGTGACGTGGATACCATGCCCTGCTTGTGAAACAGGATGGCGGCGGAATCTACAAGGCGGTCGCGCTTGGTTGGCGTACTCATCCGTATCCCTCCCTTCCCCTAGTCAGCTTATTAACTTCTGATTTTCTGCTGGGCTTGGCAGGCAGAATGCACTATCCGGTTGCATATGGCAAGAAAACCCGTCATCTGCGGCTGGAGCGGCGGCAAAGACAGTGCGCTGATGGTATATGCGCTTCGTCAGTCATCTGAATATGAACCAAAACTGCTACTTACGACGCTGACCGAGCCCTTCCGCCGCATCAGCATGCACGGGGTGCGCTACGAACTGCTGCAGGCGCAGGCCGAACTTCTCGGCATGGAGTTGGTGGAGGTGTGGATTCCCTGGCCCTGTCCGAACGAAGTATATGAGGAGCGCATGCGTGAAGCCTGCGAAAGCCTGAAAGCCCGGGGATTCAGTACTTTCGCCTTTGGTGATCTCTACCTGGGAGATATACGCGCCTACCGCGAGCGCAACGTACAGGCGCTGGGAATGGAGGCCATTTTCCCGCTCTGGCAGCAGGATACGTCTGAGCTCGCGCACCGGTTTATCGCCGAGGGTTTCAAGGCCCGGCTCTGCTGCGTAGATGGCAGCCAGATACCCTTTTCACTTGCCGGGCGGGAGTATGACGCCACCCTGCTGGCAGACCTGCCGCCCACGGCAGACCCCTGCGGTGAGAACGGCGAGTTCCATACGTTTGTCTATGCCGGGCCGCTTTTTCCAAGGGCAATTCCTTGCGCCCCCGGTGAAGTCGTGATACGTGACGAAAGGTTCGCCTACGCCGACCTTAACCTTGAAAAAACACCCGAGCTTTGCACATGAACAAGAACCAGCTGATCGCCGTTACACTCGTCATTTTTATCGCCGCGCTTTTGCGCGTATTGCCGCACCCGCCCAACGTGGCGCCCATCGCGGCCATCGCGCTTTTCGGCGGGGCACACCTGACAGACAAGCGGTTGGCGTTTCTCATCCCGCTGGCAGCGATGTTTGTCAGCAACCTGATCATCGGGTTCCACCAGGGCATGCTGGCGGTGGATATCGGCATGGTGCTGATCACCTGCATCGGCCTGCTGCTTCGCAACCACCGTGCTTTCTGGCACGTGGCCTGCGCCAGCCTTGCAAGCTCGCTGGTGTTCTTCTTCGTCACCAATTTCGTGTGGCTGCACAACGCGCACAATCTGTATGAATATTCGTTTGAGGGCATGATCACCTCCTACGTGGCGGCGCTGCCCTTCCTGCGCAACACGCTGCTGGGTGACGCGTTCTTCGTCGGCCTGTTGTTTGGTGGTTACGCGTTGCTGCAGAAACGTATTCCTTCATTGCGTAACGCGTAAGTGGCCGAACTCCGTATTGTTTCCTTTCTCCCGGCAGCCACCGAGATGGTGGTTGCGCTTGGCCTTGAGCAGTCGCTGGTAGGCCGCAGCTTCGAGTGCGACTGGCCGCCCACGGTGCGCGACCTGCCGGTGGTGGTGCGCCCAGCACTGGACACGGAGAACATGCAGCCCGCCGCCGTGGATGCTGCCGTATCCGAGCGCGCTAAAAGCGGTGCCGACATGTACGTGGTGGATGAGAAGCTGCTCTCCGAGCTGAAGCCTACGCATATCCTGACGCAGGACCTTTGCCAGGTTTGCGCGCCCTCGGGCAACGAATTGCAGAAAGTGATGAAGAAGCTGCCGCAAAAGCCGGAAGCGATTGTCATGTCGCCGCGCACGCTGACGGATATTGCGCAGGGAGTGAGAGAGCTAGGCGAGGTGTTTGGCCCAAGTGCGCAGGCCGAGGCGGAGACGCTGCTGATTGAATGGAAGGCGCGTATTGACGACGTGCAAGACCGCGTGGCCGCGCATCCGCGCATACGTTGTTTTGTCATGGAGTGGACGGACCCGATTTATTGCAGCGGTCACTGGATTGCGGAAATGGTGCAGATCGCCGGGGGGTATGACCTGCTCGCCCGCCCGGGGCAGGATTCCATCAAGGTCACGTGGGACGAGGTGGTGGCTGCCGCGCCGGAAGTGCTCATCATTGCACCGTGCGGGTATGACCTTGACCAGGCGTCTGACGAACTGGCCCGCCTGCAGGCGCTGCCGGGCTGGGAAGATCTGCCCGCCGTGCGTGAAAAGAAGGTATATGCCGTGAACGCCGACGCGTTCCTTACCCGGCCTGGCCCGCGCGTGGTGGACGGGATCGAGATGCTTGCGTATTTGCTGCACGGAAGTGCGCCGTAAAATGCCGTAGGAACGGCGCCTGCTTTATCATGCTGTGCGCCGGGATTTTTTTGCGGTTTGCGAAAACTTCTTCCAGCACTTCAATCACGAAATCAAAATGGCTCTGCGTGTAAACGCGGCGCGGGAAGGCAAGGCGCACCAGCTCGCGCGGGGCGGCGATCTCGCGGCTGCCTTCGCGGCGGCCGAACATGGCGCTGCCCAGCTCCACCGCGCGTATGCCGCCTTCTAAATAGAGTGCGTTGACCACGCCGATGCCGGGGAACTGATCCGGCTTCAGGTGTGCGCAGAAGGCTGCCGCATCCAGGAACACGGCGTGCCCGCCCGGCGGCCGCACGATGGGAATCTTGCGCTCGATAAGGCGGCTGGCCATGTATTCCACGGTGGCGTGGCGGTAATACTGGTATTCGTATTCCAGCGCCTCGCGCAGGCCCACGGCGATGACTTCCAAGTCTCGCCCGGCGAGGCCGCCATAGGTGGGGAAGCCCTCGGTGAGGATGAGCAGGTTGCGGAAATCCTCGGCCCAGCTATCACGGTTGCAGGCGAGGAAGCCGCCGATATTGGCAAGCCCGTCTTTCTTGGCGCTCATGGTGGCGGCGTCTGCGTAAGAGAACATCTCGCGAGCAATCTGGGTGAGGGACTTGTTTTTGTACCCCGCTTCGCGTTCCTTGATGAAAAAGGCATTCTCGGCAAAGCGGCAGCAGTCGATGACCAGCGGGATGTTGTGCTTCTTCAGCACCGCTTTCACAGCTTTGATATTAGCCATGGAAACCGGCTGGCCGCCGCCCGTGTTGTTAGTAACGGTGATCATGGCAAAGGGAATGCGCTTGCCTTTTTCCTTGACCAGCTTCTCCAGCTTCTCGATGTCCATGTTGCCCTTGAAGGGCTCGTCGGAATAAAGATCGCCGCCTTTTTTGCCCAGCATGTCCTGCGCGACTGCGCCCACGTATTCAATGTTGGCGCGGGTGGTGTCGAAGTGGCTGTTGTTGGGGACGATGTCACCGGCCTTGAGGCGCGTGGTGGCGAGAATGCGCTCGGCGGCGCGGCCCTGGTGCGTGGGGAAGATGTGTTTAAAGCCGGTGATTTCACGCACGGTGGATTCAAAATGGTGCCAGGAGGTGCTGCCCGCGTAGCTTTCGTCGCCCATCATCAACGCCGCCCACTGGCGGGTGGACATGGCGCCGGTGCCGGAATCCGTCAGCAGGTCAATGGTGATGTCCGTTGCGTTGAGCAGGAATACGTTGTGGTTTGCTGCCCTGAGAGCTTTTTCGCGCTGCGGACGGACGGTAATGGGCACCGCCTCGGTCATCTTGATGCGGAAGGGCTCGATGATGGTGCGGGTCATTCGGCGCCCGGCTGGTTTTCAGGTTTGGCCTTTTCAAAGGCGGGCAGGGTGTTGCAGTGTGCCTCAATAGATACCAGGGTGGGGTATGCATCCAGCGGGCATTTAAAGCGCCGCGCGTTGTAAAGCTGCGGTACTAGGCAGCAATCCGCCATGCTGGGCTTGTCGCCCACCGCGAATTTGCCGTTGCCATGTTCTTTGGCTAGTTTTTCCAGCGGCACCAGCCCTTCGCGTGTCCAGTGCGCGTACCACGTATTCTTTTCTTCCTCACTCGCGCCAAGCGGGCCGGTAAGGTATTTCAGTGTGCGCAAATTGTTCATGGGGTGCATCTCGCAGGCCACCGCCAGCGCAAAGGCGCGGGCACGGGCGCGTAGGAGCGGACCAAGCGGAAGCAGCGCGAGTGTGGCGGGATATACCTCGTCCAGGTATTCCATGATAGCAAGCGACTGCGTGATGCGGTTGCCGTCTGCCACCAGCATCGGCACTGCGCCCTGCGGGTTCAGCGCCTTGTATTTTTCTTCATGCTGCTCGCCTTTTCCGAGATGAACGGGGATAGACTGGTATTCCAGCCCCTTCAGGTTCAGCGCGATGCGCACGCGGTAGGCGGCCGAGGAGCGCCAGTAATCATAAAGCGTTAACTCAGCCGGCATATTTCTTCACTTCCTGCTCAATCGCACCAAAAATTGAACGGCCACGAGCGTCTTTCATTTCAATCTTCACGCGGTCGCCAAAGCGCATGAAGGGAGTTTTGGCGGTACCCCCCTCCAGTATTTCAAGCATGCGTTTCTCGGCGATGCAGGAGGAGCCGACTTCGTTATGGTTACGGTTGGAGACAGTGCCGGAGCCGATAATAGACCCGGCACAGAGATGGCGTGTCTTTGCCGCATGGGCGATGAGCTGCGGGAAATTGAACGTCATGTCTGTGCCCGCGTTCGGTTTGCCGAACAGCTGGCCGTTCAAATGCGTAACCAGCGGCAGGTTCACCTTGCCGCCGCTCCATGCTTCGCCGAGTTCGTCCGGTGTAACAGCCACGGGCGAAAAGGCGCTGGCGGGCTTGGATTGGAAGAAGCCGAAGCCCTTGGCAAGCTCATTGGGGATAAGGTTGCGTAAGGATACATCATTCACCAGCATGAAAAGCCGGATATGGCCTTCCGCCTGCGCGGCGGATACCCCCATGGGGGTATCACCGGTAATGACGGCAACCTCGGATTCAAAATCAATACCCCAGGCTTCGTCGGCCATTTCAATCTCATCACGTGGGCCGAGGAACGCGTCGGAGCAGCCCTGGTACATCAGCGGGTCGGTCCAGAAACTGTCCGGCATCTCGGCGCCGCGCGCTTTGCGCACCAGTTCCACGTGCGTGACATAGGCCGAGCCGTCGGCCCACTGGTAGGCGCGCGGCAGCGGTGAATCACACTCCGCCGGGTTGAAGTCAAAGGCATTGGCGATGCGCCCGGCGTTGAGCTGATCTGAAAGCACGCGCAAATCATGCGCCAGCGTATCCCAGTTATCCAGCGCGTGCTGCAGCGTGTGGGCGATTTTCTCCGCCACCACGGCACGGGTGAGGTCTGCATTCACCACGATCAGCGTGCCGTCACGGCCTTGCTTTAAAGAAGCGAGCTTCATTCCTTCCAGCTCCCCGCGTATTCCTTCCACTCCACCTTTTCGGCTTCGGGCGCAATTTCCACCGCGTCGCGGGCGTCGATCATCACCGCCACCTCGTCTGTCTCCTTCTTGGCGGATTTGGCGCCCGCGGCAAACGCTTTGGGGTGCGGGCCGTGCGGGAAGCCGCAGGGATGCAGTGTAATCATGCCGGGGTGGATGTTGTCGCGGCTAAAGAAATTGCCCTGGTGATAGAAAATAATCTCATCGAAATCATTATTCGAATGGAAGAACGGCACTTTCAGCGCGCCGGGGTCTGTCTCCATCGGGCGCGGCACGAAGGTGCAGACCACGAAGCGGTTGCAGAGGAAGGTGGTATGCGCCGAGGGCGGCAGGTGATAGCGGTGGCTCATCAGCGGGCGGATGTCGCGCCAGTTGATGCGGGCGGGGAGGTTGTCGCCCTTCCAGCCAATGGCATCGAGCGGGTTGTGGCGGTAGGTGATGGTGGTGAGCTGTGCGCGCTTTTTCACCACCAGCTGCGTTTCCTTTTCGCTCTTCTGCGCTTCGAATGCCTTATCCAGCGCGGGCACGGTAAGCATAGCGGGATCAAAAATGGCGTGCGGGCCGGGCGCGCCTTTCACCGGCAGGCGGTAGCCATCATTCGTAGCCTCCATCAGCAGGAACACCGCTTCTCCCTTGCACTCCGTGCGCCACATACTCCCCCGGGGTAAAAGAATGTAATCACCTTCGGAGAAGGTGAGGTGGCCGAAATCACAGAACAGGCTGCCCTCGCCGCTGTGCACGAACAGCAGTTCATCACCGTCGCCATTGGCAACGAGATGGTCCATCCTGCCGCTGGTGCGCCAGAAGCGGAATTTCAAATGCGCGTTGTGTAGAACCGGCACGGCCTTCCACGGCGAATCCGAAAGCGTGCTATGCTTGGTGTAATCAAACGCGCGCGGCGCCAGGGGCCCGTCGAACTTCAGCCAGTTGGTGGGCTTGTGCGTATGGTAAAGATGGCTGCACGGCCCGAAAAACCCCTCGCGGCCAAACTCGCGCTCATACGTGCCCTCCGGCAAATCGCAATGCGCCTGCCGCGAAGTCTTTCCTTCACTCAGCTGAAAACGGATCCATTCTTTCATCAGCCCTCCTTCAGCACCCCGCGCTCAATCTGGTCCAGTTCAATCGATTCGAACAGCGCCTTGAAGTTGCCTTCCCCAAAACCTTCATCGCCCTTGCGCTGAATGATTTCAAAGAAGATAGGCCCGATTACCGTCTTGGTAAAGATCTGCAGCAGGAAGCCGCCGTCACCCTTGCCGGGCGCGGAATCCGGCGCGCCGTCGATGAGGATGCGCAGGCGTGCAAGCTCGCTCACCGGCTCGCCGTGGCCGGGCAGGCGGGCATCCACGCGCTTGTAATACGTATCCGGCGTGGGCATGAACTCCACGCCCCGCGCGCGCAGGCCTTCCACCGTGGCATACATGTCGCCGCTCGCCAGCGCAATATGCTGGATGCCTTCACCCTTGTACTGCTCCAGGTATTCATGGATCTGCGATTTGTCGTCGCTCGATTCATTGATGGGGATGCGGATCTTGCCGCACGGGCTGGTCATGGCGCGGCTTTTCAGGCCGGTGAGCTGGCCTTCGATATCGAAATAACGGATCTCGCGGAAGTTAAAGAGCTTCTCATAAAACTTCGCCCAGGTATCCATCTGCCCGCGGTAGACGTTGTGGGTGAGGTGGTCGATATAGCTGAGGCCTGCTCCCTTCGGGTTGCGTTCCACGCCGGGGAGATATTCAAAATCTACGTCGTAGATGCTGCCCTTATCTCCGTAGCGGTCTACGAGGTAAAGCAGGCTGCCGCCGATGCCCTCGATGGCGGGGATGTTGAGCTCCATCGGCCCGACCTTGCCTTTTTCCAATATCTTCGCGCCCTGCGCCTTGGCATGTTTGATGGCCTCTGCCACGTTCTTCACGCGGAAGGCCATGGCGTTGGCCGAGGGGCCGTGCGCCTGGAAAAACGTATCCGCGTGCGAGGAGGGCTCGCAGTTCAGGATAAAATTGATCTCACCCTGGCGGTACAAATACACGCGCTTGCTGCGGTGGTGGGCGATGAGCGTAAAGCCCATGCGCTCGAACAGCGCGCTTAAGCGGTCCGGCTCGCTGGAGGCGAACTCGACAAACTCAAAGCCATCCGTCCCCATGGGGTTGATAGCGTCTACGGTAAATTTGGTAACGGGATGTGCCACACATACCTCTTACAAAACATGGATGGGCACCAAACTAAGGCACGGGCGAACGACCACCCGGCTATTCGCCCCGAGCGGGGCGGTGCATACTCGCGGGTATATATAATGCGTGGGCCAGGGGCTGGCAAGCCGGTGTTTTGCTGCAGCGCAGCATTAAGCAACAGGCAGCAGCCGATTGATCTGCGCGGCCATGATGAAATCGTTGTTATGCAACCCGCCGATTGCATGTGTCTGCAGCGTGACGTGGCAATAGCCCCAGCCCAGTTCCAGATCGGGGTGGTGCTTTTCCCTTTCCGCCAGTTCGCTCAACTGTGCAGCGAAGGCAAAAGATTGTTTCCAGTTTTTGAACTTGAATTCCCGGCGGATTTTTGTCGCGCCGGCGCCCAGTTCCCACCCTGGAATTTCGCCAAGCTGCTGTTTTGCTTCCTCGGCGCTCAAGGGTTCCTCGCCACCGCGGCAGGCCGTGCAATGCTGTTCGGCAAGGCTCATGTTATTCTCCGTCGATTGATATTATTCGGTCGCCTGGCACCTTATCGGTCGGCTGATAGGCCGGCTGGCCCTTGAGCTCCTGGTAATACGGCGCGAAATCAGGGCGCGTGGCATCGAAAAGCTGTTCGAAATCGTCGATGACGAAATAGAGCTCTTGCAGATCCGTAATATGGAAATCCGTGCGCATGATGCGTTTGACGTCGAACCCCACCCGCTGCGGCACAGGGCTTTTCAGGCTGTAAACAGTTTCTTCGGAAGAAGAAAGAATCCCCGCGCCGTAGATGCGCAGCTCGCCGTCATCGCGCTTGCTTTTCATCAGGCCGAATTCCACCGTGTACCAGTAAAGCCTGCCGAGGTTGACAATGCCCTTCAACGCCTTCGCCTTCATGCCTCCCTGGCCGTAAGCCTGCATGTAATCGGCGAACACGGGGTTAATCAGCAGCGGCACATGGCCGTAAATATCGTGAAACACGTCCGGCTCTTCCAGATACGCCATTTGCTCACGGGTGCGGATCCAGTCCGTCGCCGGGAAGCGGCGGTTGGCCAGGTGTTCGAAAAAAATAGGGCCCGGCACCGCGCCCGGCACGGCCACCACCTGCCAGCCGGTGCGTTTCATCAGGATCTCGCTCAGCTTGTCAAAACGCGGCACTTCATCCGCCATGTTCAACTGCTTCAACCCATCGATAAATTCGCTGCAGGCCCGCCCGGGCATCAGTGCCGACTGGCGGTCGAAAAGCTCCTTCCAGATGGCATGGTCGCTGGCGGTGTAATGGTCCCAGCGCTGGTCGACAGTGAAGTCCGGCCGCATGCCCTCGCGCAGCTGTAATTTGTATTTTTGATTATCATCTTTCGATTTCATAACTACCTAATGATGATAGCTATATTCCGCACTTATGCTAGGAAAAATCCATGTAAAAAGAAGGGGCGGCAGATGCCGCCCCGTTCCCTTATTGCGCAGGCGCTCCACCCGCTGCAGGTGTCGGCTCACCCGGCGGCTTCGGCGGCGGGCGGTGGTCGCGGCGATGTTCGCGGCGGTCTTCCCGGCGCTCCATCGCGTCCTCGCGGCGCTCCTTCATGTCTTCGCGGCGCTCCATCGCATCTTCATGCCGCTCTTTCTTGTCTTCGAGTATTTCCTTGCGGTGCTCGCGCGCTTCGTCACGCTTTTCCTGCCAATCCTCCCGACGCTCCCTCGCGTCTTCCTTCATTTCTTTCCGGTCTTCCCGGCGTTCCATGGCGTCCTCGCGGCGTTCGCGCTTGTCTTCGCGCCGCTCCTTCGCATCCTCGCGCTTCTCTTTCATATCTTCGCGGTGTTCGCGGTGCGGCTTGCCTTTGCCATCGTGCCCGCCTTCGTGGTGGTCGGCCAGCGCCGGCGTGCCAAGCGCGAACAATGCCGCCGCTGTAAGCCATACATATTTCATGAGGTGCTCCTTTCCCTGTTTAAGCGGCGGAGTGCCGCCCGCTTTTTTTAGCCAAATATGCGGGAAGCTACAAACTTAATTTTCGGGCTCTTCTTCTGGCTTGCTGTCTTCCTCGGCCACCGGTACCGCGTAAGAGCCTGCGAACCAGCGACCAAGATCCACCTGCTCGCAGCGTTTTGAGCAGAAGGGTTTGACCTCCTTATCCTTCGGTTTGCCGCAGATGGGGCACGCGTGATTTCTGGCCGACACAGCAAAAAACTATGCCGCTGCTACGCCTGCGGGGGCATGTTTTCTTGCTTTATATTCCCGCGTGCGGATGTTAGCATTCATGGAACGTAGTGATAGCTCGGCTTTAATGCGGTCGCGCAGGCCATCGGGTTTATCTATCTCATCCTGTATTTCGCCGATTGTTACTTCCGCTCGGCCAGGGGCAAAATCAGCTGCCGGAAAGGCGGGCAGGCGTTTGTAAAAAAGATCGCGCCCGACCCTGCCTTCCGTCAAAGCCTCGGCAAAAGCCACCGTGAGAGAAAGGTTCATCAGTTCTATCTGTGTGCCGTGCGGTAATTCGTTCAGCGTATGGCCCGGCTCGAGTGTGGCGGCTTCGCGAATTGCGCCAAGCGCTCTGGCAAGTGCGGTCTTGCCGCTTTCATCGAGATTCAGATCGAAGCCCAGGTGCCGGGCCTGCTGGAGGTCCCTGTCGTCTTCAAAACGTTGCAGGTAATCGCGCGCCAGCGTGCCAAGATTCGGCTTTGCGCTTAGCTGTGCGCGTAATGCAAACGCTTCTGTTTTGAGCGTATCCAAATCATCCTGTGCCATTCTATCCTCCCGTTTTATGTTTATGGACGTAGCTTCTGAATATTGCCCGCGTAGTCGGCGCTGCCGAATACGGCTGAGCCCGCTACCAGCACTTTGGCGCCGGCGGCGATCACTTGTTTGGCGGTTTCAGCATTAATGCCGCCATCAACTTCCAGTTCAATATTACAGCCGGATTTATCAATCATGGCGCGCACCTGCTTGATTTTATCGAGCTGGGCAGACATGAAGCTCTGGCCGCCAAAGCCGGGCTCAACCGTCATCACCAGCACCAGGTCCAGGAGATCAATCAGCGGCTCAAGCGCGGAAGCCGGTGTATTCGGCTTGATGGAGACACCGCATTTTTTATTCAGCGACTTGATGTGTTGCAGCGTGGCGCGTACATCCTTTTGCCGTGCTTCGCTGTGAATGGTGATGATGTCTGCGCCGGCCTTGGCATATTCCGCCACGTAGGTGTCCGGGTTCTCGATCATCAGGTGCACGTCCAGCGGCAGCTTGGTATGCGGGCGCAGCCACTTCACCACCACCGGGCCGATGGTGAGATTGGGCACGAAATGCCCGTCCATCACGTCCACGTGAATGTAATCCGCCCCGGCCTTGTCGATGGCGCGTACTTCCTCTCCCAGTTTTGCAAAATCGGCGGAGAGAATGGACGGGGCGATTTTAACGGTCATGAGTTTTCTAAACCTGTTTCCCTTGTATTCGGGTGCACTGCTATGGGATGAAGAGGCTGCAGTGGCGGCAAGTTATAAGTATCTTTGTATTGGCCCCACAAACGCTCCCGCACAGCCTCGGTAGCTGCCAATTCATATTGCCTTGCCAGGTCAGAGGCTTCAGAATACGTGATGACGGGTTTATCACCCACCGTCAATTCATGCAAAAATTTAGAAAAACTCTTGGTGAGCTTTTTGTAATCAGCAGATTGCTGTGAAAGCGTTTCACCACTCGCAAGGAACATAACAGCCTGCCGCTCTGAACCCGCCAAACGGTCATACACCGCTTCTGCTTCTTGGGTGAGCAGGGCTTTCCAGTCTCCCAAATTCTTGGGTTGGCCATCATCTTCTTCATCCAACTGGCGTTTTTTACCAGGATGATCGTCAATCTTGGCATGCAGCGGCCAGGAAATATTCAGTTCAGAAGAACCAACAATAAAATCGCCCACAGTGGCGTAATCAAACTCATCTCCTTCTGCGGGCTCGCCTTGCCGTGGTCTGCGGATTTTGCCAGGACGCTGGTGCCCGCCTTCCAACAGTTTTTTTACGCGTGGCGCTTTTAATATAGCTTGGGTTGCAGCATCGCTAAAACCACTCACACGGTCCTGCGCTTCAGTCTTTTTAATAGAATTTCCATCTTCCTCGCCCTCCGCAACAATCAATTCAACCATGTTGCCCATGAGGCCGGCAAATTTTGGATCGTATTCTGCAAGCCCCACGTCTAAAAGCTTGTTCGCCTGCCTCTTGCTTGGCAGTTCAGCGACAACTTCTTCCGCGCGCGCTTGCATCGCTGCTGTAAGGCGTTCTACTTCAGAGTGGTCATCTAATCCTGCATCTATTTTAGGCCAACGAATGTTTAACGTGGAAGTAGCGGTGTTGTTCATGTTCTTTTCAATCTCTTGTTTTTTCTAATAACCCAACAAAAAAGCCATCACCATCCTGTGAAGACGTTTCTTGGAACGGTAAATACACCCCTAATTGTTTAACATTTTTATACCCTGTGCACAAGCGCTGAACCTGCATTATGCCTTCTTCCGGCTGCATTGAACACACCGCATAAGCGAGAATACCATTAAGGGGTAGTATTTCCCATGCATGTGCCAGCAGCCGCTCCTGCGCGATGACCAGCCGTTCAATATCGGCCGGTTTGCGCAAGTAAGCCACGTCCGGGTGGCGGCGGATGGTGCCGGTGGCGGAGCAGGGGGCATCCAGCAAAATGGCGTCCGGCGCGGCCTTGGGCTGCCACGTGGCGGCATCAGCCACCACGCATTCGGCCTGCATCCGCAGGCGCGCGAGATTCTCCCTTAAAATTTTCATGCGCGATTCGGAGCGGTCCACCGCGATGACGTTGGCGCCTGCTGCACAAAGCTGCGCCGTCTTGCCGCCGGGTGCGGCGCAAATATCCAGCACGGTTTTGCCTTTGACATCGCCCAGCATGCGCACCGGCGTGGCAGCGGCGGCATCCTGCACCCACCACGCGCCCTCCGCGAAACCGGGCAGCTGCGTAATCGCGCCAGCATTCTCCAAACAGATCGTCCCATTCGGCAGCAATGCGCCGCCCAGTTTCTTCGCCCAGCTTTCAGGGTTTTCCTTCACGGAAAGATGCAACGGTGGCTCCTGCAAATGCGCCAGTGCCCGCTCCCGGGTTTTTTCTTCGCCGTACGCCGCCACCCAGCTTTCCCACAGCCATGCGGGCGTGTTCAGCAGGGCTTCATCCTGTTGCGTGATGGCCTGCTTGCCCTCGCGTACGGCGCGGTTCAGCATCGCGTTCACCAGCCCGGCCTGCGGCACAAAGTTGTGGCGCTTGGCCTGCTCGACGGCCAGGTGCACGGCGGCGTGCGGCGGCGTATCCAGCCACAGCAGCTGCGTGATGCCCAGCCGCAGAATGTTATGAACATTGCGCAGTTTCGGCGCGAGTGGCTTTTCCATCCACGCGGCGATCAGCGCGTCGCACTGGCCGAGGCGGCGCAGGGTGGTTTTCGCCAGCAGGTGCGCAAACGCGCGGTCCTGCGACGTCAGCGCCGGCAGGTCAAGCTCAAGCGGCTGGCCGCGTTCCAGCACGGTGCCGAGCAGCTCCAGCGCGGCGTCACGCGCAGGTAAACCGGGGATAAGTGACATGCCCGCTTCTTTGGCATATAATCCCCCCTCTGAAAAGGAGAACCGTATGCGCTATGCCCTGTTACCCGCCCTGATGCTGTGGGCCGCCGTTGCCGAGGCCACCTCGCCGCCCGCACCGCCTCCTCCTCCCCCGCCGCTGCAGCCGCGGACCATCACGGTCTCCGCCGTCGGCAAGGCCGAGGCAACGCCGGACCGCGCCGTGCTGCCCGTACAGGTCGAATCGCGAGACCGCAAGCTCACCGTGGCCAAGCAGCGCAATGACGAATTGACCGCCCGGCTGCTGAAGGTTGCTACCGTCACGTAT
>CAZUKF010000022.1:0-17417 GCA_964620765.1 uncultured Rickettsiales bacterium | reverse complement strand
ACCGTGCGGCGGAGGCGGTGCTGCGCGTCGGTGCGGAACGGTTACTCCGCGCGCGGGCGGAAAAGGATGATGCAGGCGGCCAGATGGCGCGCATGGTGCTGGCGGAGAAGGGGTTATGATCGTCGCGTTCCTGCAACAACAGCAAGAATTCATCTACGGCCTGTCATGGTTCATCCTTGCCATCGGCCTGCTGCAGAATTTTGTCTATGTCTCGCAGCTGCCGGCGGCGTGGCTGGAGCTGCGCGCGCACTCGCAGGCGGAAGACACAGAATCTTCATGGCAGCTGCTGGTGTCCAACATAGCCATGCCCATTTCCATTCTCATTCCCGCGCATAATGAAGATGCTACTATCGTCGCCAACGTGCGCGCCATGCTGGCGCTGGAGTATCCGGATTTTGAAGTGATCGTCGCCAATGACGGTTCAAAAGACGCCACGCTCGCCTGTCTCATCGAGGAGTTTGACTTAAAGCCCATTTCGCGCGCGCATGAGCTGGCGGTGCCGCACAAGCCGGTGGTCGGGGTTTACGGCTCCGACCTTTATCCGCGTCTGGTCGTGCTGGACAAGGTCAACGGCAAGGGCAAGGCAGATGCCACTAACGCCTGCCTGAATTTTTCACGTAACCCGCTTTTCTGTGTTGTGGACGCCGATTGCGTGCTTGAAGCCAATGCGCTGCTCCGATCCGTGCGCCCGTTCATGGAGGAGCCGAAGGAGATGATGGCCGTGGGCGGCACTATCCGCATTGTCAACGGCTGCAAGCTCTGGGGCGGGCGCATCGTCAGTGTACAGCTGCCGGACCGCTTCCTGCCGCTGGTGCAGTCGCTGGAATATATCCGCGCCTTCCTGATGTCGCGGCTGGCGCTCAGCCGCTGGGGTGTGCTCACCATCGTCTCCGGTGCGTTCGGCATTTTCCGCCGCAGCGTTACGGTGGAGGTCGGCGGTTTCTCGCACAACACCGTGGGCGAGGATTACGAGCTGGTGATGAAAATCCACCGCCTATGCAGGGACCAGAAACGCCCCTACCGCATGCGCTACGTGCCTGAGCCCGTCTGCTGGACGGAGGCACCGGAGACCATAAAAACACTGGGCAACCAGCGCAAGCGTTGGCAGCGCGGCTCGCTGGAAGTCATCTTCAAGCACATCGACATGGTGGGCAACCCGCGCTACGGCCGCATCGGCCTGCTGGGCTTTACCCACGCGTTCATTGTAGACGTGCTGGGCCCCATTGCCGAGGTCATCGGCTACATCCTTATCCCGCTGTTCTGGTGGGCGGGGGTGCTGAACACACCGTTCATGTGCGCGTATCTTGCGCTCTTTTTCTTGTTCGGTGTTTTCATCAGCGTATCGGCACTGATCCTGGAGGAGATGGAACTGCGCCGCTGCCCGCGCGCGCGTGATCTTGCGATATTGGCAACGGTGGCGGTGGTGGAGAATTTCGGCTACCGCCAGTTCAATAATTACTGGCGTGTTGTGGGCTGGTGGCAGTTCATCCGGCGCCGTAAGGAATGGGGCGAGATGACGCGCAAAGGCTTCGGCCAAGCCTGATTTTTATCGGTCAGCAGGCCGAGACATATCGTAATTTTAGCGCGGTTTTCCTATACTGCTCTGTATGGAAACCAAACTAAAAAGCGAAAATATAACGCTTCCGGCCAACTTGGGGTACCCCCGGGATAATCTTTACAATTTATTTATTAGCCAATGCCGCTGCCACTTGTTAGGCCTGTACGAAAGCCAACCAAAGGCGGAAAAAATGTTCAGGGCCGGCGAGCCTTCCCCAGTTCCTCAGGAGCAGCAGGCGCATATCCTGGTGGTGGAAGACGACGTGGTGCAGCGGCTCACCCTGGCTGAGACCCTGCGCCTGCAGAATTATATTGTGCATGAAGCTGTCACGGCTGATGAGGCGGCCATCCTGCTTTCCTCTTCTGCTCTGAAGATAAACCTGGTCATCACCGATATCTGGATGCCCGGCCAGATGGACGGCATGGACCTCGTCGAATACATACGCCATACCTACCCGCGCCTGCCGGTCATCGTTGTTTCCGGTGTTTACAAGAAGAACCGGGCGCATGACGCGGGGGTTGTTTTCTTCCAGAAGCCCTGCAAGCCCGAGGAGATGCTGGTGGAAGTGGCCCGCCTGCTGGAAACAAAACGGAATGGGACCACCCACCATGGTTAAAAAGACGATGGATACACCGCAGGACACGGTCCTCGTCTTGGAAGACGACGTCATGGTGCGCACCGCGCTGGCCGAATACCTGCGCCATTGCGGCTACCGCGTGATCGAGGCCGCACACGAAAAAGAAGTCATGCACGTATTTACCGAGACCGACCTCAGCATCAAGGTGCTTTTCAGTGCCATCCCGGCCTTTGAGCTGATGCACTGGATGCGCGTTCACCGCCCGAACGTGCACGTCATCCGGGCCGTGAGCCTGGAAAAGGCGGCGCATGCCGCGGGCGATCTGTGCGAGGAAGGCCCGTACCTGAAGAAGCCTTACGAGCCGCAGCAGGTGATAGACTGGGTGAAGCGGCTGCAGGCCTCCAAACAAAATCCTCAATAATACCCAGCCTATTAATTCTTTTTTTACAGAAAATTAGAGTTTCAAGTTGTAATATTCTCCAGTTGATACAACCTAAAATGGTTTTATCGGGGAGGGTGGATGCCGCGCAGTCTCAGAACCGTGATGCTATGTACGGCAGCGGGAATTTTGCTGGGCCCGGCTCATGCGCCTGCCGCCATAGACAGTTTCGCCCTCTCGCCCGAACAGTTGTTCGGCGCCACGGTGATGTCGGTTTCCAAAACGTCCGAGAAGCTGATGGACGCCCCGGCGGCCATCTATGTTTTGACCGGCGAAGATATTCAGCGCTCCGGCGCCACCTCCATTGCCGAAGCCCTGCGCATGGTGCCGGGCGTGCAAGTGGCGCGCTCACATGCAAGCGGCTGGGCGGTCAGCGTGCGCGGCTTCAACTCGGGGCTCGCCAACAAGCTGCTGGTGCTGATAGACGGCCGCGAAGTCTACGACCAGCTTTTCTCCGGCGTGTACTGGGAGCTGCAGGACACCGCGCTGGAAGACATCGAGCGTATCGAGGTCATCCGGGGCCCCGGCGCCAGCCGGTGGGGCGCCAATGCCGTCAACGGCGTCATCAATATCATCACCCGCCATGCGCGCGATACCAAGGGCGGGCTGGTCAGCGCCATTGCCGGCAACCAGGAGAGGGACATCTTCACCGGCCGCTTCGGCGGGGAGACGGGCGAGGGCATCCACTACCGCGCCTACGCCAAACATACCTACCGCGACGAGGAAAGCCGCCTGAACGGGTTCGGCGCGCAGGATCACCAGAAAGCCCTCCGCGCCGGTTTCCGCAGCGACTGGGAAAGAAACGCCGGGCGCGACAGCTTCACCCTGCAGGGCGATGCGCTGAGCAATGAAAGCGCACAGCTGCGCGTCTCCCCGGTCTCGGTGCTCACGCATGAAAGAATCAGCTCGAAGGGCTGGAACGTTCTCGGCCGCTGGAGCCGCGCGCTGGAAGGCGGGGCGCAGCTTACTGTGCAGGGTTACCTTGATTATACATACAGAGACCAGCTACTGCTGGCCGACCAGCGCATGTCCTATGACATAGAGGCGCAATACGAGTTTACCCCGCTTGGGCGGCACAAGCTCATCGCGGGCGGCCGCTACCGCCTGAGCGATGACGAGCTTTCCGAAACCACCTTCATCAACGCCGGCCGCCGCACGCGCAAGGACCAGCTTTTCAGCGGCTTCGTGCAGGACAAGATCACGCTGGCGCCGGAGGCATGGTATCTCACGCTCGGCTCCAAGCTGGAACACAATGATTATAGCGGCGTGGAGGTGCAGCCCAGCGCCCGCCTGCAATGGCATATTAATAAGGAGAAAATGGCGTGGGCCTCCGTCTCGCGTGCGGTGCGCACGCCCAGCCAGCTGGAGCAGGACCTCACCATCGAGTTCTTACGCATCATAGGCATCCCGTTCTTCGGTGAGCTGCCCAACCCGCATTTCAGGAGCGAGGAGCTGGTGGCCTATGAAATGGGCTACCGCCAGCAGATCACGTCCTTCCTGTCGCTGGATGCGGCGGCATTTTACAATGACTATGACGGCATCTCCGCCATCAGCACGCTGCCCGGCGGGCCGTTCCTCATCAACGTCATTGCCATTAACGGTACGCAAGCGGAAGCCTATGGCGGCGAGCTGGTGCTGGATTGGCGTGCGCGCGAGAATTTACGCTTCTCCGCCACCTACAGCTACCTGCAGATGCAGCTGCACGGCCCCGCCGGGGCGATTAACGCGGAAGTGGCGGAAGGGCAGTCGCCGCACCACCAGTTCAACGCCCGCGCGGCATGGGATATTCGCGAGGACCTGGCTTTTGATACCGCGCTTTATTTCACCGAATCGCTGCCGGACTTCCAGGTGAAGCATTACTGGCGGCTGGACCTGGGGCTGGGCTGGAAGATCAGCGAGTCGCTGCAGTTCCACCTGCAGGGGCAGAACCTGCTGCGCGGCGAGCACCATGAGTTTGTTGCTGTGGATGATCCCTTCACCCCCCCGGCCACGATAGGCCGGAGCATCTATGGGAAGCTGACATGGGCATTTTGAAAACCCTGCTTCTGGCGGGGATTTTTTTGTGCCTCACTACCACTGCAGAGGCCGTGGACGCCCTGCGCTTGCGCGAGCAGGAAATCAAGGCCGGGCTGCTTTATAATTTCCTCAAATATACCGAGTGGCCGGAATCCAGCTTTGCGCAGGTAACGGATTTCAGCGTTTGCCTTTTCGGCGGGGACCCGTTCGGCGGCAGCCTGAAGCCCATGCAGGGCCGTACCGTCAACAGGCGGGTAATCACGGTGCGTGAAATACGCGACATCAGCGAGGTAGACAGCTGCCACCTGCTGTTCGTCAACGGCGCGGAAAAAACACGCTGGCCGGAGTTGCGCAAGGCGCTGGCCGGCAAAAACGTGCTGACCGTGAGCGATATCGCGGCATTCACGGCGGCGGGCGGCATGATCGAGCTGGGGTATGAGGGCAGCCGCATCAACGCTGTTCTCAACGCCTCGGCGGTCACCGGCGCGGGCCTGCGCATCGAGGACCGCATGCTCAGGCTTGTCACGGTAGCGCGGGAGGTGCCATGAAGGCGCAGCCGCTTTCCATCCACAACGTCCTGCGGCTGACGGTGAGCAGCCTGGTGGTGCTGGTTGTTCTGCTGGCCGGGCGCGAGCTTTTTACGCAATGGCGTCATCTTTCCAAGGTGGAGTCGCTGGGCACGGCAACGGTGCTGAGCGACCGACTGTTCGATGCAACCGAGCGGCTTTCCGTGGAGCGCGACGTGGCGGTAACCCTGCTGTACGCGCCGGACGAGAAAACCCGCCGTTCGCTGAAGCAGCGGCTCGAGGAAAGCCGCGCCTTTACCAATGAAGCCATGGAAGCGGTGGCGCTGATACCGCAGACCAACGCGGCGACCGAGCTGGAAGAAATACGGCGGCAGATCGGCGCGCGCCTGCCTGAAATCGATGTGCTGCGCTCCTGGATCGATCAGGCGGCGGAGCGGCCGCAGGAAAAGGGAGACACGGAACTGGCGCAGCAATGGTACGATGAAATCTCCGTCCTTATCGCGCAGACGCAGCAATTATGGACCGGCTTCGTCGGCCATTACACCGGTATCAACCCGGTGGTGACCCAGCATCTGCGGTTCAAGCATCTCTTGAGGATCATCTCGGATTACGAGGGGCGCGAGCGTGTAACCATCGGCCGCCTGCTGGTAAAGAATGCCGCTCCCGGCCCGGAGGAGCGCATCGAGCTTCTGCAGGGGCAGGGCGTCATCGAGACATGCTGGAAAATCAGCAAACTGCTGGGCGAGCAGAGCGGCCTTCTGCCGGCCATCGGCAGCCATTACGACGATGCACACAGCCATTACATGACGCTGCGTGACATGATGCAGGGTTTTTATGGCTCCCCCGGGCAGGAAAACCCGTATCCTCTCAGCGCCGAGTTGTGGCTGGAACTGTCGGACCAGGCCCACGAATCGCTGGATATACTGCGCGGCGAGTCGCGCAAGGAAACGCAGCGCTACATTGAATCGCTGCAGGAAAAGGCCCGGCGTGCCATTGCACTGCACGCGGCATTCCTGCTGCTTACGCTTGCTTTAAGCGCCTGGAGTTTCCGCGTCATCACCCGCCGGGTCATGCAGCCCATCAACACCATGGTGCAGGCGCTGCTGGATACGCGAGCAGGCAAAGCCGTGCAGCTTGCGCCGATTACCGCGGGCCGGAACGATGAAATCGGCAAGCTGGCGCAGGTGCTGTCCTCCTTCCAGGAAAGCCGCGAACGTTACCGCGCGCTGGTGGAAGCCAGCAGCCAGGTTATCTGGGTGTGGAGGGAAGGTTACATCGACACCACGTCGCCGTTGGGGCGATGGTGGGAGGAAACGACCGGCCAGCCCGCCGAATCCATTGCCACCTATGGCTGGCTGGACGTGGTGCACCCGGAAGACCGGGAGCGCGTGAAGCTGATCTGGCAGGAAGCCATGGAAAAGAAGCAGAACTTCGAGATGGAGTACCGCCTGCGCCAGCGCAACGGCAAATACATTTACGTGGAAATAAAAGGCGTGGTGCTGCTGGCGGAAGACGGCGAAGTGAAGGAGTTCGTCGGCACGCTGAGCGACGTCACGGCCCGCAAGGATGCCGAGGCCGGGCTGCTGGATTACATGCACGCGCTGGAGCGCAGCAACAAGGAGCTGGATGATTTCGCCTACATCGCCTCGCATGACCTGAAGGAGCCGTTGCGCGGCATTCACAACCATTCCCGCTTCCTGATGGAAGACAACGCTGAAAAGCTGGACAAGGAGAGTGTCGACAAGCTCAACCGGCTGATATATCTCAGCCAGCGCATGGAGCGGTTGGTGAACGACCTGCTGTATTTTTCACGCCTCGGGCGGCAGGATCTTGCCGTACAGCCGGCGAACGTCAACGAGATTATCAAAGATATCTCCTCCACGCTGGAGCACTTCCTGGCCGAGCGCAAAGCGAGCATCACCATGCCTGCGCAGCTGCCCACCGTCACCTGCGATATCCCGCGCGTAACCGAGCTTTTCCGCAACCTGGTCACCAACGCGGTCAAATACAACAGCAAGCCAGAGAAGAAGGTAGAAATCGGCTTTCAACGCGGCGCCTTTTACGTGCGCGACAACGGCGACGGCATCGCGCCGGAATTTCATGAAGAGATATTCCGCATCTTTAAGCGCCTGCAGCAGGCAAAAGAGGGAGCGGAGGAAGGAACCGGCGTGGGGCTCACGTTCGTAAAGAAAATCGTTGAGCGCCACGGCGGCAGAATCTGGCTGGAATCTGCGCCGGGCCAGGGCACCACGTTTTATTTCACACTGGAGGGAGAGAACCATGACATCGCTCAAGCTGCATGAAACGCAACCGATTCTCATCGTGGAGGACAGCGAGGATGATTTTTACGCCACGCGCCGCGCCTTCACCAAGGCAAACCTTTACAACCCCATCATGCGGGCGGCCTCGGGCGAGGCGGCGCTGGATCTACTCAACAAGCGCGGCGAGGCCAAGCCCGGCCTGATTTTGCTGGATCTCAACATGCCCGGCATCGACGGCCGCCGCACGCTGGAGATCATCAAGAGCGACAGCGCGCTGAAAGCCATCCCGGTCGTCATCCTCACCACCTCCGCCGATGAGCGCGATATCCAGACCTGCTACACGCTGGGTGCCAACACCTACATCCAGAAACCCGTGGATTTCGACGGGCTGATCGAGGCCATGAAGCGCCTGAAAGGCTACTGGTTTGAAATCGCCCTGCTGCCGAAGGATGATACCCATGCCGGATAGCATCTCCATTCTTATCATCGACGACAGCGAGGACGACCGGCTCCTCTACCGCCGCTCATTGCAGAAAGCCACGGATTTCACCTATGAGACCCGCGAAACCGCCGACGGCGACAGCGGTCTTGTCCAGCTGCAGGAAGACACGCCGGACTGCATATTGCTGGATTATTCGCTCCCCGGGTGCGACGGCATCGAGGTGTTAAAACGCATCCGGGCGGTGGACCAGTTTGTTCCCGTGGTCATGATGACGGGGCAGGGCAACGAGGCCATTGCCGTAACCGCGATGAAAGAGGGCGCACAGCATTACATTCCCAAATCCAGCATCACCCCGGCCTCGATCCAGCGCGTCATCCGCGGCGCCATCGAGCATTGCGCGCTGGAGCGGCGCATCCACGAGCAGCGTGCTTCGCTGGAAATCTTTACCCACGCGCTGGCACATGACCTGAAGGAGCCGGTACGTACCATCCAGTCTTTCATGGATTTGCTGGTGACGAGTGAAAACTTTTCGCCCAAGGGCAAAAGCTACCTGGAATACATCCAGAAGGCGGCGGAGCGCATGGGCACGCTGATCGATACCGTGTATTTCTACACGCGGCTGGATACCTCGCAGGCGCAGCCCGCCCGCGAAACCTGCGACGCGGGAAAAGTACTCGCCGAGGCCAAGGACAACATCAACCAGCTCATTCAGGAGCGCGGTGCCGTCATCAGCAGCGATATACTGCCCGCGGTCAGCGTCAACCACACGCAGTTGCTGCAGGTGTTCCAGAACCTGCTGTGCAATGCCATCCGCCACGGCGGCCAGGGCTGCAAGATGCATGTGCACGCGGGTGAGGCAGACGGGCAGTGGCTGTTCCGCGTGGCCGACAACGGTCCCGGCATCGACGAGCAATACCGCGCCAAGCTGTTCCAGCCGTTCAAGCGCGGCGGCAATTCGCGCGAGCAGGGGCTGGGCCTTGGCCTGGCCATCTGCAAGAAAATCGTCGAGTCGCATGGCGGAAAAATCTGGTTTGAGCCGGGCGTGGAGGCGGGCGCCACCTTCCTCTTTACCCTGCCAAAGGACGGCGCCGTGCAGCCGACACCCGGCCATGCGCCTGCGCACGCCGCCGCGGGGCCGCTGGAGCCAAACGGCAAGCCGCTCGCCAGCATCCTGCTGGTGGAAGACAACGAGGCTGATATCGAGCTTACGCGCATCCTGCTGCTGGAACAGCCGCACCTGCAATGCAATTTCCTGGTAGCACACGATGGTTTCGAGGCGCTGGCCATGCTACGCGCGGAAACCGGCAAAACCGGTGCGGTAGACCTCATGCTGCTGGACATAAACATGCCCGGCATGGACGGCTTCGAGCTGCTGGAGAAGATGCGCCGCGAGGAATCCTTAAGCAAAGTGCCCGTGGTGATGTGCTCCACCTCCACCTACGACAAGGACATGGAACGGGCAAAGGCGCTGGGGGTGGCGGGCTATATGAGTAAGCCCGCTGAGATCGGCAAGCTCAAGGCCATCGTGGAACGGGTAGGGGGTATAAGGCTGCAGCAGGAGGGAGGCAGCTACGCATTATTGCGCGCGGCTTAGGCAGCGGCAGGATCACCGGCTTCGAGTTCCTCGACTTCTTTTTCTGAACTCTTGTCGAGCTCATTGTATTCCTGCTCCTCTTCACGCCTTGTGGCATCGGTGGCAGCCATGTGCGCGGTCAGCAGGTCGCCGCTGGTCCTTACCTTTTCTTTGAGGGTGCGGCGCTTGCGCACGCGTTCTCCGGGTGCGGCCAGGGTAAGCACGTGGCTGCATTTGGGGCAGACGGGCGGCAGGACGTTCAAATCGTAGAAACGGGCGGCGCAATGCAGGCAGGCCCGTTTGGTACCAAGTGCCGTGACCGTCATAAATATTCCTTTTTTAAATTGCAGGCAGCCGCGCGGGAGGGGCGTTTTACCGCGCCTCCCGCACTGGCCGTAATCACTTAGTCGTTAGGCGGCTTCAACCAGCTTGAGGTTGGCGGCCGAGGTCTTGCCTTTTTCGGTGGCAAGCTCGTAGCTCACGCGCTGTCCTTCGTTCAGGTTGCTGATGCCGGCGCGCTCGAGCGCACTGATGTGCACGAACACGTCGCTGCCGCCCTGTTCAGGGGCGATGAAACCAAAACCCTTGGTGGGGTTGAACCATTTTACTGTACCATTAGCCATAAAAAATCTCCTTCATAATGGCGTTGACGCTGGCCTCCACAATGGAGGCGCAACAAGAGCTTAAAAACGAGGCTCGGCCTTACAGCCGATGCTCTTTGTCAATATGAGAGGGAAGAACAACCAAAGGGGATTCTAACCAGTGCACCAAGGTGCTGCTGCCTTAAGCAGCGAATCATCATCAAAAGAGTCGAATATCAAACTCGTGGATAAGCATAGCAGGATAAACCATGCTGTCAATGTATAAAATATTGATTTTCAATAATTCTGGCGCTGTGTGGCCTTAAGCCGGTGTAAACGCCCGTACTTGTCCCTGTGCGCGCGTGGGTGGGAT
This sequence comes from uncultured Rickettsiales bacterium, assembly GCA_964620765.1. Classification (GTDB taxonomy): domain Bacteria; phylum Pseudomonadota; class Alphaproteobacteria; order Rickettsiales; family SXRF01; genus CAZUKF01. The sequence goes on along the minus strand of CAZUKF010000022.1, from coordinate 7,070 downwards.
CACCATCTTGCTACTGGCGAAATCCAGCCCCGGCATTTCGCCACTGGGACGGCTGAAGTCACTGGCGGCGGCTGGTACGCGCCCCACGGCGGCCAGCGCAAGGCTCTTCACATGCGCGGGTATTTCCGGGTGCGAGGGGCTTGTCTCCAGCGCTAACGCCGGCTGCGGCGGGGCGATGCGTTCGGCCTCGGCACGGTTGCGGGCGAAGTCCTGCGTTTCAACACCCTGGCTGACGCCGGTGCCATGAAAGAAGCTCAAATCCATGCTGAAGATGCGGTCCCAGATGGGATCGCGCGGTGCTACTTCGCGCTCGGGTTCGGAAACGGAAACCAGCACCGGGCCGATATTCTTTTTCTTGTCTTTTTCCTTGTCCTGCCCCAGCAGCAGGCCCAGCGCCTGCTCGGTTTCAAACTTGTCGATGGCGGCCCGCAGCGCCTCGGGGTCTATTTCAAGTTTCCTGTCTTCTTCCTCGCCCGTGGCGAGGGCCGGGTCAAGGCTCTCCACCGGCACGCTGCCCTGGTTGCCGGTGTTCTGCGTACCCGCGTTGCTACCGGTGCCGGAGGCATTGGTTGCTTCGCTGCCCTCGCCGGCGGAGTTCGTGGTGGAAGTATGGTAACGGGCGTTGGAAACCTTGCCCTTGTCATCGGTAATCTGCAGGTCGTAATACGTGCCGTCCGCGTCCACGCCCTTGCGCGTCACCTTAATGGCGCTGGGGGCGGGGGATTGGGTTTTGTCCGGGCTCAATGTGACCATGTATTTAAAATACCACCCCCACCCGCCGGGGAGTGTGAAGGTTGCATGACACGTGTTTTACAAGTGTCGGACGGACTTTACCCCTGCGCGCTTAGGCGGCTACGGCCAGCGCGAGGGTCTTTTTTTTACCGTAAAGCCCCCGGTAAAAACCTGCCTTTACGTTGAACTCATACTTACCCTTATTCTTCGGAATCAGCTGGCACTGGTGCTTGATATCGAAGTTCGGGTAGTAGGTCATGATGGGCGATTTCAGCAGTTTCTTGAGGATGTAGCCGTCCTCGTGCTTGTCCAGCTGGCGCTTGATCTTTTTATTGATCTTCCACAGCTCGCCGGTCACCACGTCTTTCTTGTCGCCCGTGTAATAAAGCAGCGGGTAGGTTTCATCGGGCGCCAGGTACAGCACGTAGCCGTGAATTTTCTTCTTCTTCATGAACGTCGCGCCGCTCATGTGCTTGTGCAGGATGCCGCCCTTTTTCAGTGTTCCGTAAGTAAAGATTTTCATAAGATTCTTCTCCTCAAATATCATGTCGGGGCTGATCAGCCTGTTGGGTTGCAAAATCCTGGTAAGTTCGGCGTTCCTGGGGAAACCGGTTTTTGGCAGCATGTACGTTTTCGCTGTGCCGGGCGTGTGCAGCGGCCGGGAGTGGTGAGTCATCTGATACTTCCTTGTGGTGTGCAGGGTTGATGTCGATTCCAAGCGCATGGAACACGGCGTGCGGGTCCTGTCCTGCGTTGATGGCCTTCGCCACCGCGTTAACCTGCTTCATGTCGGTGGAGCGGTTGGCAAGCTCAACAAAACCCAGGCTCGCTGGGAATACGTCCAGCATGCCGAAGCCGATCAGGTAATTGAATTTGCCCATGGTGAAATCCGCATGTTCGGTTTTCACCTTGTTATGGTAGGTCTGGTTCATCAGCTCGGCGATGCGGTTGGAAAGCTGCGTATCGTTCTGGCCTTCCTCGCAATCCAGCCGGGGCATCTTGTAATTCTTGTCGAGGTGCTTGCGCTGCAGCAGCAGCAGCGAGTGAATGTCGCTCGCCTGGACGGACTCGACCACGTTCGTATCATCCGTGCTGGCAGCCTTGACCGCGAGGTTTTGTTCCACGTCGAAGAACGAGGGCTTGCGGATGAAGCCTTCATAGGCGGCAAGGTACACGCCCATCACGCCCACACCGGCATTGGCATTGGCATCGTATTTCGGTTGGGCGCTCCGCCAGTCACGGAATTTATGCCACGGGAACAGGAAGGAAGCGCCCGCTGCCGTGCGCGCAATGGTGCGCTTGATATAGGCATCGCGCGTCACCGCTAGTGCTGCGTTCTGGCTTTTCATCATATCATTCCAGGTGACGTCCTGCGGCTTCTTGTCCAGTTCGTAGCCCACGGCCTCGGAATACAGCGTTTTCATGTCGTCATAGGTGCGCTTGCTGTAGAGGCCGATGAGGCCCAGGATCGTGCCGCCCATGCCGATGGCGGCGAAATTGCGCGACAGGTAGCGCGAGGCGCTGGGGGTTTCGTAAGGCCTGAAACCCGGCTTCTTCAGGGCGGGGTCCGGCTTGTCGAGGAAGTTGCCGGGGTTGATGTCTTCAATGGCCAGCCAGAAATACCGCGTGATCAGGGTAGGGATCATCAACTGCATGAACGGCGAGTTGAAACGGGCAAAACGCGCCTTGATCGGCAGGTCCGTCCGGCTGGAGGAATCCTGCTGATTCGTACTGTCTTTCTGGCGGTTATCTATTTCCATAGGCGCGTTCATAACCCAGATAAAATCACACTGTCCCACCGTCAATATTGCCATTTTTTCGCCTTATAATACAGAAGGCTAATATTAAAGTTGTGTGACAGGGGGTATTTACCCGTCATCACGCTGATATTAATATATTAACGGGGCAGTCCTGAGAATTCACAGTTTCGCATGGGCACTATGAGGAATTGGCAGGGGCTAGCGGGTGAGGCGGCGGCTAAGAGGGGCAATAAAGAACGGCAGCAGCGCCCATACCAGCTCCGCTGCCACCGTAAACAGCACGGTTTTCTGGTCAAAATGCAGCAGCGCCAGGCTCACCCCCAGCGCCGCGTTATTGAATGTCGCGCATACGCCGTAGCTCACCCGGTCGGCCTTCAGCGCGCGGATGCTGAACCCCGCCGCGGCGAAAACGGCATAACAGCCCATCGCGATCAGCAGTGGGCAGAGCAGGTCCGCCGGCTGCTGCCAGATATGGCTGCGCTGCTTGGCAACGACGATGAAGATAATGGCGGCGGCCAGCAGCACGGAGAGGAATCCCCCGTGTTTTTCACTGAATGCCTGCACCGGGAGCCTGTTTCTCAGCAGGAAGTAGAGGCAGGCCGGCGCCACGATGCACAGCAGCAGCGTGCGAAACAGCGGCAGCGGGTCAATGCCCACCTGCATGTGCCCGAAGAATGAAATGTAAAGCGGGATGAGCAGCAGCGCCAGCACGCTGCTCATGAGCGTGATGCTGAACGCCAGCAACACGTTGCCGCCGAACAAATTGGCAAATGCCGGCGAGGAAAGGGCGGCGGGCAGCAGCGCCAGCAGCAAAATCGCCAGCGCATACTCCGGCAGCAGGAACAGCGCCGCGCCCCAGCCGAGCAGGGGCAGCACGGCGTAGCGGAAGAGGCAGAACAGCAGCGACTGCTTCAGGATAGCACGCTGCTGCGTGGCCCTGATCTTGTAGCAGGAAAGAAACGTGACCGCCGCCAGCAGAAAAACCACGGCATAGTCGGGGATGTGCTCTCCGCCGGGAAGCAGCAGCGCCAGCACGCACGCTAGCACAAACGTAACGCCCAGCTGCCGTTCAATGAAAACACGCACGCGGATTGCCCCTCCGGTTCAATTCCGCATGGGTATAGCAAGAATGGGGCGTTTACGCCATCACGAGGCTCAGGCCGCCCGGGCGGCGTCAGGCCAGGCGCGATCATTCGCCGCCGCCGGCAGCGTTTGCGGGTTTTTGCGTGCATGATAACTGCGGTTCTCGAACGGCTGCTCCAGGAACCAGCGGAGCGGCACCACCAGGCAGCGCGCATCGGCGAGCCGCACCATCGCGTAAGCGGCGTCAAGCTCTTCCACAATGCCGCGCTCGCCCTGCACGGCCACGTCGTCGCCTAAGCGCAGTTGTCCGGTGAACGTCAGCTGCAGCCCGGCGATCACGTTGGCCAGCGCCACGCTGGCGGCCAGCGCTGCGCATGCCAGCGCCACGAACACGCTAAGGGCAAACTCGTACAAGCCGGGAATCACCAGCGCCATGCCGATCAGCGTCAGCCCGCCGATCACCGCCGCCGCCGCGCGCGCCAGCAGTTTTGCACTGTCCGGCGCAAAGCGCTGCCGGTAAAGCCGCAATTGCGGGTTCTGCGCCAGCACCATCGCCAGCCAGCCGAAACCCGCGATGCAGAGCGCGTTTAAAATAGCCGCCGCGTGGAATGACGCCTGCGCCGGCAAATGCAAAAAGGGCAAGGCCAGCGCCAGCATGATCATGGCAAACAGGAAAAAGAGCGCGTTCTGGGCCGGTTTCAGCGCGGCCTCGGCACCGACCCAGCCGTATTCGCTCCTGGCATGTCCTGCCAGCTTCAGCAGCGCGATCATCATCAGCCGCCCGAAGATCACCGCCATGCCGATGGCGACGACATCGCGCACGAAAAGCGCGAACAGGGGGATTTCAAAAGGGTCCAGCGGCATGCTTCCTCTCAAGGATTACGCCCCCGAAATTAACCTTTCCGGTGTAAGTTTACGATGGATGTGCTGCCCGGGCGGGGTAAGGAAGCGGTGGGGGTTACCCGTCATTGCGAGTAACGCAGTGATGTGTTCCCGTCATTCCCCGAGTTTTGCAAAGCAAAACTATAGGGGAATCCATATTGCGGCATGGATCGCCCTATAATCGCTACGCGATTCGGGCGATGACGATACAGGTAAGCCCGTCATCCCGGCGGCTGCGTCCGCCGACCTGTCCGCCATAGCCCGAAGGGCGACGGCGGAAGCTCCGCAGGAGCGAAGGTGGAAGGCCGGGATCCAGTAAAAAGATAAAGACTTACAAACGGGGTTAGCGGCAACCGTACCGGTTGCAGGTATAATTAAAAGAGCGTCCGTTTGCGTCTGTTCCGCGATAATAGGTGGTATTTCCGATCTGCTGCTGCGTTGCGTTCCATGCGTTACCGTTGGTGTTACCACGGTGATACACGGAATTGCCTATTACCTGGGAGTTTTGCGACCATTGGCTACCCGTCTGGTAGTTGTTGCCTCTCATGTAGGTTGAGTTGCCAATCTGGTTCACGGAGTAGTTATTGCCGCTATTATCGCGGCAAGTGCGGAAGTTGCCGCTGCCGGTACACATCGCCATCGCGGGCGCAGCAAGCAGGATAATGGTCAAAGAAAGTGGGGCAATGAGTTTCATGATGACCTCCCTATGAGGGCAATATGCTACTCTTGAAAGCCCGCAATGCAAATCTAAATGAATTTTAAGGGGACTAAGATTCACAGATAGCCGGTAACGCCCTGAAGGTAAAGCGCTCCAGCAAATGTGGTCACCGCTTTCACCCCCATCTTCACCCCCACGGGGTAATACTTACCTTTCCATTACAAGTGGGCATACTTACTACCCGGTAACCTTATTTCCTCAGGTATAGAGTCTTATTTCGCAGCCAATACTGTCTGCGCATTCTCTTGAAAGGAGAATAATATGACTGACAATAACAAGCAAAGTGAGGGCCCGCAGGACGGCTCTAAAACGAGCGGTCCGCAAGATGCCCAGAAGCAGCCGCAGCGTCAGGGCCCTAACGAGCAGGAAAAAAAGCGCAGTGATGGCAGCAGCGGTGGCAGCTCTGATACCTCACGGTAATTAAGCTGCGATTATAATAAAAAGGGCCACTCAAAGGGCCCTTTTTTTATGGGTGCCTTAATCATCCTGATTAGCCAGCGTCGCCAGAATTTCATCGGTGCTGCTGGTGGCTGTCTGGTCGCCATCCGCATCCTGCCCGATATTGATACTCCCGTCTGAATTGTTGAGAATCACGCAGGTGGTATTGCCGCTGGCCGAGGCTTTGCCGTCGCTGCCGCAGACAAGGTTGGTCGCAGAGGGGGCGGCAAACTGTGTCAGGGCGGCGTTGCTGTCCTGTCCCTTTTCCACCTGCCGGATGAGCGCCGCGACCGAGGCCCGGTTTTGCGGCTGGAACCCCCAGGGGTTGTTGGATATCTGCGCGTTTGCCGGGGCGGCCAGTGCAATTGCCGCCATACCTATCACCAGCAGGAACACTGAAACTTTAATATATGAGCTGTACATGGCCGGCTCTCCTTCAGGGTTGCAATAAAAGGCTGGGGGGCGGTAGGGAAGGACCAGCCCCCCAGTAAAGAAGCTTAGAGAGTCGGCGAAGTAACCGTGATGGACGTATTGTTGCCCACCGCCGTTGCAACCGAGCTGACCAGCGGCTTTTGCGGATCACCCAGCGGGCCCATCCCGGCGCCGCTAAAGTTCGTGTAGCCGTTTACGTCCACATCCGTCACGCTGGAGGATGCTGAAATATTGGCGTAGCTGAACTGCGTCAGATCGGCGATGACGAGTGCGTCATCCGCCGATACGGCCGCGACATTCACGCTCATGTTATTGCCCACGCCGGTGGCGGAGCTATCAACAGAAGCGTTCAGGATATCGCTCACCGTGGAGGTGGCCGATACTTCAGCCGGCACGATCAGGCCCAAAGCCCCGGCAAGCGTAAGCCCTGCCAGGATCTCCGTATGGGTGTTGCCGCTGTCGGGCGTGTTTTCCAGCACAGTCGTAAGTGCCGCGGTGTTGCCACCATCGGTACCTTCAGCAAAGCCGCCGAACAGGTATTGGCCGTCATGCAGTTCAACCGAAACCGAGCTGTCGATGCTCTGGTTGTTGCCGACCGCCGTGGCTGCGCTTACCACTTCCGGTAGGTCAACGGCATCCAGCGCGCCGATTGCTTCGCCGTCAACGGTAACTTCACCGAAGACGTGGAAGTCAAGAATCAGCTCATCGGTGCCTTCATCCAAAGTACCGCCGAGCAGTTCGCTCTGCAGCACGTTGTCGTCACCGAATGTCGGGTCGGTGGCGGCAATGGTGTTCGGATCGGTGCTGTCATCGGTGATCGATTGCAGCGTAAAGGTGTCGTCCACCGTAACGGTGACCGGACCGCCATTGGTTCCGCCAAAGGCATTGTTGTCAATGCCGCTGACGGTGGAGGTGGCTGTCACGTCGCCGATATGCGCCTGTATCTTTTCGATCTCGACCATGCCGGTGGGATTATTGTCGATTGTGACCGTAACGTTCTTTACCACGTTCTCGGTAACGAGTTT
>CAZUKF010000021.1:0-18279 GCA_964620765.1 uncultured Rickettsiales bacterium | reverse complement strand
AAGCCTCACCATCCGGCGCGGCGAGTTCGTGGCCATGGGCGGCCCCTCCGGCGGCGGCAAGTCCTCCCTCATGTACCTGCTCGGGCTGCTGGACCGCCCCACCTCCGGCTCCGTGATCATCGATGGCGTGGATACTTCGCGCTCCACCGACAAAGCGCTGGAGCATCTGCGGCTGGAGAAGATCGGCTTCGTGTTCCAATTCCACTTCCTGCTGCCGGAGTTCTCGGTGCTGGACAACCTCCTCCTGCCCATGCACAAGCTCGGCAAACTCAAACCCGCCGAGGCGAAAGACCGCGCACGTTCACTGCTGGCGCATTTCGGGCTGGAGAAGGCGCTGCACAAAAAACCCGGCCAGCTTTCCGGCGGCGAACGCCAGCGCGTGGCCATCATGCGGGCGCTGGCCAACGAACCGCTCATCCTGCTGGCTGATGAACCCACCGGCAATCTGGACACCAAAAACGCCGATCTCGTGTTTTCCCTGTTTGAAAAACTGGTTAAAGAACAGGGAAAAACCGTGATTACCATCACCCACGATACCGAGCTGGCCGCCCGCGCCCACCGGCAAATACGTATAAAAGACGGGCACATAGAAGCCTGACCGAAGGTTTTCCCCTCCCCGGCTGTATCAAGAGTTAGATACCGGAATTTAATGGGAAACTCGTTATGATGGTTGGCCAACAACATACGGATAATGCGTGGAAAATGAGTCCGACGAGGCCTTACTCGCCGCCCTGCGGAACGGCTCGCACCCGGCCTTCGCCGCGCTGGTGCGCCGCCACGCCCGCAAGTTTTACGCGCTGGCTTACCGCTTCACGCAAAACCAGCAGGACGCGGAGGACATTGTGCAAGAAGCATTCCTGAACCTGTGGGAAAACCCCGGCTCCTACCGCCCGGAAAAAGGCGCTCGCTTTACCACGTGGTTTTACCGCGTGGTGGTGAACCGCTGCCTGAATGCGGGCAAGCGGGCCAAACCGCTGCCGCTGGCAGACGATATTATACCGGATGGGGGTATGCCCCAGGATGAAGCCGCCATCGTGCGGCAAGAGCGTGCGCTGCTGGAACGCGAGGTTGCTTCCCTTCCCGCGCGGCAGCGCACCGCTCTGAATCTTTGCTACGAGCAGGAGATCAGCAATGCCGAGGCAGCAAAGATCATGAAGATAAACTTGAAGGCGCTGGAATCGCTGCTCTCCCGCGCAAAATCCACGCTGAAGGAAAGGATGAAAAACTATGGACGATAGAAAACTGGAGACGCTCCTGCAGCGCCGCGCCGTGGAAGATGCTTCCGCGGGGCTGGAGGCACGCATCATCGCCCACGCATACCCCCGCCCGGTAAACGAGCCGCTGGTGTTTACGCTCAAGCGCATCTTTGCCGAATTCATCCCCCAGCCGGCCTACGCACTCGCCGCCATGCTGCTCCTCGGCGCCGTGCTGGGCTTCGGTTTCAACCCGGACACCTCGTATGCACAGGAAAGCTACATTGAAGAAGGATATCTCTAATGAACAATCGCCTGAAAGTTTTTCTCCTCGTCTCGGTGCTGCTCAACATGCTGCTGGCCGGGGCAGTGCTTGGCCATTTCCTGCACCGCCCGCCGCCGCCGGACCGCGGCGAGGAAGTGTCGCGCATCATTAAAGACCCGGCGCTTAAAGAACAGGCCCGCAAACTGTTCGACCGCGACGGCGGCAAGCGCGGCGAATTGCGCAAGGCGCGCGAGGCTACGCTGGACATCCTCACCGCCGAGAAGTTCGACGCCAAGGCCTACATCAACGCCATGGACAAAATGCACGGCATGCACGAATCCCGCCGCCGCAACATGGCGCAGGAAATCGCTGGCATTGCCGAAAAACTCAGCCGCGAGGAGCGGGTGAAGCTCGCAGACATATTGCGCCGCCCGCCACCACCTCCCCCGCCGCACGGTAAATAATGCATGCTTAAACCCAGCAGACGCCAGTTCGCTGTTCTCCTGCTCGCCCTTGTGCTTTTGGGCGGCTGGCTGCTGCTGCGCAACGGCAGCGGCGGGGATGATGCGTCCGCCCCCGTCGCCGAGGTGGTCACGGGCAGCGTGGAGGAAGTGGTCACCGCGCAGGGCAAGCTAGAGCCGAAGGAATACGTGGATGTCGGCGCGCAGGTTTCCGGGCAGCTGAAGAAAATCCACATCGAGATCGGCGACGTGGTGAAGAAGGGCGATCTCCTCGCCGAGATCGACCCGCGCGTCTACGAATCCCGCGTCGAGGCCAGCCGCGCCCGCCTGCGCACGCTGGAGGCGCAGCGCGCCGAAGCCGCCGCGCAGGCCGTTTTCGCCAAACAGCAATTTGACCGCAACAAGCGCCTGATCGGTATCAAGGCCATCAGCCAGGAAGCGCTGGAAGAAAGCCAGACCGGCCTCAAAGTGGCCGATTCCGGCGTGAGCGCGCTCAAGGCACAGATCGACGAAGTTAAATCCACGCTCTCGGGCGACGAGGCCAATCTCAGCTACACCAAAATCTTCGCGCCCATGGACGGCACCATCACCACCCAGCCCACGCGCGAGGGGCAGACCGTCAACGCCAGCCAGAGCGCGCCGGTCATCGTGCAGGTGGCGAATCTGGACCTCATGACCGTGCGCGCGCAGGTGGCGGAAGCAGACGTCATGCAGCTCACGCCCGGCATGGAAGTTTCCTTCACCACGCTGGGTGGCTCCGACAAGCGCTGGAAAGGCCGCGTAGACCAGATCCTCCCCACGCCGGAAACCATCAATGACGTGGTGCTCTACAATGCCCTCGTGGACGTAGAAAACAAGGAGCGCCAGCTCATGACCGGCATGAGCACGCAGATGTTCTTCGAGCTGGGCAAGGCCGAGAACGTGCCGGTCATCCCCGTTTCCGCGCTGGGCAAACGCCTACGCGAACAGGACAATGAAAAAGGTCAGGCTTACGTGGTGCGCGTGAAAAGCGGCGGCAGCACTGCTGAGAGAACCGTGCATATCGGCCGCATGAGCCGCAGCGTCGCCGAAGTGCGCGATGGCCTCGCCGTGGGCGATAAAGTTGCACTCCCGCCCAAGCAGCAGCCCACCGGCACCCGGCAGGGCGGCGGCCCCGGCATGCGGGGCCCGCGCTTATGAGTAATTTCCATGTCATCCCCGCGAACGCGGGGATCTCGGGCTTCCCCCAGATCCCCGCTCAAGACGGGGATGACAAGAATATAGAGGCTAAATGAGCACGCCGCTTTTAGAACTTAAAAACATCAGCCGTTTTTTTGAAAGCGGCGAGAACGTGGTGCGCGCGTTGGATGATGTCACGCTTAACATCGGCGCCGGCGAGTTCATCGCCATCATGGGCCAGTCCGGCTCCGGCAAATCCACGCTGATGAACATCCTCGGCTGCCTCGACCGCCCCACCGCCGGCAGCTACCGCGTGCGCGGCCGCGAAGCCTCCGACCTCACACCGGATGAGCTGGCCGCCCTGCGGCGCGACACGTTCGGTTTCATCTTCCAGCGCTACAACCTGCTCGCCACCGCCACGGCGCAGGAAAACGTGGAAATCCCCTCCATCTATGCAGGTACCACCAAAGACGCCCGCGCCAGCCGCGCAAAAAACCTACTCAACAAGCTGGGCATCAGCAACCGCGGCGACCACCGTCCCGCCCAGCTTTCCGGCGGCCAGCAGCAGCGCGTCGCCATCGCCCGCGCGCTGATGAACGACCCGCCCGTCATCCTCGCCGACGAACCCACCGGCGCGCTGGACAGCAAAAGCGGCGTGGAAGTGATGGAACTGCTCAAGGCGCTGCACGCCGAGGGCCGTACGATTATTCTCATTACGCACGACGAGCACGTGGCCGCGCACGCCAACCGCGTCATCCGCATTACGGATGGAAAAATTATCAGCGATTCGGCACCCTCGTCCGGAAGCGGGGCAGCTCCTGAGCATGCAAACCAGCGGGTTGCCCCGCCCCCCGGCCACGCGGGTATCGATTCGGATATCGCCGAAGCCACCAAGATGGCCCTGCGCTCGCTAAAGGTGAACAAGTTCCGCACGGCGCTCACGCTGCTAGGCATCGTCATCGGCGTGGCGTCGGTCATCATCATGCTGGCCGTCGGCGCGGGCAGCAAACAAAAGGTGGTGGACCAGATTTCCGCCATGGGCACCAACCTGCTCTCGGTGCGCACGGGCGCGCCGGGCATACGCGGCGGCGGCGACATCATCACCCTCACCGCCGATGATGCCGACGCCATTACAAAAATAGACGGCGTGGAAATGGCCGTGCCCGAGCGCGGCGGCCGCCAGACCGTGCGCTTCGGCAATATCGACTACGCCACCACCATTCAGGGCGTGGGCGCACAATTTCCTACCGCGCGCGACTGGCCCGCCGCCAGCGGCAATTTCTTCACCCAGCGCGACGTGCGCGGCTTCGCCCCCGTGGCGCTGCTCGGCCAGACCGTGGCAAAAACGCTGTTCCCCGGCGGCGAAGACCCGATCGGTCAGTATATCCTTGTCAAAAACGTTCCGTTTGAAATCATCGGCACCATGACGGCAAAAGGCGCCTCCGGCTTCGGCAACGACCAGGATGACGCCGTGTTCATCCCCTACACCACCGGCATTATTCGCCTGTTCGGCCGCCCCTACCTCAACTCCATTTCCGTCAAAGTGACGGACGTAGACGAGATCGATTCCACCCAGGAATCCATCCGCCAGCTGCTGCTCTCGCGCCACCGCACGGAAGATTTCAACATCCGCAACTCCGCCGCCATCATCGCCACCGCTACGGAAACGCAGAACACACTCACCATATTGCTCGGCGCGGTAGCCGCCATTTCGCTTGCCGTGGGCGGCATCGGCGTGATGAACATCATGCTCGTCTCCGTCACCGAGCGCACGCGCGAGATCGGCATACGCATGGCCACGGGCGCCCGCATGCGAGACATCATGCTGCAGTTCAACACCGAGGCCGCCGTGGTCTGCACCGTGGGCGGTGTGCTGGGGGTTGTCATCGGCATCGGCGGCGGGCTGCTGCTCCGCGGGTTTGACGTTTCCGTCATCTTCATGCCCGGCCCGGCGGTGCTGGCCTTCGGCTGCGCCGTCGCCACCGGCCTGCTGTTCGGCTACCTGCCCGCCCGCAAGGCGGCGAGCCTTGACCCCGTTGTAGCACTGGCATCGGAGTAGCTTATGCGCCAACTGCTTCTCCTTCTCCCTTTGCTCGCCGGCTGCTCGCTGGCACCAGATTTTGCAATACCCTCCCTCCCTATCCCGCAAAGCTGGAAACAGGCGGGCGAGGAGCAGGGCCCGCAACAACCCATCGACCAGTGGTGGAAGAATTTCGGCAGCCCGGAGCTGGATACGCTGATGAGCCAAGCACTGGCGCAGAATAATGATCTGAACGCCGCCATCGCCCGCGTGGAGCAGGCCCGCGCCACCGCGCAAATCGCCGGCGCGCCACTCTGGCCTTCCCTCGACGCCTCCGGCTCCGCCGCCCGTGACGATACCAGCTCCTCCCGCCCCGACCGCAGCTACCGTGCAAGTGCCGCCCTCTCCTACGAGGTGGACCTCTTTGGACGCAACCGCTCCAACGCCGCCTTGGCAGATTACAGCGCGCAGGCATCCGCCTATGACCGCGACGCGCTGGCCATCATCGTCGCTTCGGATACCGCCACGGGGTATTTCTCTTTACTCTCACTGAAGGACCGGCTGAAAACCGCGCGCATCAACCTGGCCAATGCGGAGGAAGTGGCACGCATCGTCGAAGCCCGTTTCAACGAGGGACGCGTCTCTGGGCTGGAGCAGGCGCAGCAGCGCACCGCGCTGGCCAATACCCGTGCCGCCGTGGCGTCGCTGGAGAGCCAGCATGCCGCCGCCGAGAGCGCGCTGGCCGTGCTGCTGGCCCGCCCGCCGCAGGAATTTTCTGTCACCACCGAAAGCCTTGCCGGGCTGCAGGCGCCTTTCATCGCCGCCGCCCTGCCCGCCACTGTTATTGAGAAACGCCCGGATATTCGCAGCTCCGAGCAATCCTTGCGCGCCGCCAATGCCGATATCGGCGCCGCCCGCGCCGCGTTTTTCCCCAGCCTCACTTTGAGCGCCGATGCCGCGGCCTTTGCCAGCCCCACGGGGGCAGCCACCTCGCTTGCCGCTTCGCTGCTCGCGCCGATATTCCGCGGCGGCGAGCTGACCGGCGGCGTAGACCGCGCCAACGCACGGCAGGTGGAGCTGGCTGAGAATTACCGCAAAACCGTGCTCACCTCGTTCAAGGAAGTGGAGGATGCGCTGGCCGCCGTGAAAGCCGCCACCGAGCGCATGAAACAGTTTGAAACCGCCGCCGCCGAGGCCAGTAACGCCTACACCATCGCCCGCGCGCGGTTTGACGCCGGCTCCATTGACTTCCAGACCCTGCTAGACACGCAAAGCGCCCATCTGCAGGCGGATGACAACCTCACCAATGCGCGACTGGAACGCCTCTCCGCCGCGGTGCAGTTGTACAAATCTTTGGGTGGCACTCCCTGACTAAGGCCGCACCAGCGTCTTGTAAATATCAATGCGCGAGACCCACGCCGCCGGCAAAATCGCCGCCAGCACGCCAATGGCCATGCTCGCCGCCAGCAGCCATGTTTCCTCCTGAAGGAAGAGCCGCCCCGTGATGGTGATGTGGCGCGTCTCCGCCAGCCACACCGCCACGCTTTCCACGAAAAGATGCCCGGCCGCGATGCCCGCCAGCGCCGCCGCCGTCGCCACGAACAGGCTTTCGTTGACCATCAGCAGCAGCAGCTTGGCCGGTGAAGCGCCGAAGCTACGCATCAACGCCAGATCATACCGCCGCTCATACATGGCGTTATACAGCGCAACAAAAATCCCGAACCCGGCCAGCGCGATCAAAAACCAGCCGAATACTTTCAGCGTGCCGATGCTCGTGCCCATGAAGCCGTGCAGACGTGTGATTTCCGAAAGCGGATTGGCCGCCTGCATCCGGCTGTTGCCGTTCACCTCGCTTTCCAGTGTCGCCGCCGCCATGGGCGAGCGGTAAGACACCAGCAGCGCCGTAATCTCGCGCGGCTTCGGTCCCTCTTCGTCCGGGTCATAAACCGCCTTCGGGTCCTTGCCGATATTCTTGTGCGGATCAAAATAGGCGCGCGCCCGTACATCGTTATCATGCACTTCCCAGATACTCTCTATGGAAGTCAGCACCAACCGGTCCAGCAGGCCGTTCATGGGCGCAAGAACCCCCACCACTGTGTAGGCCGAGTTCTCGTGCATGTCGCCGCCGCGCTCCAGTCCGTGCTCGCTGTAGAAGCGGTCACCGGGTTTCAGGCCGAATTCCTCGGCGATTTCTGTACCGATCACTGCTTCCAGCGGCGCAGCAAAAAGTTTTCCCTCTGCAAGTGTGCAGCGGTAATGCTCTATATACCCTGCCGTGGTTCCCACCACGCGGTAGCCCTCGTAATTATCGCCGATGGAAACAGGCAGCGCTTCTTTCACCAGCGGGTGCCGGGCGATTTTATCGGCTTCTTCCAGCAAAATATTCCCCGTGGGGGTATCCAGGTGGAACACGCTCGAGAGTATCATCTGCAGCGGGCTGCCGCGCGCACCCACCACCACGTCAATCCCCCGCAAGTTACGGCTGAACTCCGTCTGCAGCTGCGCGGAAATCAGCAGCAGCGCCACGATGAGCGCCACCCCGGATGCGAACGTCACCACGTTGAGCACCGTGGCAAGCCAGCGGTGGCGCAAATAGGCAAGGCTCAGCGTCAAACTATTCATGGCGTATTCACGTCGATATGACGTTTGAAATAGCCCTTAATGCGCGGATCATGCGTTGCCACGATCAGGCTGGCGCCGGATTCCTTTGCCATCTCCAGCAACAACTTCATCACCTCTTCGCATGATTCGTCATCCAGCGCGGATGTCGGCTCATCGCCCAGGATGAGCTGCGGGCCGTTGATGGCGGCGCGGGCGATGCAGATGCGCTGCTGCTGCCCCTGGCTCAGCGTGTCGGGCTTGCGGTCGCGGTATTTGGCAATATCAAGCCGCGCGAGCAACGTCTCGGCCCGCCTGCGGTCTGGCCGCAATCCCGCCGCGTACTGCGCCAGCTGCAGGTTCTGTAGCACCGTCAGCGCGTGCACGAGGTGAAAATCCTGGTAGATGATGCCGATATGCCGGCCGCGGAAGGCGTCTCGCGCGGCGGGAGCGAGCGCGGCGATATCCACGTCTGCCACCCGCACCGTGCCGCTTAAGGGAGCCAACAGCCCACCCAGCACATAAAGTAGGGTGCTCTTGCCGCTGCCGGAGCGGCCGGTGATCAGGCAATGCTCGCCGGTATTGAGAAAAAAACCGGGTGTGTCCACCACCACCTTTCCCTCATAGCCCGCCTTGAGACTGGTGACCGACAGCATGCTTTCCCCGTTTAACAGGGCTAAAGCTTACCCAATTTCGTTAATTAAGTGATAACAAAAAATCAGGGCATCCCTATTTGCCTTCGTTGCGTTTGCGCTCCTGCAGCCTGCGCTACTCTTTCAGCCGTTGCTGGTAATAATCCTGCCGTAACGAGCGCGAACCGGAAACAGGCGCGATGATCATGACAAGCTTCCCACTTTCCGCGGTGAAGCTTTTTCTTCCACCGCCAGTGGCTTGTTCGCGGGGCCATTCAGCACCCTTCCCTCGCAGTCAAAGCGCGAGCCGTGCAAGGGGCAGTCCCAGCTTTTTTCGCCGCTGTTCCACTGCACCACTCCGCCCAAATGCGGGCAGACGGCGGAGCACTCATGCAATGCACCCTTCTCGTCGCGGTACACAGCCACCTTGGAAAGGCCGCGGCGCAGCACCGCACCCTCGCCGGGGCGGATATCTTCCACGCTGCGCGCCTCGCTGGGTTTCAACCAGTCTTTCAGCATATGCCCGGCGGCATTGCCGTTTTCTTTTACATAGGTGTGCGCTGCCTTCAGCGTTTTGCGCGCGGGATTATAAAGCTCCGTCCACGGGTTGGCGCGGCCCTGGATGAGATCGGTAATCAGCATGCCCGCGATGGTCCCGTGCGTCATGCCGTTGCCGGAGTCGCCGGTGGCGATATACACGTTGTCGTGGTCCATCGGGTTACGGCCGATAAAGCCCAGCGAATCCACCGGCTCCATCACCTGCCCGGACCAGCGGTAGCGCACCGTGCCGAGGATCGGGAAATACTGGTGCGCCCACGCCTCCAGCCGGCGGTAGCGCTCCGCCATGTCATCGGCCTGCCCGGTTTTGTGGTCTTCGCCACCCACGACGAGCGTATCGTGCTGCGCACCGCGCACAAGGCGCACGTAATGATACGGGTCTTCCATGTCCCACAGCAGGAAGCCAGGGTAGGAAGCCTTCGGCACCTCGATACCGATGGCATAGGTGCGGTAGGCCGCCTGCTTGGTGTGCATCTTCACCCAGTCATTGATGGGCGTGTTGGTGGCGACCACGATGTGCTGCGCGCTCACCTCGTAACCCTCCGCGGTGCGCGCGCGGGCGCGTTCGCCGCCCTTCACATCCGTCACATGCGCACCGGTGTAGATCCGCCCGCCCTGCTGCTGGAACGCGGCGGCCAGCCCGTGCATGTAGCGGGTGATGTGGAAGCAGGCCTGTTGCGGAAACTGCAACGCCGGCGCATCCATGCCGATATGGGGAACGGGCATGCGCGCATGCGCCTTCACATCGGCAAAGCCTGCCCGCAGCACCGCCATCCGCTCTTTTTCAAAATCCTGCTGCTGCCGCGGCGTCAGCGCCACCAGGTAGCCGTCCACCCGTTCGAAATCGCAAGGAATCTCTTCCTTGCGCACGATGGATTCGATGCGGTTGATGGCCGTGAGATGGCTCTCCGCCGCCAGCTTCGCGCTTTCCTCGCCGAACAAATCTTCAAGATGAAAAAACCGGTCATCCAGCACGCCGGTTAAATGCGCCGTGGTGCGGCCCGTTTCACCGGCAGCCAGCCCCCACGCATCCACCACCACCACGGAGTGGCCTTCGCGCTGCAACAGATATGCAGTAGTCAGCCCGGCGATACCGGCGCCAACCACGCAGACATCCGCTTTCGCGTTTTCGCGCAAGGGTACCTGCTCCGGGTGCTGATTATTGCCTTCGCGCCAGACGGGGATGCTTTCTTCACTGCCACGCTGCATAAAACCTCCTTGGGGTTATATTCCAGCATCGCAAGGAAAGGGGTAAGGATTCCATCCCTTCCCAAGATTACGGTGTAAGGAAAGTGTTAAGCCGAAGCAGCAGTTTTGCCGGGCGTGATGTCTTCCTGCAGGATGCGTTCCAGCTCGCCGGTCGCCTGACGGCTAAAGCTGATCAGCTCCGGCTCCTGCTCAAAAAAGGCAAAGGAAGCATGCAGCGTCTGTTCATCATGCTGCATGAACATGCGCGCCTTGTAGCGCGCCGCCTCGGGGTGCGCGCCCAGCTGCTTCATCACCTCGATGGCCATGGTGAGCGAGGAATCAAACGTCTCGCGGCGGAAATAATCCACCCCCGCCTTGTGCAATTCATAAGCGTGGCGGCGGTTGCGCGCGCGTGCGAAAATCTTGAGCTTGGGGAAGTGCTCGCGCGCCAGCTGTACAATCTCCAGACATTTATCGGCATCATCCACCGCCACCACCAGCAGCCGCGCCTTCGCCGCGCCCGCGCTTTCCAGCAGCTCCAGCCGCGAGGCATCTCCAAAGTATCCCTGCCCGCCGAACTTGCGGATGAGGTCAATCTGCTCGGCGTCTTTTTCCAGTATCGTCACCTTGATGCCCTGCGCCTTCAGCAGCCGCCCGATGATCTGCCCGAAACGCCCATACCCGGCGATGATCACCGGGCTTTCGCCCTCGATGGCATCGTATTCCGGCTCCGGCAGGCGGCTCATGAAACGCGGGATCACCCAGCGATCCCCCGCGATCATCAAGAAGGGGGTCGCCAGCATCGAAAGCGCCACGGCCAATGTCAGCGTCTCCACCTGCAAAGGCGCGAGGATATTCAGGCCCGCCATGTGCTGGAACAGCACGAAGGCGAACTCGCCGCCCTGCGCCAGCGAAAACGCGAACAGCGCGCCCTGCCCGCCCGGCAGGCCGAAGCGGCGCGCAAGCCCGTAGAGCAGCACCGCCTTGCCCGCCAGCAGCACGCAAAGCACCACCAGCACGGCCCCCGGCTGCACGGTCAGCAGGCTGATATCCATGCCCAGCCCGATGGAAATGAAAAACAGCCCGAGCAGCAGGCCCTTGAACGGCTCGATATCCGCCTGCAGCGTATGCCGGTATTCGGAAGTAGCCAGCACCGCTCCCGCCACGAACGCGCCCAGCGCCGGGGAAATGCCGATGGCATGCATCAGCAGCGTGATCCCCGCGATCAGCGCCAGCGCCGTCACTGTAAACACCTCGCGCAAATTGGCCTTCGCCACGAAGCGGAAGAAATGCCGCGAGAGGAAATGCCCGCCCGCAATCAGCGCCGCCACCACCCCCGCCATGGCCAATGCCTGCTGCCAGCCGGGCAAGCCGGAAAGCAACGTGTGTTCCACCGGCCCGGCGCCGCCGCCCGCCAGCACCGGCAGCATGACGAGGATGGGGATGACGGCGAGGTCCTGGAACAGCAGCACCGCAAAGGCCGATTCCCCCGCCGCCGTATGCAGCAGGCCCTTCTCCGTCAGCATCTGCAGCACCAACGCCGTGGAAGAAAGCGAAAGCGCCATGCCCGCCGCCAGACTTGCCCGCCACTCAAAACCCAGCGCAAGGCCAAGCGTGGTAATCAAGAGCGTGGTCAGCGCCACCTGCAGCCCGCCCAAGAGCAGGATGGATTTGCGCAGGCGCCACAAAATCGCCGGCTCCAGCTCCAGCCCGATGACGAACAGCATCATGATGACGCCGAATTCAGCAAAATGCATAATATTCTCAGGGCCTTCAATGAGGCCGAACCCAAACGGCCCGATCAGCACGCCAGCCGCCAGATAACCCAGCACCGAGCCCAGGCGGAAACGCGCCGTCAGCGTCACCACCACACAGGCGGCGGCGAGGAAGATGAAGATGTTCGAAAGCAGACCAGGTTCCATGTACCTGATTTAAACACCTGAACCGCTCCTGACTAGCATTTTGGCAATTGTCACAAGATTGTAACTTCACTGCCTGCGGGTGCTGGATTAATTTCCGTTAAATTAATCAGGAACAATCTTAAAAGGGAGGATTTATGAGCGCTGATATTCTGGAACTGGACGAGAAAAAAGCTCCCACTGTTCCCGTGACGAAAATGTCCGTAGAGGAAACGCTGCCGCCGGACTGGCAGGACGGTCTTTTCGTAGGCCGCGTCTGGAGGCCGGATGTGAAAGGCCCCTCCGTGGTAAAGCTGGACAGCGACGGTTACCTCGTCGACATCACCGCCACCTTCCCCACCATGAGCGAGCTGTGCAACACGGAAGATGCCGCCACCGCCGTGCGCGAAGCCACCGGCGAGCGCATCGGCCGCCTGCAGGATATTCTGGCCAACACGCCCTCCCGCGGCAACGGCGGCCCCTTCCTGCTACCTCCGCCGGATCTGGCGGCCATTAGAGCCGCCGGGGTAACTTTCCCGATCTCCACGTATGAGCGTGTTATTGAAGAAAAAGCCCAGGGCGATGTGGATAAGGCAGCGAAAATCAGGGCCGAAATAAATGCCGCGCGGGAAAGCGGTGAAATCCCTGATCTGGCAACGATAGTGCCCGGTTCGCCCGAAGCAAAGGAAGCAAAAAAGCTTCTCCAAAGCAAAGGCTGGTGGTCGCAGTATTTTGAAGTCGCCATCGGCAAGGATGGCGAAATTTTTACCAAGGCTCAGCCTACTTCCGCCGTCGGCCATGGCTCACAGGCGGGATTGCACCCGGAATCCAACTGGAACAATCCCGAGCCGGAGGTGGCGATAGTTCTTAACTCGCGCGGAGAGGTTGTCGGCGCCACATTGTTTAACGACGTCAACCTGCGCGACTTTGAAGGCCGCTCCGGCCTGCTGCTCGGCGAAGCAAAAGACCAGCGTGCCAGTGCCGCCACCGGCCCGTTCATCCGCCTTTTTGACGGCAATAGCTTTACCATGAATCACGTGCGCGAGATGGAGCTGAAAGTGCATGTTGAAGGCGTGGATGACGGCTTCACGCTGGACGGCAGTTCCTCTATGAACAAAATCCGCCGCGACCCCGAGCGCGACCTTGCAAGACAGCTATTCGCGCAGCACGACTACCCGGATGGCGCGCTGCTTTCCTGCGGTACGCTGTTCGCACCGATACAGGATCGGGGTGAACCCGGCAAAGGCTTCACTCACCACATCGGTGACGTCACCAGCATCAGCTCCGGTAAGCTGGGCACGCTCACCAACGTCATGGTCTCCACGGAAGACGCCCCCCGCTGGGAAATGGGCACCGGCGCGCTGATGCGCAATCTCGCCGAACGCGGCGTATTCGACGGGCAGGCGCAGGAAGCGGACGCTTCCCGCACCGGCCGCATGCCGCGGCGCGGTTTCGGGCGGCGGTAATCATATAGAAGTTGCTGTTAACATTTATTTATACTAACAAAGCAAGGCTTTATCTTTACCTTAGGGAGAAGGTCTTATGAAAATCCGTCTTGCCGTATTCGCTCTTCTTGTCACCGCCACGCAGGCTTACGCTGCCACCACCGATGGCCACGATGTCGCGCGCGACATGAACAAAGCCGTCGTGGTGAACACGTTCGGCAACTGCGTCCGCACCAAGTGGGATGCACCGGGTGATGTCTGCGCGCCCACGCCCGCACCTGCACCCAAGCCGGTTGCACGCCTCGTGATCTCCAAGGAAGAGCGCACGGTGTATTTCGGTTTCAACCTTGCTGATATCACGCCGGAGTCCGCGGCTACGCTGGACTCGCTGGCCACCAAGCTCAAGGCCGACAGCCAGATCCGCCAGGCCCGCGTGGTCGGCTATGCAGACCGCATCGGCAGCGATGACGCCAACCAGAAACTCTCCGAGAAGCGTGCGCTGGCCGTGCGCGACTACCTCATCAACCGCGGCTTTGCCAAAATGGGCAGCACCGAAACGCGCTGGCTGGGTGAATCCGTCCCCGCCACGCAATGCGATGAAAAGCTGAAGCGCGCCGCGCTGATCGAGTGCCTCGCCAAGGACCGCCGCGTCGAGGTGGAGATCGACTACCAGACGCAGGTGATCGGGCAATAGTAATCAGTCATCCTAAGCGTAGCGAAGGATCTACTTCCAAGTAGATTCTTCACTGCGTTCAGAATGACATTAGCGTTCAGCCGCCGCCACGTTCGTCTGGACCGCCGCGTTGCGGTGGTTCATGGACATTTGCTTGTAAACATCCTGCGTGGTGGGTTTTGCCTGCACGAATACGGGCATGGCAAGCGTTGCTATCAGGACAGCAGCCGGTGCGATGATGGTTTGCATAACGCCTCCTTTATTTCATGGTGCGGCGGGTTTCTGGAGCAAAGTTAGCAACACGAAAATAAATTCACTGCGCGCAGTTGCACGGAATCTATAAAAAGAGCCTAAAGCTTCCAGCGCAGCCCGGCGAAAACAGCGCGCCCCTCGCCGGGGTAGAAATGCCGCCCATCCGCCCCCGCCGCATCGGGAACCACATTATAAGTGGCAATGTAACGCCGGTTCAGCAGGTTGCGCCCCTCGATATAAAACCCGCGCCCGTCTTCGCTTTCCCAAGCGGCCCGCGCACCGAAAACGGCATAGCCGGACGCAAACAGCGTGTTGGTCAGGTCCACCGGTGCGCGCTGCGGCGAATATTCAATATTGGGGCCGAAAGAAATTTCCCTGTGCCGGTACAGCGCTTCCGCCCGCAGGTAATGAAGCGGCACGCCGGGCAGCGCGTTGTCGCCGTAGAGCGGGTCATCATCCAGCCGGTAGCGGCTGAACGTGTAGGCGGCACGCAGTACAATATTCTTTGCAACGTCCCCCTCCAGCCCGAGTTCAATGCCGTCACGCTGCGTGCGCTTGGCATTGATGGTGTCCGTGTCACCACTTTCGAAGCGGTAATTGACGAACTCGTTTTCCAGCCAGCCGTGAAAATACGCCGCCTGCCAGCGCAGGCCCCGCGTTTCGCCGCGCCCGCCGATCTCGGCAGTAACCGCGCGCTGCGCCTTGAGGCGGTTGAAACCGGGGCTGTTGCCGCCGGAAAGCTCGCCCCAGCTCGGCGGCTCGAAACTGCGGCTCACATTGGCAAAGGCCTGTGTCTTAACATCCACGTCATACCGCAGGCCGATACGCGGCGAAAAGCCGGTGTAATGTTCGTTCTGCTCGGCAACGGTGGGAAACCCCTGCTGGATATTACGCAGCGCGTAAGAGCCTTGCGCACCGAGTATGCCAAAAAGCCGGTCCGCCAACTCCTGCTCCACCTGCCCGTAGGCTTCGCTGGTAAAAGCATATAAATCACGCCGCAGGATCGCCGCACCCGCGTACCCGCCGCTGTTCTGGTAGCGAGCTTCCTCGCCCATGCCGTAATACTGGTTGGTGCCCAGCAACCAGCGGCTGTTGCCGTAGCGGCGTGTGTATTTGGCCAGCAGCCCCACATCGTTATTGTGTTCGAACTCATACGTCGTCACCGGGTTGTCGAGCTCGCGGTAGACATAAAAAACCGCCGCATCCACGCGGTTGGTGCCCTCTTCCCACGCCAGTTTATCAGCGATGCGCGTGATGCGCAGGTTGCGCTGGTAATCCCCTGCCACGTTATTGGAGTTGGCCTGCTCGGAGTCTGCCTTGATCTGCACGCGTGAAAGCGCGCCGGGGATTTCAGCGTCAGAAGCCGTGTGGCTGATATAAAGACGGTTGGCGGCATGCTCGTTCAGACGCAACCCCGCATTGGCGTTCAGGCGCGCCGTCTGCTGCCGGTTATGCTGGCGGAAACCGTTCTGCGAAAACCCGGTTGCGGCAGCAAACACATCACCACCGCCGAATTCCTTCCCCGCGGATAGCTGCCCGTGTGCAGTCCCGAAACTGCCGCCTTCAAACCGCGCACCGTAGCCCTTGCCGGATACCCCCGTGGGGGTAATCAAGTTGATCGCGCCGCCGAAGCTGCTGGCGCCGTATTCCAACGCGTTGGCGCCGGGATACAGGGTAGCGTAGCGCGTCAGCCACGGGTCGACCACCGGGAATTCGAACCCGCCATCGGCCATGTTGAGCGGAATGCCGTCCTGCAGCACCAGCAGCCCCCGTCCCTGGAAAATATTGGCCAGCCCCGAGCCGCGCACGGAAAGGCGCGCAGACTCCGCCCCATTGCGCGGTTGTGCAAACGCACCGGGGATATAATCGGTGATATCCTTCACCGTGTCGGCGCGCCGGTTGCTCCAGGCTTTTTCACTCGTAAAGGAAGCATTGCCCGGTGTGCGTTCTGCCTCTTCCCTGAGCTTGAGCGGGTCATCCACTGCCACGGCGTACCGCCCGGGCGGAATCGTCACCTGCAGCTGGGCATAAGCCGGGCACGGCAGCAGCGCGAGCCAGAAAGCGAGGTGCTGTTTCATACTGAAAACTTACTCAAAAACGCCTTCGATGTCGCGGTTATATAATTAAGATGTCGATATTGACCGCCATGGCGCCCTGCTGGTGACCGATGATGTGAGCAACGTGTTCTGGCGCGTCACGCCGCGGTAGCTCCCACCCGCATAATTACTTCGTGCCCCCGGCTGTGTTACCGCTGCGCCCACATTCAAGGCATGCCTCGATAATGGCGTTGACAACGCCCGTTCCGGGCGAGCCGGGCGGGTTCTTGCGCTTGGCCTTGCTGGCAAGAAATTGCTTGGCTTCAAGCGGCCCGTCCCGCCAGATGATGCGGTCGGCGGCACGCTGAAAGATGGCAGACTGCGCCCACGCGTCCAGCTTGGTGCTGTCATCAAGTGTGCAGGTACTGTCCTCGGAAGCATCCATATACGCCGCCGGCGCGTGGCCTGTTTTATCGTCATGGATATCAAAAACCCACTTGCCGCCCTCGAGTGCCTTGCGGCGCACTACGTGGTCCGGCACCAGCACCAGCGCTTCCGCCACATCACGGAATTTTTTTGACTTGCCGAGCAAAGCGCCTTCCTTAGCCACATAACTCTGGTGCAGCGTGATCCGGTTCTGCCAGTCCGGCCCCGGTTTTATTTTCAGGGTGGGAATATCTGCCCCCGCACCATACATGATCTCTTTGAGCTTCGTATCATTCACGCCATGCATCTGCAGGCCGGGAAAAGATTGCGCCATGCTGGCGAAGGGATCCACCACCGAAGAAACGCCAATCGCATAAATGGGGGGCAGCGGATAGGCACGCTTGTTCCTTTGCGCGAAATTGGCGCATTCCTGCATGAATGCCGTGCCGTAACTCCACCCCAGCAAGGTAACGTTTTTACCGGAGGTCTTCGCGCGCATTTCCGTTTCAAATGCGTCGTCCTCGTCATCGATACTTGCCTTGCTTTCGTTTAAAAGAGTGGAGAGTTTAGAAACAAAATGCCTCGCCTCGCCGCTGGCATAACCCATGGGGTCACGCCCCAGCTCGCCTAAGCGCTTCTCGTTGTCTGCTGGGCTGTCCCATGCCGCTACGATAACCTGGCAGGGCTTTTCACCCGGCGGCGGGTACTGGGTAAGCCGCTTGCCCCGGTAGAGAGTGCGCAGCAGGCGCTCCCGCGCAATCCTTTCATCGTCCTCTTCCGGCAGGGCCGCGCCGGGTGTGCCATCATCATTCTCCTCCGCCCGCGGAGCCCTGAAATTTTTCGGCGCGCGCGCGAGCATGCCCGGCAGGATAATCAGCGTACGCTTGTCCAAGTCAATCAGTTCGTAAAATGGGTTGCGGCCCGGCGATAGCGAAAATATTTGCAACGCATCGGTTATTTTTTCTGTCTCGTCCGGCGGCGGAAAATCCTCCGGTACAAGGTGCACCTCTATCAGCTCGTCCGGGAATTTGTCATCTATACGGAAGAACCGCATGTCACCCTGCCCCACCGGCACCGGCGGCCTTGCCGCGCTTAAGGCATTTCTGAATATGCAAATTGGTTACCAATGCATCTCGCTCCCGGCGCCCTGTTATTCGGGCTTTTGCTGGGCCGAGATTTTAAAGGTTTTTAACCTTCCGGGAAAGCGCTCATAAGGGCTCAAGATGCAAAAAGCAGAGTGTGGCGTGCCCGGCGGGACTCGAACCCACAACCGCCAGCTTAGAAGGCTGGTGCTCTATCCAGTTGAGCTACGGGCACTTACTTAAAAACATGCATGAAAATGCTTGCAATTCGCGGCCAGCGCCTTACAAGCAGGCGGAAGTAGCGTTAACAGAAAGGTCAGGCAATGGCAATGCAGGCAAAAGTGGCTCAAACTTCAGGTGATTTCAAAGTGGCAGACATGGGTCTGGCCGAGTG
>CAZUKF010000020.1:0-18440 GCA_964620765.1 uncultured Rickettsiales bacterium | reverse complement strand
AGTCGTTCACCGTCACCACGTGCACGCCCTTGCCGGTGAGAGCATTGAGATACGCAGGGAGCGTACAAACCAGCGTCTTGCCTTCGCCCGTTTTCATCTCCGAGATCATGCCCCGGTGCTGCACGATGCCGCCGATCAGCTGCACGTCAAAATGCCGCATGCTGAGCACGCGGCGGGAGGCCTCGCGCACAGTGGCGAACGCATCCGGCAGCAGCGAATCCAGCGACTCGCCGCCGTTTAAGCGTTCCTTCAGCCACTGGGTGCGGCCCTGCAGTTCGCTGTCTGAAAGGCGCTTCATCTGCTCTTCCAGCGCGTTGATTTTAGACACGGTGGGGGCGAGCGAACGGATGAACCGTTCATTGGCCGTGCCGAAGATTTTACGGGTTATTTTGCCTAGCATGGGCTGAACAGATAGGTGCTGGCCGGGGGAATGTCAATTTGGGAGCGAAAAAACCTTTAAAAACGAACCCGCCGGCCGGGTTTTTCACCGGCAGCGGCGGGGTAGATTCAGCGGCTCAGGTTGACGTAACCCTGAAGGATTAAGAAGCCGAGCACTGCCCCCAGATCCTCTGTGTAGATCTGAGCGTCGTCGTAACCGAAGACGGTGGTGTCGTCCTTCTGTTCCAGGCTGGCGCTGGCATCGTCGCCATCCAGCAGATGCCGGTTTGCCAGAAGCAGCCGCAGTTCCTCGAATTGGTCGCCGCCCAGCGCGGGACGGATCGACAGGAGCACCGCACGGGTCATCACGGACTCCGAAGCTTCAGGGAATGGCTAAAGAGACCAACCCTCGAACCGATTCCCTGAACAGAAATGGTAACCGCGCAAATATTACAAAAAATTCACTTTAGAGTCAATTCCTTGTACTGCTTGCCCTTGCCAAAACCCAAGCCCTGTGCCATAAGCATGCGGTTACCAACCGTTATTTTAAGGATATTCCATGAAATACTCCCTGCTCGCCCTGCTGGCCACGGCCGCCCTCAGCCTGCCCGCCTTTGCCGCTCCCGAGGAGCCGCAAGCCGATGAGGGCATTGTAGAAAGCTCGCCCGCCGCCGGCCAGCAGCCGGAAGCCGTGGCCGTGCCCAAACCCGCGCGCGATTTCGCGGTCATCCGCCTTGGTACTGAGGAAATCAAGAATTCCGAGGCCGAAGAGCTTTGGAAAAGCCTGTTCCCGGGCGGCGCCGCACCGGATTTTGCGGGCTTTGACGAGAACATCCGCCAGAACGTGCTGCGCGGCATGGTCAGCGAGAAGCTGATCTATTCGGAAGCCATCAAGGAAGGCTTCGACAAGAGCGACGAGGTGAAAAAGCGCCTCGCCTCGCTGGAAAAACAGCTCATCATGCAGTCCTTCATGGAAAGCAAGGCGAAGTCGCTGGTCACCGAGCAGCAGCTGAAAACCGCTTATGCCGAGCATACGGCGGCTTTAAAGAACCAGGAAGAAATCCGCGCCCGCCACATCCTGGTGCAGACGGAAGAAGAAGCCCGCGCCATCTCGAAAGAGATGAAGAAAGGCGGCGACTTTGAGCAAGCGGCCAAGGAAAAATCCACCGACAAAGGCTCAGGCACGCAGGGCGGGGATCTGGGCTATTTCACCAAGGACAAGATGGTGCCTGAATTCTCCGAAGCCGCTTACAAGCTGAAAAAAGGTGAAGTGTCCGACCCCGTGAAATCCAGCTTTGGCTGGCACGTGATCAAGGTGGAAGACCGCCGCCCGGTGAAGGTGCCGAGCTTCGAGGAAATGCGCGAAGAGCTGCAGGCCGAGACCAGCAACAAGGCCGTGCAGGAATACGTGGAAGGCCTGCTGAAGAAGGCCGACATCAAGTATTACGGCTCCGACGGCAAGGAGAAGCAGTTCTCCCGCAGCATTGAGACGCCCAAGAAGATGTAGGGGATTAGGGATTGGGCTTTAGGGATTTGATTCTCTAATCCCCAATCCCCAAAGCCCAATGCCCATCTCTCCCTTAGCACCCGCCACCTTCCCGCACCTGCCGCCCGTCCCCGGCATTCGCCTGGCTGCCGCCAATTGTGGCATAAAATATAAAGACCGGCCCGACCTTCTGCTGATGGAATGCGCCGAGGGCACCACCGCCGCCGGGGTGCTTACCAATTCGCTCACCGCCTCTGCCCCCGTGCTGGCCTGCCGCAAGGCGCTGAAATCCGGCGGGGCGCGGGTGCTGGTGGTCAATTCCGGCAATTCCAACGCCTTTACCGGCAAGACAGGCGAAGAAAGCGTAAGCCGCGTGCGCGATGCCGCCTGCACCCTGCTGGGCAGTGGGCCGCAGGGTTTTTACATGGCTTCCACCGGCGTCATCGGCGAAAAACTGCCGGACCACCTCATCACCGCCGCCCTGCCGGGCCTGAAAGACCAGCTGGACGGCAACGGCTGGGACATGGCGGCGCGGGCCATCATGACAACGGACACCTATCCCAAACTCATCACCAAGCGCGCCGAAATCGGCGGTGTGGCCGTCACACTCAACGGCATTGCCAAGGGCTCGGGCATGATCGCGCCTGACATGGCTACCATGCTGGCTTTCCTTGCCACTGATGCCGCCCTCCCCGCCAACGTGCTGCAGGAATTGCTCACCGACGCCAATGCCCGCTCGTTCAACTGCATCACGGTGGACGGCGATACCTCCACCTCCGATACGGCCCTGCTGTTTGCCACCGGGCAGGCCAAGCATCAGCCCGTCGCCACCGCCATCGACCCGCTACTCTCCTCTTTCCGCGCCGCGCTGAAGGAAGCCATGCTGGAGCTGGCCCTGCTGGTGGTGAAAGACGGAGAAGGCGCAACCAAGCTGATTACCGTAACGGTTTCGGGTGCGGAACATGATGCGGCAGCCAAGAAAATCGCCCTTACCGTTGCCAATTCGCCGCTGGTGAAAACCGCCATCGCCGGCGAGGACGCCAACTGGGGCCGCATCGTCGCCGCCGTGGGCCGCGCCGGGGAAAAGGCCAGCCGCGACAATTTACGCATCGAGATCGGCGGGGTCTGCGTCGCCCGCGACGGCGAGGCCGACCCGGATTACAAAGAAGAACAGATCACCCCGCATTTGAAGGGCCGCAAGATCGAGATCAACGTCGATGTCGGGGTGGGCCATGGCCGCGCCGTGGTCTGGACCTGCGACCTCACCCACGGCTACATTGATATTAACGGCAGCTACAGAAGCTGACACTTTGTCACCCCGCACTCGTTGCGGGGTCTCCCCGAAAAGTGGATGCAGATGCCGCAACAAGTGCGGCATGACAAAAACATTCAGTTGCAAGTGATTCGCAACGGGTGTTGAATGCGCCCGCTTATCAACCCTTCCGGAGTTTCCAATGCGTATCCTGCTTGCCGCTGCTGCTGTTGCAGCCCTTGCCACCCCCACTTTTGCCGTCGAGGAAATGATTATCGGCGATGAGCGCATCGAGCCCGGCATCCGCACCATTTTTGAAGGCGCCATTAAAGATACCGTGCATCACGGCGGCCACCACCTCGCCGAGAAGGACACGGACGTGCATATCGAGGCGCGCATCACCTGGGACAGTAAGGATATCCCCAAGGGTGCCGTTGCCAACGGTTTCGTGCCTTATCTGCAGGTTTCGGCCGAGGTGAAGAGCGAGAAAACCGGTAAGGTCGAGAAGGTGGAGCTGGTGACGCATCTCAACCTCTCCGACAACTTCCACTACGCCCGCAACATGAAGCTCCCCGGCGCGCGCGATGAGCGCTACACGGTGACCTTCCACATCGCCCCGCCGGCGGAGAATGACCTCACTTACCACCATGATTGGGTAGGCGCCTACAAGGCCCCGCTGTTCGAGGCGAAAACCTTCACCTACAAGAACCAGGATTTCAAAGACATCGCCAACGCCACGCGCCGGTAATGAAGACTCTCCTCGTCGTCGCGGGCGCGCTGATCAACGATAAGAATGAAGTGTTGCTGGCGCAGCGCCCGGCCAGCAAGAGCCTGCCGCTGATGTGGGAATTTCCCGGCGGCAAGGTGGAGGATGGCGAAACGGCGGAGGGCGCGCTGGTGCGTGAATTGAAGGAAGAGCTCGGCATCACGCTGAAGCAAGAAGATCTGGAACCGTTCTGGTTCCTCTCGCACACCTACCCCGAGTTTGACTTTCACCTGATGATGCCGGTGTGGATCTTACGCAAATGGCAGGGTGAGCCGAAGGCGCTGGAGCACGCGGCGGTGTGCTGGAAACACCCGAGCAAGATTTACAGTGACCTCGCCATGCTGGAAGCCGACAAGCCGCTGATAAGCCGGTTGGAGGAGCTGGTAAGTTAACCGTCATTCCCCGAGTTGCGAAGCAACTCTAGGGGAATCCATCTATCCTGCGCTTATTCACATGGATTGCCCTAGAATCGCTTACGCGATTCGGGCAATGACGAGCCCTATTTCAATACATCCCTTAAGTTCGTTTTCCCGCTCCCCCGCTGTGCCGGGATGGGTTGCGATGCATGCGGTTTCCACCCCGTCAAGGTTACCAACTCAAACGTGGCCGGCACCCGCCCGTCGGCCCCGGCATACTCCTCCTGGTAGGCCTGCGCGGCGGCCAGGAGCGTCGAACGCTTCAGCGGAATTCGCGTGCGGTCTTTCAATACGTTAGCCTCTCCCATGGCCTTCAGATCCTGCATCAGGGAGAGTGGGTTTTCATAGCGCACGGTGAGGCGCTCCACGTCCACCACCGGCAGGGCAAAACCGGCCCGCTGCAGGAGCCCGCCCGCCTCCCGCACGTCGATGAACGGCGACACGCGGGGGCTGGCACCGCCTTTTTGCGCCAGCTCTGCCTTCATCAGCGCGTCGCGCAGTTGGTGCAGCGTTTCGCCGCCCGGCAGGATGGCAAGGAAGAGCCCGTCGGGCTTCAGCACATTCGCCACCTGCGCCAGCGTGCCCGGCAGATCATTCACCCAGTGCAGCGCGCCGCAGGAGAGCACGAGATCAAACGTTTCCGGCGCGAAGGGCAGCCATTCCTCGTCTCCAATAACATCGGTGTTGATGAAGCCCAGCTGCACCAGCCGCCCCACCTGCGGGTGGTCCGCCAGCAGGGTGGAGCGAGCGCCCAACTCCAGCGCCAGCGGGAACTCGCGCGCGACATCATGCAGGCGGTCGCGCAGGCGCTCGGCCATGGCCTCGAGCAAGAAATCCCGGCCCTCTTTCACGCGCGAGCGGCGGCGGCGCAGTAAGCTACGGTCAAAAATAAGGGGATTGGGCATTGGGGATTGGGGATTAGGGAAGAATAAGCTATATAATACCTCAATCCCTAAACCCCAAACCCTAAATCCCATGCTTGCGACCGCCCTCAACCTGCTCTTCCCGCCGCAATGCCTGAGTTGCCGGGAACAGGTGAGCACGCACGGCACGCTGTGCACGAATTGCTGGAACGCCATCTCCTTCATCAGCGCGCCGTTCTGCGAGCGCTGCGGCCTGCCGTTCGAGTTCGGGCTGGGCGACGGCGCGCACTGCGCCGAGTGCCTGCGCGTTCAACCCCCCTTTGCCCGGGCGCGCGCGGTTTTCCGTTACGATGAAGCCAGCAGCGCCCTTATCAAGAAGTTAAAATATAATGATGAAACCCTGCTCGCCGCCACTTTCTGCCCGTGGCTGCTGCAGGCCGGGCGCGAGCTGATTGCGGTCTGCGACACGGTGGTGCCGGTGCCGCTATATTACTGGCGTTACGTGCGGCGGCGCTACAACCAGGCTTCCCTGCTGGCGGGCGTGGTAGCCAAAACCGCTGAGCTTGCCTTCCTGCCCGACGCGCTCTTACGCACCCGCTCCACGGCGCCGCAGACCGGCCTGACCCGCAAAGAGCGCGCCGAAAATATCGAGGGCGCGTTCAGCATCAACCCGCGGCTTAAAGAACGCATCAAAAACCGCCGCATCCTGCTGGTAGATGATGTGTTCACCACCGGCGTCACGCTTTCCGCCTGCGCGGAAGTGTTGCTGGAAGCCGGTGCCGGGCAGGTTTGCGCGCTCACGCTGGCACGCAGGGTGTAATCAAATTTTAACTCCACTCCCCTAATTTTGCCACATGCAGCGCGAAACCCGCATCCAGTATGACGGCAAAACCGGCGAGATTTACGCGCTGTGGCTGATCAACCTGCTGCTCAATATCATCACGCTCGGCATTTACAGCTTCTGGGGCAAGACGCGCATGCGCCGCTACATCGTGCAGGCCTGCTCGCTGGAGGGAGACCATTTCGAATACCGCGGCCAAGGCGGCGAGCTGTTCCGCGGCTTCATGAAAGCGCTGCCGATCCTGATCCTGCTCAACATCCCCTTCATCATCTGGAACCAGGAAGAATACCCCCACGTCAACTGGCTGATAGTGGTGTTTTTCGTATTGCTGTTCATGGCCATGTACAGCGCCCAGCGCTACCGGCTGGCGCGTACGCACTGGCGCGGCATACGCGGCCGCCTGATGGGTTCGGCCGTGCGATACGGTTTTATTAAAAGCGGCTACGTGCTGCTTTCCATTGTCACCTTGGGTATCGCCCAGCCTTTCTGTAATCTCGGCGCGCAGGCCTATATCATGCGCAACATGCGCTTCGGCAACGCGCGGGTGACCTTCAACCCGGATGCCAGCACCCTTATGGGCAGCCATATCATCACGGCGCTGCTCTTCCTTCCTACGCTCGGCATGTCGCGCCAGTGGTACCACGCGAAATACCTGCGGCACGTGTATGAATCCACCCGCATCGGCACGCTGGAAGTGCGCGGCACACAGACCGGCGGCAATCTGCTGGCGCTGAAAAGCGTGAACCTCTGCATCCTTGTACTCACGCTGGGGCTGGGGCTTCCCATCGTGGTCCAGCGCAGCATGCGCTATTTCACCGAACACTTGATAATCGTCGGGGATATAGACACCTCCGGCGTCATGCAATCCGATGAAACACTCGGCCGCTCCGGCGAGGGGCTGGACGAAGCGCTGGGCGACCATGATTTCGGGTTCTTCTAGCGGCCGTTTTTATGACGGCAAGCAGGCCGTGGCGCATGACGTCACCGTGCAGCTCACCGCCGCCGGGGTGCTGGCCAGGTTCACCGACAGCACCCGCCAGCGCCTGTGGCCGTATTCGCAAATACGCATTGCCGAGAAACCGGAGTTCGGCCGCCAGTTCGCCATCACTTTTTCCAGCGAGCCAGAGGCGCGCCTGCTCATCATGGATGGCAAGTTTTACGCGCCGCTGAAAGCAAAGCTGCCCAAGGGAAGCGCGCCGCGCGTGGGCGTTTCTGCCTCGCACCGCTCACTGCTGGCGTGGACGCTGCCGGCGGTGGCGGGCATTGCGCTGATACTCCTCGGCCTGCCGCTCATCGCCGAGCCCATCGCGGCGCGCTTCCCCAAAACCTGGGAGAAGGCGCTGGGCGAATACGTGGTTAAAGGCATTACGCATGACATGCCGGCCTGCAAGGAACCGGCGGGCGCCAAGGCGCTGGCGCGGTTATATGCGCCGCTTGAGAAAGCGGCGGGCATACCGGTGAGCGTGCAGGTGGTGAAGGAAGAATCCGTCAATGCGTTCGCCGCACCCGGCGGGTATATTGTCATTTTCTCCGGGCTAATCGAAAAGGCGGAAAACGCCGACGAGGTGGCGGGCGTGCTGGCGCATGAGCTGGGCCACGTCATCCACCGCCATCCCACGCGGGCGCTGGTGCGCGATGTAGGCACCATGGTGGTGCTGAGCGTGGTTTTCAGCAGCCTGGGCGACGCCGCCAACGCCATTTATCTTGGCCAGCGGCTGATGCAGCTTTCCTACAGCCGCGACGCCGAGCGCGAGGCAGACCGCGAGGCGCTTAAGCTATTGGCCCGCACCCGCACCAGCGCCGACGGGCTGCTGGCCTTCTTCAAGCGGCTGGAAAAGAAGGAAGGCAGCATGGGCAGCCTCATCGGCTACGGCTCCAGCCACACGGCCACAGCCGATCGCATGGCGCTGATCGCACAGGAAAAGAAGCCGGGCGGGCATGTGCCGCTTTCCCCGAAAGAATGGGAAGCGCTGAAAAAAATCTGCCAGTAATCATATTTATAACAATTTGTTAAGCTGTTATACCTATCCTGTTTGCATACTTTAGGGAGGATTTATGACCGGATTATGGATTGTGCTTGGCGCCGTTGTACTGGGTTACATCTGGTACATGACGCTGGTTTCCCGGCGCAACAAGGTGCAGGAAGCGCTCTCCGGCATCGACGTGCAGCTGACCAAGCGGCATGACCTGATTCCCAACATCCTGAAAATTGCCCAGCGCTTCATGGAGCACGAGAAGGGCATTTTCGAAGAGATCACCGATCTTCGCAGCCGGGCGCAGGCCGGCATCGGCGCGCGCGACAGCGCCAAGGTGGGCGAGCATCTGCAGGCGGAATCCGCGCTGCAGGCGCGTATGCTGCAGCTTTTCGCGGTGGCCGAGAACTACCCCACCCTGAAATCCGACACCAGCATGCTGCAGGCGCAGACCACCTATAACGAGGTGGAAGAACATATTGCCGCCAGCCGCCGCTTCTACAATTCCGCGGTGAATTCGCTCAACAACGCGATCCAGATTTTCCCCGGCTCGCTGATTGCCGCCATCGCAGGCGTGAAAACCTTCCCGTTCTACGAAGCGCCGGAAAGCGCCCGCGCGCCGGTGGACGCTGATTCCATCTTAAGGCGCACCGCCTGATCCCGGCATTTACCGAAGAGGCGGAATACGAGCGCGGGTTCGCCGCACATTTTCTTGCGCATGTCGCGCCGAAGCTCACCGAGCTGGAGAATTACCGTAAAAGCGCGGTGCAGAACTTCATCACCGCCGTGCTGATTTCCGGCATGGCGGCGGGTGGCATCATCGCCATGATATGGCTCGCGCCGCCGGTGCCGATGGAGCTCGATAATTCCGCCGGTTTCAGCTTCATGGTACTGTTTCTCGCCACCATCTGGCCCGGCATGGTGTATGTGCAATACGCCGCGCATGCCAAGGGCGTGCTGCTGCCCAACATCATCAGCTTTTTCTCCGGCCTGAAGTCTGACTGCACCACCGGCATCAGCCATGGCACGCTCTCGCCTTTTGGCATCCTGCCCGCGCACGACATTTACTTAAGCGAGGATTATATCCACGGCAATGTCGAGGGCGTGGGCATGGAGCTGGGTGAAATCACGCTGAAGAAAATCACCCGCGACAGCAAGGGCCGCGAGCGCGAGCACACCGTGTTTCACGGCGCGGCCGTGGTGTGCGGGGTAAACAAGCCGTTCAAGGGGCAGACCATCATCCGCCGCGATGCGGGCAAGCTGGGCAACATGTTCGCAGGTGCGTTTCAGAGCTTGGATCGCGTGTCGCTGGAAGACCCGAAGTTTGAGAAATATTTCGAGGTCTATTCCAGCGACCAGGTGGAAGCACGCTACCTGCTCACCACCGCGTTCATGGAACGGCTGATCCTGCTGGCGGAACTCATGCTGCGCTGGGGCGACAACCCCGGCCAGATCAAAGGCGCCGTAAGCAAGGCGTGGGGCATGCTGAGCGGCAGCAGCCGCCTGCAGGTGAGCTTCAAGCAGGGCCAGCTGCTGCTGCTCATCCCGTGCAAGCGCAACCTGTTTGAACCGGGAAGCCTGTTTACGTCCGTTTTCGTGCTGAACGAGATACGCTGCGTGCTTTATCAGCTTTTTTTGATCCGCCAGATTGTCGACGTTTTGAAGCTGGACCAGGATATCGGGCTGTAGATTCATTCGTCATCGCCCGAATCGCGAAAGCGATTATAGGGCGATCCATCGTGCCGCAGGAGAGATGGATGGCCCTATAGTTGGCTACGCCAACTCGGGCCATGACGGTTTCAATTAAATATTGAAATACTTCGCCTGCGGGTGATGCACCACGATGGCGGAGGTGGATTGCTCGGGGTGCAGCTGGAATTCCTCTGAAAGCTCGACGCCGATTTTCTGCGCATTCAGCAGTTTCAGCAGAATCGCCTGGTCCTCCAGCCGCGGGCAGGCCGGGTAGCCGAACGAGTAGCGGCTGCCGCGGTAGCCCTGCTTGAGCAGCTTTTTCATTTCACGGTCATCTTCAAAGCCAAAACCGAGCTCGGCACGGATGCGCTTGTGCAAATACTCTGCCATTGCTTCGGCAATTTCCACGCCCAGCCCGTGCAGGTAGAGATAATCCTGGTAGCGGTTGCCCGCGAACCACTCGCGCGCTACGTCTGCCACCTTTTGCCCGGCGGTGACCACCTGCATGGCCAGCACGTCGCGCTCGCCGGAATCAATCTCGCGGAAGAAATCCGCCACGCAGATGCCGCCGTCCTTGTCCTGCCGCGGCAGCGCGAAGCGGCCGGTTTCTTTTTTGCCGCTCTCATCAAACAGCACGAGATCGTTCCTCTCGGACGCGCATTTGAAATAGCCGTAGGCCGCCTTGGGCTGCAAAATATCCTGCTCCTCGCATTCCTTCAGCAGGCGCAGCAGAATGGGTTTTACCTCGCGCTCCACGTATTGCCAGTATTCCTCCAGCGTGCGGCCTGCTTTTTTAAAGCCCCAGTGGAAGGTGAACAGCATCTGCTCATTTAAATAGGGGATCAGCGCCTTCACCGGCACGCTTTCAATAATGCGCGCACCCCAGAAGGGCGGCACCGGCACTTCCGCCTGTTTGGCCAGCTCTTGTCGCTTCAGCTTGAGCGCCTCCGCCTCCACCGGCCGCAGCTCTTTCCCGATCAGCTGCTGCCCGGCTTGCTCGTTCTGGCTCCAGCGCTGCTTGGCGCGCGCGTTGGAGGGGCGGTTGTGCTTGCGCTTCTTGATTTCTTCCAGATGCTCGTCGAACTTGCCGTCCACCACCTTGTTCATGAGCTCCAGGCCGTCAAACGCATCCTGCGCGTAGGCCACGCGACCCGGCCCGTAAGCATCCACGCAATCTTCTTCCACGTAGGCACGCGTAAGCGCCGCACCGCCGAGCAGCACCGGGATGCTGTAGCCCTCGCGCGTCAGCTCCTGCAGGTTCTCGCGCATGACGACGGTGGATTTCACCAGCAGGCCGGAAAGCCCCACCGCGTGCGGCCGGTGTTCGGCAATTGCCTGCACGATGTTGGAGATGGGCTGCTTGATGCCTAGATTCACCACCTTGTAGCCGTTATTGGTGAGAATGATATCCACCAGGTTCTTGCCGATGTCGTGCACGTCGCCCTTCACGGTGGCGAGCACAATGCGCCCCTTCTCCTGCCCTTCCACCTTTTCCATGAAGGGCTCTAAGTACGCCACGGCCTTTTTCATCGTCTCGGCGGATTGCAGCACGAAGGGCAGCTGCATCTTTCCGGCCCCGAAAAGCTCGCCCACCACCTTCATACCGGCAAGCAGGATGTCATTGATGATATGGAGGGGGGGGTGTGTCTTCATGGCCTCAGCCAGGTCTTCTTCCAAACCCTTCTTGTCCCCGTCAACGATGCGCTCTTTCAGCACGCCCTCGATGGTATCTGCCCGCTTTTTCTTCTTGCTTTCCGTGGCCTTACGCCCCTCGAACAGGGCAATAAAATACTGCAGCGGATCATACGGATCGTCCGCGGTGCCGGCCGGTTTGGGCGGGATGTTGTTAGGGGAATCCATACCTTTTTTTAAACCGGGTTTTACCTTTGTTGGCTAAGCTACGGGGTATAAACGAATAAACCCCCTGCAGCGAGATAGCATATGGTGACTAGCAACACGATTACAACCGAAAAGAAAGTAGATTCTTTTCCGGATTCCCCGTATTTCCACGCCGTTGTCGGCGAGGTGGACGTCAAAGTAAAGATCGTCGCCGTCGGCGAGTTGAGCGAAGCAGTGAATATTTTCTGCACGCCGCGCTACCGCAGCACTAACGGGTGGGATGCCCAAACCGAGCATTGCGCCCAGAACCTGCTGGAGCATCTGCGCCAGAATTTCAACACGGAAAGTTACAAGGCCATCCCGCTCATGGCGCATAACTGCGCCGGCCTGAAGATCCACCGCACCTCGCGCTATACCGGCCCCGTCTGCCGCAAAGCGAAGGAAGCCACGCCCGGCACGATGGAAGTGTTCGACATGGTGTGCAAAACGCTTGATTCCATGGCCGCCAACCCGGACAATATCCACCTCTATCTCGGCCCGCTCTCGCGCTATTCCTTCCACTACCGCGTGTCCGACCAGGCCGTGCGCAACGAGATCGCCCGCATCCTCACCTCGTCGAGCCAGATCGAGGGCAAGGTGAACAGCATCATGCGGCTGTTTGACAGGAACGCTGCTCTCTGATGGAAAACAAGGTCCGCATCGATGGGTTTGCAATCGACGCCATCGAAGGTGTCGACGAGAACACCCGCCCGCGCGGCCCGGGCATGCAGTGCACCAAGGTTGCCGTGCGTATTGATTTGAGTGGTCTGCCGTTTGACCGGCAGGCCCGCCAGAAGCGCATGCAATCCGCCGATTTTATCGCCCGCAGCATCCAGCGCGAGCTGGGGGGCGGCTTAAAAGGCTGGGAATGCCGCCCGGCCGGGCATGATGCGCTGGAAGTGGCCCGCCCCGTCAGCGTGGCGCCGGGCGAAAGCCGCGACGATCTGCACAAAAACCTGATCGAGCAGGCGCTGCTTGCGGTGCAAAGGGTGGCGAAGCGCCAATCGAATTAAGTTGTCACCCCGCACTCGTTGCGGGGTCTCCATCCATTTCCGGGAGATGCCGCAACAAGTGCGGCATGACAATTACTTGGGATTTCGGGAATTCCATTCCCGCCACCCACCCGCCAGCGAGTAGACGTTGGTGTAACCCATTTTCTGCAGATTATCGGCCGAGAGCGCCGAGCGGAAGCCGCCGCCGCAGTAGAGCACGATCAGCGTGTCTTTCTCGGGGATTTTTGCCTCGATGTCGCGCTCGATGATGCCGCGGCCCATATGCTCCGAGCCGGGGATATTCCCCTTCGCCCACTCATTATCTTCACGCACGTCCACCAGGCGCAGCGGTGTTTTCTTTTCGCGCAAGGCCAGCATTTCTTCAATGCTCATCTCGCGGATGCGCGCCATGGAATCGTCCACCAGTTTTAAAAATGCTTCAGCGTGTTTCATCAGGCTGCCTCGCTCATGGGTTTGCGGCGGTCATAGATCAGATCCTCCGCTGCCTCCACCTCATGCGCGGGGATTTTATGCAGCGGGGTGATTTTGCTCACGTGGATGATGGCGCCGGTCATGCCTGCCTTCACCGCGTGATCCAGGTACACCGAGTTCAGCACGTGGCGCGCGGCGGGGGAAAGGCCGAAGGAAATGTTGGAAAGGCCGAGGATGATCTGGATTTCCGGCAGCTCCTCGCGTATGCGCTTGATGGCCTCCAGCGTCCAAAGCCCCAGCTTGCGATCATCCTCGTTGCCGGTGCAGATGGTGAAGGTGAGCGGGTCCAAGAGCAAATCCGACGGCGGCAGGCCGTAGCCCTCGCAGCAGAATTTGTACAGGCGGTGGGCGATGTCTACCTTGCGTTGCACATCCTTGGCCATGCCCTCTTCGTCGATGGTGAGTGCCACCACGGAGGCGCCGAATTTCTTTGCCAGTACCATGCGCTTGTGCGCCGGTTCCTCGCCGTCTTCGAAGTTGATGGAGTTCAAAATCGGCTTGCCGCCGTAGAGCTTCATCGCCGCTTCCAGCACGATGAGCTCGGTGGAGTCAAACACCAGCGGCGCGGTGACGGTGCCGCGCAGACGGCTGATCACTTCTGTCATGTCGCGCACCTCGTCACGGCCGACGAAGGCGGTGCAGATATCCAGCGAGTGGCTGCCCTCGCGCACCTGCTCTTTCGCCATGTCCACGCAGGTGTCCCAGTCTTCGCGGTCTTGCGCCTCGCGGAATTTTTTGGAGCCGTTGGCGTTGCAGCGCTCGCCGATGGCGAAGACGCTGTTCTCCTGCCTGAGCTCCGAACGCTCAAACAAAGAGGCGGAAGCCGGGATCCACACCTGCCTGCGCGCCACGGGCGCGGGCCGGCGTTTTGCGTTCTCCTGCTTTTCCAGCATGGCGTTGAGTGCGGCGATATGCACCTCGTTGGTGCCGCAGCAGCCGCCGATGATGTTCACCCCGTCTTCCTTCAAAAACCGCTCCATCCACTTCGCCATTTCCGGCGCGGAGAGCGGGAAATGCACGTGGCCCTCGTGCATCTCGGGCAGGCCGGCATTGGGGAGGATGGAAATTTTGCCCGACCAGTTCTCGGAAAGCCAGCGCACGTGGTCTGCCATTTCCTGCGGCCCGGTGGCGCAGTTGAGGCCAATAATCGGCACGTCCAGCGCGTGGATGATGGTGGCCGCCGCGCCGATATCCGTGCCCACCAGCATCGTACCGGTGGTTTCCACGGTTACCTGCACCATGATGGGCAAATCCTTGTTCGCCGCCTTCATGGCGTTGCGTGCGCCGTTCACCGCCGCCTTGATCTGCAGCGGGTCCTGGCAGGTTTCCACGAGGAACGCATCAGCGTTGCCTTCCAGCAGGCCTTGCGCCTGCAGCACGAAGGACGCTTCCAGCGCATCGTAATCAATATGCCCGAGGCTCGGCAGTTTGGTGCCCGGGCCGATGGCACCGACCACGAAACGCTTGCGGCCGTCTGCTGCGAACTCGGCAATCGCCTCGTGTGCCAGTTCACAGGCGCGGCGGTTGATCTCCACGGTTTTATCGGTGAGGTCAAACTCGCCGAGCGTAATGGAAGAGCCGCCGAACGTGTTGGTCTCCACCGCGTCGGAACCGGCGGCGAGGTATTTCATGTGCACGTTGCGGATAAAATCCGGGCGCGAGAGATTCAAGATTTCAGAGCAATTCTCCTGCCCCCAGAAATCCTCCTCTACCTTGAGGTCCGCCCCCTGGATCTGCGTGCCCATGGCACCGTCCAGCAGCAGCACGGAAGAGTCGAGGAATTCGAGGAATTGGCTCATGGGCGGACAATATTATTGCTTTTCAGCCATGTAAACTAAAAAGCAGGTTGATCCGGCGCCGGAATTGCCCGCGCTTGCCGGGAAAGCGAAAGCCCCTTAAACTACATGCATGAATGATGAAAAGCCCGACTTCTTTTTTACCTTCGTCACCAGCGCAGCGCTGGGTGCGATTGTCTGGTATGCATGGCGCAAGATGGGGCCGGACCAGTCCAAGGCCGCGGCCGACACAGTGGGCAGCGCGCTGGGCCTGAAGGGCAACACCGGCTTTGAACCGGCGCTGGCGGGTATCACCGTTGCCGCCGCGGCGGGCGGGCTGCCCGGCCTGGTGGATGCGTTTGGAAACGCGGTAAACCCGAAGGAATGATTTCGTCATTGCCCGAATCGCGTAAGCGATTCTAGGGCAATCTATGTGAATAGGCGCAGGATAGATGGATTCCCCTAGAGTTGCTGCGCAACTCGGGGAATGACGCTTATTTTTTGACGAACACAAAGCCGTAAATGATGTAGCCCTCGCGGTGATAGAATTTATGCGAGGCGTGGTTGGTGGTGTAGCTGTCCAGCTTCACCATCGGAAAACCGAGGCGCTTCGCCTCTTCTTCCATCCAGCGCATCAGGGCCACGCCGAAGCCACGCCCGCGCACTTTGGCTTCCACCACCACATTATCCGGCTCAATGTAGGTGCTCCAGAAACGCGTGATTTCCCAGAAGCCGGAGCAGGCGACCATTTCCTTGCCGTCATAGGCGGCGATGCAGCGGTAGCCGTTTTTGCGCATGGCCTTGAGGCGGCGCATGAATTCCACCTTCGTCAAATGCTGGCTCAGCTGCTTTACCAGCGGGAAGATGGTTGCCATCTCCTTCTCTGTTTTCAACTCGATAATGCGCATAGGCCGCACTATACTCGCGCCATGCAGCTTGCAAAGGCCGAAAATAAACGCCCCGGTGTTGAATCTTTCGCCGATATCCCCGCGCGCGAGATCATGCCCGGTTTCCGCGGCAAATTCATCCACAGCGCCAACATGACGTTCGTGCTCTGGGAGATAGACAAGGGCGCGCCGTTGCCAGAACACTCGCACATGCACGAGCAGGTTTCGCACGTGCTGGAGGGGGAGTTCGAGCTCATTGTAGACGGCCAATCCAGCCTCATGGGCCCCGGCGGCATCGCCGTTATCCCGCCGCACGCCGTCCACAGCGGCAAGGCGCATACGGATTGCCTTGTTTTTGATACGTTTTACCCGGTGCGGGAGGATTATAAGATTCATGGCTAAATCCACCTCGCATTTCGTCTGCCAGGCCTGCGGCTCCGTTACCAACAAATGGTCCGGCAAGTGCGACGCGTGCGGGGAATGGAACACCATCGCCGAAGAAAAATCCGAAACTACGCCCAAGGGGCTTACCACTGGTAAGGGTTCCAAGGTCGATTTCACCAGCCTCTCCGAAAAAGTGGAAGATGCGCCGCGCGCCGCCACCGGCATCCCGGAGCTGGACCGTGTTCTGGGCGGCGGGCTGGTTTCCGGCAGCGCCATCCTCATCAGCGGCGATCCCGGCATCGGTAAATCCACGCTGCTGCTGCAAGCGGCGGTAACGCTGGCGCGGGCGGGCAGCCGCGTAGCGTATATTTCGGGCGAGGAATCGGTGGCGCAGAT
Source organism: uncultured Rickettsiales bacterium (assembly GCA_964620765.1). Classification (GTDB taxonomy): domain Bacteria; phylum Pseudomonadota; class Alphaproteobacteria; order Rickettsiales; family SXRF01; genus CAZUKF01. The sequence goes on along the minus strand of CAZUKF010000020.1, from coordinate 1,969 downwards.
TTCGCTGCGTTCGCGGCGGCTGCAATTGCAGCATGAAAACGTGGCCATCGCGGCGGCCACCTCGGTGCGCGACATCCTGTCCTCGCTGGAAGCTAGCAAGGTGGATGTGGCGGTGATTGATTCCGTGCAGACGCTCTACATCGACAATATCGAGGCCGCTCCCGGCACGGTGTCGCAGGTGCGCGCCTCCGCCAACGAGTTGATCCGGCTGGCCAAGAAACGCGGCATCACCATTTTCCTCGTCGGCCATGTAACCAAGGACGGCCAGATTGCGGGCCCGCGCGTGCTGGAGCACATGGTAGACACGGTGCTTTATTTCGAGGGCGAGCGCGGCCACCCGTTCCGCATCCTGCGCAGCGTGAAGAACCGCTTCGGCGGCACGGATGAAATCGGCGTGTTCGAGATGACGGATATGGGCCTGCAGGAAGTGCCCAACCCCTCGGCGCTGTTCCTGGCCGGGCGCAAGAATGAAGTTTCCGGCTCGGCGGTGTTCGCAGGCATGGAAGGCAGCCGCCCCATGCTGGTGGAAATACAGGCGCTGGTTTCGCCCAGCTACATGACGAGCCCGCGCCGCGCCGTGGTGGGGTGGGACAGCAACCGGCTGGCCATGACACTGGCGGTTTTAGAGACGCGGCTGGGTGTGAGGTTTGCGGACAAGGAAGTGTATTTAAGCGTGGCCGGGGGCATGCGCATTACCGAACCGGCGGCGGATTTGGCAGCGGCGGCAGCGCTTTTAAGCGCGCTGACCGGCATCCCGGTGCCCGCAGACAGCGTTATTTTCGGCGAAATCGGCCTTTCCGGCGAGATCCGCCCGGTGGTGCGGGCCGAGGCCCGGCTCAAGGAGGCCGAGAAGCTGGGGTTCAAACGCGCGGTCACGCCGCCGCTCAAGTCTAAGCAGCATTTGACGTTTGACGTAAAAACGGTAGAAACAGTGCAGGATATGGCAGGCGCGCTTGGCGCCGGCAAGGTAAGACGGGAGATACCAGAGCATGCTTGAGGGAGCTTTCAGCTATTTTGACATTACCGTTCTGGCCATCATGGGGCTTTCCTGCCTGTTCGCGTTTTTCCGCGGCTTCGTGAAAGAAATTCTCTCGCTCGGTGCATGGATCGGAGCGGGTTTGATCACTATTTATTACTTCCCTGACGCAGCCAAGGCGCTGGAACCGCGTTTTAAGAGCCCCATCGTAGCATCCGGCGTGGCCACCCTCGCCATTTATATTACCGCCCTGCTCTTTTTCTCGCTCATCAACGCGCTTATATTACGCTTCATGAAAGAGGGGGAAGAAGTGGGCGCGCTGGATAACACCCTCGGGCTGATGTTCGGGGCGCTGCGCGGCGCGTTTGTCATCTGCCTGGGCTATCTCATGGTCACCATGGTGATGACGGAAGAAGAATACCCCAAGTGGATGAAAGAGGCCCGGACCCGCCCGCTGGTGGAAGAAGGCGCCATCGTGCTAGCCAAGGCAGCGCCGGATTACCTGCGCGAGCTCTCCTCCCTGCATGAGCGCATGGGCGGCACCAAGAGCGGCGAAAAGAAAGCCCTCTGGCCCGAAAAACCTAAGCAGGACACGCCCATGAACGCAGTTCCGCAAGGGGAGGCGGCCCCGGCTAGATGACAGTCAGCAAAGGGCAAAGGGCAATAAGAAACACGGTGGTCGAATCTTTGTCAGCTGACATCTGCCATTTACCATCTGAAAGCGATGCTTTCCACGAGGAATGCGGCGTTTTCGGCGTTTTTGGCCATGCGGAGGCAAGCGCGCTGACTGCGCTCGGCCTGCACGCCCTGCAGCACCGCGGGCAGGAGGCGGCGGGCATCGTTGCTTCCGAGGACGGACACTTCACCGTGCACCGCGCGCTGGGGCTGGTGGGAGATAATTTCAACTCCGCGGATGTCATCGGCAAGCTCAAGGGCAATATCGCCATCGGCCATAACCGCTATTCCACCACGGGTGACTCAGGCCTGCGCAAC
>CAZUKF010000019.1:0-18958 GCA_964620765.1 uncultured Rickettsiales bacterium | reverse complement strand
CATAATTTTACGTTAATTACCAAACCAGCCATGCAACAAGGCCCGCTGCGCTCAGGATGACAGTAAGATCGTGGGTCCCGGCCTGCGCCGGGATGACGATTATCTTTGTTGCTGCTTAGTACGTAAGGCGGGGCGCTTCTTTACCTGCTTGGGCGGTGGCGGGGGAGGGCGCAGATTGTGGCCCTTGCCCTCCAGCTCCCACTGGTCCGCGATATCACTGCAGCGCTCGTCCATGTCTTTACGCGTGCCGATGCCCTCTGCCTTGCGGTTGGCGTTGGTAGCGTGGAGCTTCATGTCATCCTTGATCTGTTTGACGGTGGGGTTGACGACCCGGAGCATGTAGACATCCGAGGCGCGGAACTCCTTGCGCAGCAGGGTGATGGCCTCGTCCGTGAGCGTATCGTGCGCGTCCTGCTGGATTTTCATTTCCTCGCGGGTGAACTCGTTCTCCTGCTTGACGCGGCGCAGGAACTTCCAGTACTCCGAGGCGCAGGTGTGGTAGGACATGCGGCGCAGCGTTTCTTCCAGCTTGTCCGTGTCCAGTGTTTTCTTCCTTGTAATACGGTTTACATCCTGCTCGTCGCGGCGCTTCTCACCGGCGGCGCGGCGGGCGGCGGCCTCTTTCGCGGCTTCCTCCATCGCGGCCTTGCGGTCAAAATTCTCTTTTATCTGCTGATGCTGCGCCTGCATTTTCTTGTCGCGCTCCACCAGCTCCTTGTTGCGCTCGACGATGGCGGCGTTGCGGTCTGCGATTTCCTTGTTGCGCTCCTCGTATTGCTTCAGCACCTCTGAAGTCTGGTTGCGCACGTGTTCATCCATCAGGGTGACGATGTCTTTTTTGCCCTCTGCCGAGGCCACATCGCGCGCGGTGCGCTTGGCGGAATCCGCGTGATAAAAGTCCGCGCCCCGGGCCAGCAGGAACTTTACGCCCTCCGTGTTGCCGGATTTGGCGGCGTAAAAGAGCGGCGTCTGGCCGTTTTTATCTTCAATCTCGATGCTGGCGCCGCCTTTAAGCAGCAGGTCTGCCACCGGCGCCATGTTCTTGTCGCGCCGCTGGGCGGCCAGCGAAAGCGCGGGCACACCCACCGAGTTGCGGGAGGAATCCGGTTTTGCACCCTTCTCCAGCAGCGTTTTGACTTCCGCCGGTGCACCCGCTGCAGCGGCGAAGGCCAGCGAAACGCCCAAATCTTCCTTCGGGGCGGCCAGTGCAGGGGAAATAATGAAAAAGAGCAGCCCTGCCAGCAGGCAGGCCCTTGACCTTTGCAGAACGGCGTCCATATTCCTTAACATGCAGTCGAGGTAATTATAGCAGAATGAAGGGCTTATGGGAAACACTGAAACATTAAATATAAGTGAGACAAGGGCTTTCGGGGCCGAGGTCAGCAAAGTGCTGAAACTCATGATCCATTCGCTCTATACCAATAAGGACATTTTTGTCCGCGAACTGGTTTCCAACGCCTCCGACGCCTGCGATAAATTGCGCTACGAAGCGCTGACCAACCCGGGCCTTGCAGGCGACGGGGAATTGAAAATCACAGTATCCGTGGACCGCGAGGCGCGCACACTTACGATTGCGGATAACGGCATCGGTATGAGCCGTGATGAACTGATCGCCAACCTTGGCACCATCGCGCGCTCGGGCACGCAGGAGTTCATCGCGCAGCTGGACAAGAAGGACATCCCCCTGATCGGCCAGTTCGGGGTGGGGTTTTACTCGGCGTTCATGGCGGCCGACAAGGTGGAGGTGACTTCCACACGCGCCGGTTCTAACGAGACCCATATCTGGGAATCAGACGGCGAGGGCGAATACACGGTGCGCGCTGCTGCACAGGCGCCGCGCGGCACCATGGTGAAGCTGCATTTGCGCGAAGGCGAGGACCAATATGCTGACCCGTTCAAGCTGAAACATATTATAGAGACGTATTCAGACCATATTGCCTTCCCCATTGAGCTGGAGGGCGAGAAGGTGAACCGTGCCTCAGCGCTGTGGAGCCGCAGCAAAAGCGAGATCACGCCCGAGCAGTACCAGGAGTTTTACCGCGCGGTGGCGCATTCGCCGGAGGAGCCGTGGCTGACGCTGCACCAGAAGGCAGAGGGCAAGCTGGAATACACGGCGCTGCTCTACATTCCCGGCATCAAGCCGTTTGATCTCTACCACCCGGACCGCAAGCGCCGCGTGAAACTTTACATCAAGCGCGTGTTCATCACGGATGAGGGCGTGGATTTGATCCCGCATTATTTGCGCTTCCTGCGCGGGGTGGTGGATTCGGAAGACCTGCCGCTGAACATCAGCCGCGAGACGCTGCAGGCCAGCCCGATGATGGGCAAGATCCGCGACGCGGTGGCAACGAAGGTGCTTTCCGAACTGAAGAAGAAAGCCGAGAGCGACCCAGAAGCTTACGCGAAGTTCTGGGCGAATTTCGGCCCGGTGCTGAAGGAGGGCCTGTGCGAGGCCAGCACCCCGCGTGAGCAGATCCTGGAAGTGTGCCGTTTTGCCTCGACACGGGAAGATGGCAAGCTGGTGGGGCTGGATGAATATATCGCCCGCATGCAGGACGGGCAGGAGCCGATTTACTATCTCACCGGCGAGCGCATCGAGGCGCTGCGCGCGCACCCGCAGCTGGAGGGGTTCAGGAAGCGCGGCATCGAGGTGCTGCTGATGGCGGACCACGTGGATGATTTCTGGGTGACGGTGGCGCATGAATATAAGGGCAAGCCTTTTAAATCCGTGACCCGCGCGGATATTGAGCTGCCGCCGGATGAGAACAAGCCCGCCGAGGAAAAAACCGAGGGCGTGGAGGCGTTGCTGGCGGAGTTCAAAAAAGTACTGGGCGGCGCCGTGCGCGACGTGCGGGCGACGACGAAGCTGGATTCCAGCCCGGCCTGCCTTGCCGTGGAGGAAGGGGCGATGGATATGCGCCTTGAGCGTTTTCTGGTGGAGCAGAAGCAGCTGCCTGCCGCGAGTGCGCGTATATTAGAGGTGAACACGGGCCACCCGATTATCCGGGCGCTGGCGGGCCGGAAAACGGCGGAGGCGGATATTGCCGACGTGGCGTGGCTGCTGTTTGAGCAGGCCTGCGTGATGGAGGGAGAAAACGTGCCGGACCCGGCGGGGTTCTCGCGGCGGCTGACGAAATTCATGCAGGCGGGGTTGGCGGCTTAGTTGTTTCGTAATTTCCTCCCCCTGGAAGGGGGAGGATTAAGGTGGGGGTCTATCTCTCATCCACAATTGGCGGATGAGTTTGCTGCAACCGGACCCCCATCCAACCTTCCCCCTTCCAGGGGGAAGGCTTTTTAAACGTGCAGGTGTTGCGTACCCTGCTCCAGCTCCTGCAGGTATCTGCGCATGTGGGAGAGGCGTTGCTCGTTAGTGGGGTGCGGGCTTACGTATTCGTTGCGGATAACGCGCAGTTCTTTCTTGATGTAATCCGACAGGCGGCCCGCGAAGCCGGTGGCGGGCTTGATGGCTTTTTCGCGCTCGCGCTTGATCTCGGCGCCGACCTTGCTCATCTCTTCCAGCATTTCGTAAAGCGCCTGCGGGTCGCGGCCGACTTTGACCGCCATGCGGTCGGCGCGGTGTTCCGTCTCGTTGCCGTAGTAGCGCGTTAGATGCAGTCCGCCTGCAAGCCCGAGCGCGCCGACGGCAAGCGTCTTGCCGGCATCCCACAAATGCTGCTGGAAGGCGAGGATCTGCGGCGAGGTGCTGTGGTCCTTCGCATAGGCTTTTGCCAGCTCGTTCTTTTCGTGCTTCGCGGCTTCCTCAATCGCAGTTTTTTTGTCATGCCGGTGACGTGAGTTATCATAGAGGTAAAGCGCGGCGACGCTGGCGGCGGGCAGGGCCATCCACGGCAGAAGTTTTTCCGCGGCGCGCATGCCGATGCCGTCCTTGATGTGGCTCATTTCATGCGCCAGCGTCATCTCCAGTTTTTTATTGGGCGCGGTGTGGAGGCTGTCCTGCTTGATCAGCTTCAGGAAGCCTTCCGTCATGAAAACGCTGTTGGTCACCGGGTTGGCCATCGCGTTGGGAATGGGCGAGGGGATGAGCATGAGCTGCGGCGTTTCGATGCCGACGATGCCGGCAATGCGCTCGACGTCCTTCACGAATTCGGGGTGCGACTCGCGCGAAATGTGGTATTGCTTCGCCCTGCTCCACGGCATCTTCAGCAGGTCTTTCAGATCATCGCCGACGTCCTTGGGAAGTGCCATCAGTGTCCTCCCCGGCAGGTGCTGCAGCTCTGCCCCTCGGTGCGTGCTTCTTCACGCACGTGTTCGCGTTCCTGCCAGCTTTCCGGCTTTTTTTCTTCGCTCTTCTTCGCGTGGCGGGTGTGGCTCAGATACCAGGCCGCGCCCGCGCCCGCGCCGGCGTAGGGCGCGATGCGGGCGGCGGGCATCAGCATGGGGTATTCGTGTACCAGCTCGCCTATGAGGCGGTCGTTCAGTTCCCGCGCTGTCTTGGGGTCTTTCATCAGGAATTCGGCAGGCATGTTTTTCTCGCGGCTCATCTGCCGCATGATCTTCGGCAGCACGGAAAGCGTGGCGGAAAAACCGGCGATAAAGCTCGCGGCCCAGCCGGCAGCGTAGCCGCCTGCGCCCCAGACCACGGCTTTCAGCCAGTTTCGCTTTGGTTTTTCGTTGTGTTCCTGCATGCAGTATTCCTCAATTTCATAGTAGCCGCAGGGGCGTATCTATAAAAATGAAGGTTCGGGCAAACGCCATATGACAGGATTATGACAGCCTTGCCCGAAGGCGGGGCGGCTTGTATACCGGGGAAATGAAGCGTTTCTTGCCGCAACGGCCCTCTAAGGATGCGGACCTTCGAGCCTTGAAGGACGAAATCGCGCTCCTGACCTCCTACTCCACTGATACCATCTACCGCCTGCGCTACGAGACCATGCGGTATGATTATATCTCTCCGGCGGTTACGCGCCTGCTGGGTTACACGCCCGAGGAGATCAGCGCGTTGAATTTCAGGGACCTGATCCAGGAGACGCGCATTGTGAGCGACACGATGACGCCGGTGCGCAGCTTCGAGCCGTATGAAAAATCCCGCAAGCTGGGCGAGGTGAGCAAGTGGCAGGCCGACTACCTGATGGTGACGAAGGACGGCGAGCGCATCTGGGTGGCGGACATTTCCTACCCCTGGTTCGGCGAGGACGGGGCGATTATCGGTTCTATCGGCAGCCTGCGGGATATTACCTCCCGCGTGGAGGCGGAGGCGCGGAGCCGCGACGAGATCGAGCGCATGGCCACCACGGACGCGCTGACCGGGCTCTACAGCCGCGCCATGTTCTTCACCCGGCTGGAGGAGGAGCTCAAGCGCCTGAAGCGCAGTTTTGAAGACCTCTCCGTGCTGGTGCTGGACATTGACTATTTCCAGAAGGTGAACGCCGATTTCGGCCACCAGGTGGGAGACCAGGTGATTCGCGAGGTGGGCAAGCAGTTCGCCGCCTGCCTGCGTGCGACCGATGCCGGGGCGCGGCTGGGCGGTGATGAATTCGGGGCGATTTTGCCGGATACACCTGCGAGCGGCGCGGCGTGGGTGGCCGAGCGCATCCGCTCCACGGTGGCGAACCATATTTTCCATTTTGGTGATGATGATCTGGTGGGGCTCACGGTTTCCATCGGCGTTGGCGCGGCGCGGTTTGATCAGCACATGGATGCGGGGCGGCTGCACGCGTTTGCCGACCGGCGGCTGTTTATTGCCAAGAAAACCGGGCGCAATTGCGTAAGTATGGACGAGGTGGTTGAGGAGATGGTTTAGAAATCCTCGTAAATCCAATAGGATAAAAAATTTAATTTTATTAACTAATTATTAATAATTAACCGTTATTAATCTTCCCATCACAACCAAGACGGGAAACACACATGACGGCATACCCCAAGCGCATTGTAGAGGCAGCGGCGGAACTCCTGAAACCTTTCGGTGTTTATCTGGGCAAGGTCTGGCATGTGGATGACATCCACCAGTATTGCCGCCGCCACGGCCTGCGCCAGCTGACCAACAAGGAAGCGCTGGAAATCCTGGAGGCGGCCTCACGCCATTACACCGGCCGGCCGGGGCTTTCCAAGGTGCAGCTGGAAGCGGCGCTGATTTCCTATCTCAGGGTCAGGGCCTGAATCAGCCCAGCTGGGAGTAAAAGGAATTGATTCGTCACGGTGGATGCTCAAGCCGCGCCGGGGCCTTCATCACCGCCGGCTTTCCGGGCAGCGTGGCGGGCGAGGTGGGTGGCGGAGATGCGTTTTGCCCGCTCTTTCTCCGGGGTGAGATGCTTAGGATGCGTAAGCAGCTCCATGAAGGGTTTCGTATCCTCTTCTTCCTGCGATTGCGCGGCAAAAACGGCGATAGGGCGCGCGACAGCGGGGTTCAGCGTGCGTGGGCGGCTGCCTTTTGCCACCTGGGCTTCCGCGTTTTCCGGCTTGATACCGGCGTTATCGATATTACCGGCTGAGTTATTCAGCGCCGTAAGAATCTGTTTGGCAACTGCCGCGTCCAGGCCGTTATATTCCGCGATGGCGGTAGCAAGCTGGCCGCGGTCTACAAGACCGTTAGCATCCATCAGCAATTCATAGAAGCGTGCGAGGGCAACCGTATGGCGCGCTCCCCATGCGTCAGACTCGATGTTGCGGGTCGCAGCGGGATCAAAGCAGCAGGTAACGGAGGTTTGGTTTATGGCTGGCGGCAGGCGCAGCATGTATTTGCGGACGGTAGCAATATCGGACGCTTTCTCAACTCCAAGACTGGCGGCGAACCGGTTCATAACTGCCAGCGGCGGCTTATCCATTGTACCGTCTCGCAGGCGCTCATACTGGTGTTTCTTCAGCCCGGTAAGTTCGCAAAACTGCGTGTCGCTTTGCGCGCCTGAAGCGATGCGCAGGTCTTTCAGCATTTGCGGAAAACGTATGCCGCGGGCGATGTAGTCCTTTACAAGGCGTATTCCGTTTCGCGCGCCGAGTATTGGGAAGGTGATGCCCTTATTCTCACCTTCTGCGGGTGGTTGAGACGGCGGCCGCGGCGTTTTTTCATCGGCAGGGTTATTGCCGCGGATATCAAGGTCGACGAAATGTGCTGCGCCTTCGAAACGGATCTCCGGCAGCGGGTCAGCCTCCGGCGGCACGGGCGGACGGGCCGCGCGGTCTGTGCGGACAGCCCTGAGGAAGCCCGCGTATTCCGTGGCGTTCATGCCAAGGACGGCTGCAACCAGCGTAGCCTGGCGGTCGGTCAGGCCGTTGGCCTCGGGGTTGGTAAGAGCCTGGGTATCCTCGCCGTAATGCATGGCAATGCGGCCTAAAACTTCCCCCATCCTGGCGAAGCTGCCGAAACGGTCATCCGTCCATTGCGAGTAATACCCGATCATGCCCATCATGTCGGTGGGCATTTCGTGGCGATCTCTGGTAAACGATGTGGGCATTTTTCCTTTATTTAAAGACCGGTAATTATTACCTAAAGCAGGGGCGGCGTAAAGCAGTTCCGGCGGGTTAGAAGGGGCTTTGCCGGAAATGGTAGATTTTTCTGCCGGAAGGCTGTATTACCGCCGTTCCGGGATTTCGGAGTGTAGCTCAGCCTGGTAGAGCACTACGTTCGGGACGTAGGGGCCGAAGGTTCAAATCCTTTCACTCCGACCATTCTCAATGCATAAATTCGCCAGGGACCGGAACCTTTTTGCGGCTACCTTTGCCTGCGGCGGGGCGGTTTGCGCACCAGCGCCAGCACCTCTTCAACAAAAGCATCATTTTCTCCGGGTTGGCCTTCTACATCATCGACCAGCCGCTGAAGGAGCGGCCGCACCTGATCGGCCTGTACTTCTTTCTTTGCGTTTGCCTTTGGCGTGTGGAGAAGGAGTATGGCTATACGGCCCGTATCCTCGGCGGCGATGGCGGGATCTGCCTTTTTTTCCTTCAGCCATTCCTGCAGGCGCGCGAGCGCCGCATGCGCATGCTTTGGCCTTGCCGCTTTGAGTTCAGCGGCGGAGACCTCGATAGAGGGTCTGTCCAGAGAGTCGGTCACGCCATGTTGCTTGCGATAGCGCTTCATGTTGTCTGCCGGGTGCCTGTTCCTGCTATTAGCGTGCCTGATTTCGAGGGCGTTCAGCTCGGTGAACAGATCGCCGAGAACCTCCATGGGATGCTCACCGAAGTAGTTCTCATAGCACCGGAAATTCATGCATTGGGCCTATTCCTTAAACGTGGCATCTTCGGGTGAATCGATCACCGCTTTTTTGTGCAGTACATCGCGTATCAGAGCAAAAAACAGGGGCAGGGTCTCACGGTAATCGGGTTCGCTTTCATCAACGTATTCCTGGATATGCGGCTCACCCGCTATGGTATGCGAAACGGGAGAATAGTGAAAAGCCATGTTGTAATTGGCGAATGAGCATAAAATATCGTCCGGATCATCCAGCGCCATAACGGTCTAGTACATGCGGCCGGCGCAGAATTCCACGATCTCAATCAGCGCGGCTTTCGCCTGGCTTTCCGGCAGGGGCGCGAGAGCGCGGGCGGCCTGTCTGCAATAGCGCTGCGCTGCCTCAAACGTAGCGGCAATGGCCTTGTGTTTCTGAAGGATAGCGGTGGCGCGGGCGAGATCGCCGGGTTCCTGCCGCAGTTCCGAGAGCGTGCGGTTCCAGAAGATTTTTTCTTCATCGGTGCCGCTCTCGTAGGCAATGATGACGGGCAGGGTAACCTTGCCTTCGCGGAAATCATCGCCCAGCGCCTTGCCGAGCTGGCTTTCGTCGGCGCAATAATCCAGCGCGTCATCGACCAGCTGGAAGGCGATGCCGATGGCTTCGCCGTACGCGGCGAGCGGCGCTTCCAGTGCATCCTGTCCGGCGACGGCGGCGCCGACTTCACAGGCGGCGGCAAATAATGCGGCGGTTTTGCCGGTGATGACTTCCAAATACGCTTCTTCCGGGGTTTCCGGCTCGCCTGCCGTCATCAGCTGGCGCACTTCGCCCTTGGAGATGGTAGCGGCGGCGTCGGAGAGGATTTTCAGCACGCGGAGCGAACCGTCTGCCACCATGAGCTGGAAGGCCTGCGCGAGGATGAAATCCCCCACCAGCACGCTCGCCTTGTTGCCGAACATGTCATTGGCGGTGGCGAGGCCGCGGCGGAGCTTGCTTTCGTCGACCACGTCGTCATGCAGGAGCGTGGCGGTGTGGATGAATTCAACAGCGGCGGCGAGGGCGACGTGGCGGGCGCCTTCATACCCGCAGGCGCGGGCGGTAAGCAAGGTGAGCAAGGGGCGCAAGCGCTTGCCGCCGGAGGCGATGATGTGGCGGGCGATGTCGCGGATGAGGGGGATTTCGTTTGAGACGCGGTCTAAAATCAGTGCGTCAACACGCTTGAGGTCTGCACCGCCCAGGGCAAGGCTGTGCGCCAGCGTGGGCGCGGGCTTCGGGGCGGCAAGAGTAGAAGCGTTAACCATGCGCGAAAATTAGGGGGACTTAATTGGCTTTACAAGCATTAATCAGCATGTTCAAGGCGTGCTGCACGCCCTGGGCGCGGATGGCGGTGCGGTCTCCCTTGAAAACATGGCGCTCGCAGGTGGTTTTGCCCCTGCCCGCCACCGCGATAAACACCAGCCCGATGGGCTTTTCCGCTGATTCGCCGCCCGGTCCGGCAATGCCGGTGATGGAGACAGCAAAATCCGCTTTCCCCAACGCGCCCTCGGCCATGGCGCGGGCCACGGGTTCGCTCACCGCGCCGTGTTTTTCAATCAGCGCGGCGGGCACGCCGAGTAATTCTGTTTTAGATTCGTTGGAGTAGGTGATGAAACCGCACACGTAAATGGCGGATGATCCCGGTTCCCCGGTGATGGCGCCGCCGAGCAGCCCACCGGTGCAGGACTCGGCAGTGGCGATGCGCAGGCTCTTCGAGACGCAAAGCCGGAGCAGCTCGGCGGCTTCAGAAGCCACTAAAGTCCCCCATGAAAATATGAACCTGCATCAGCCATTCCTCATGCGCGGTAAGTTTACAAGTCCAATAGAAGGCACTCCAGATAAGCAGTGGGTAAAGCGCCGCCAGCACATCATCGAACATGACGCCGAAGGCCCCTTTAATTTTCCGGTCAGCGAGCGAGACGGGCCAAGGCTTTGCCGCATCGAAAAGGCGAAATACAAGAAAGCACGCAAGCCACCATTGCCATGAAAAGGGCACCATGGAGAGTAGAAGCCACATCGCCGCCACTTCGTCGACTACGATTTCACCCGGGTCTTCGCGCTCGGTGATGGCGAGATAATGGCGGCAGGCCCACCAGCCCACCACGAAAAGCAGGATTGCGGCATAAAAAAGCGCGGAGGGCATGTAATAAAAATAATCCTTGATCAGGTAGGCGAAAGGTAGCGCTGCCAGTGAACCTGCCGTACCAGGCGCCTTGGGTGAGAGCCCCGCGCCGAACCAGGTACAGATTAAACTCACCGGGTGCTTAAACGGCAGGTTCCGCGGCGCTTGCGGCGGGATGGGGTCCACTTCGAGGCGGGCGCTCATGCGGGGACCTTTATGCTGACGACGGCTTGTGCGGCCAGACCTTCACCGCGACCGAGGAAGCCGAGTTTTTCCGTGGTGGTGGCCTTGATGTTGACGCGGTCATTGGAAAGCTTGAGCAGCCCCGCCACCTGCGACACCATCTGCGCGCGGAAGGGCGAGATGCGCGGTTTCTCGCCGATGATAGTGATGTCGATATTCACAATCTCGCCGCCTTTTGCTTTTAAAAGCTGGAAGGCGTGGATGAGGAAACGGCTGGAATCGGCGCCCGCCCATTGCGGGTCATCCGGCGGGAAGTGTTGGCCGATATCGCCCTCGCCGATGGCCCCCAGGATGGCGTCTACCAGCGCGTGCAGCCCGGCATCTGCATCTGAATGCCCGTGCAGGCGCTTGTCATGCGGAACCTTGATGCCGCAGAGCGTGATGTTGTGCTGCGGGCCGTCATGCGGGACGAAGTGGTGCACGTCAAGCCCCATGCCTACGCGCGTTTCAAACGGTGACGACGCCAGCTGCTGCATGAGGTCCAGATCTCCCTGCGTGGTGACTTTGAAGTTGCACCGCTCTCCTTCCACCACCCCTACCGCAAGCCCGGCGGCCTCGGCAAGCGCTATGTCATCGGTGACGCGCATGTTGGCGCGGGCGCGGTGGGCGGCGAGTATGTCGTCAAAGTGAAAGCCCTGCGGCGTCTGCGCGGCCAGCAGCCCCTCGCGGGCGATGGGTTCCGCGCCGCGTCGCAGCGTATCGGCAACCGGCAGGGCGGGATAGGCGGCCTGGTGTTTTTTCAGACTGTCCAGAACGCGGGAGATGACGGCATGCGTCACCAGCGGGCGGGCGGCATCATGGATCAACACATAATCCGGCTCGGCGCGGGCGACGCTCTTCAGGCCCAGCCGTACCGAATCCTGCCGCGACTTGCCGCCGATGACGCAGGGGAACAGGGTAAGCCCCTGCGCGGTCTTGCGGTAAAGCGGGTGGTGGGCGCGGTCAATCACCACCCGGACGCCGTCTACCCCCGGGTGGGAAAGGAAGGTTTCCATGGACCGCCGGAGCAGGTTTTTGCCCGCCAGGTTCACGTAAGCCTTTGGCGTATCGCTGCCGAGGCGCTCGCCGGAGCCTGCCGCCATGATAAGGGCGAGGGTTTTCATGAAATGTTTGAAAAATAATTAGTTATTCGTTACAATGCCGCACCTTACACGGAAATCTTTACACGGAGCAATGGCAATATGGCGGACGATTACGACATTATGGATTTGGGTGAGGGCAATGGCTACTTAGTCACGAACAACCAGGGTGATGGTGTACGCGTAGAAGCAGGGGCAGTTACGGGGGTAGTGGCAGCGAACAGCTGGCAGGAACTAAAGGAGATGCAAGCATATGATGGCACGGAAATTAATATACAGGAACACCGTATCGAAGGCGTCACCTATACCTCCTTAAGCTATCCTGAGTGTTCCGTTAGCGTACCGCTCGATCTTTATATTAAAGCAATGCAGGAAGCGGGAAGAACAATGCCATATAGGATACCTGGGCCGGACGGTAAAATAATGTCTTTGATTGATGATGAAGACGGCGCCATTTCAAGGGGTTTAATCGAGTTGAGAGATTTCCTGGCGCGTCAAACAGCAGGTAGGAGTGCTGCCGCAGATACTGAAATCATCGAATTTTTTCCACCTAAGAAAAAACCTCCCCACCAAGCTGCAGGCGAATGAGCATTCAAATAGGACCCATTACCGTGAATGACCCCGTGGTGCTTGCGCCCATGACGGGCGTTTCCGACTTGCCGTTTCGCAAGCTGGTGAAGGGTTTTGGCGCCGGGCTGGTGGTAAGCGAGATGATTGCCAGCCGCGCGATGGTGCTGGAAAAGCCCGATACGATGCGCATGGCGAGTTTCGACGAGATGGAATACCCGTTTGCCGTGCAGCTGGCCGGCTGCGAGCCGGAGGTGATGGCCGAGGCCGCGCGCATCAACGAGGCACGGGGGGCTTCGCTGATTGATATCAATTTCGGTTGCCCGGTGAAGAAGGTGGCGGTGAATTCTTACGCAGGCAGTGCGCTGATGCGCGACGAGCCGCTGGCGGCGAAAATCCTGCAGTCCACGGCGGCGGCGGTGAAAATCCCCGTGACGCTGAAAATGCGCATGGGCTGGGACCACAAGAGCCTGAACGCGCCGCAACTGGCGAAGATTGCCGAGGATTGTGGCATCAAGATGATTACCGTGCACGGGCGCACGCGCTGCCAGATGTATACGGGCGATGCCGACTGGGATTTTATCCGCAGCGTCAAGGATGCGGTGAAGCTGCCGGTGCTGGTGAACGGCGATATCTGCACGTTTGATGACGTGGACGAGGCGTTGACCAAATCCGGCGCCGACGGGGTGATGATCGGCCGCGGCACCTATGGCCGCCCGTGGTTCCCGGGGCAGGTGATTCATTATCTTAAGACGGGTGAGAAGAAGGCAGATCCCAGTTTGCAAGTGCAGTTGCAGACGGTGCTGGACCATTATGAATCCATGCTGAAACATTATGACCCCGAGCACGGCGTGCTGATTGCCCGCAAGCATCTGGGCTGGTATGTGAAGGGGCTGTTCGGCGCTTCCGAGTTCCGCGCGCAGGTGAACCAGATGCTTGACCCCACCAAAGTAAAGCAGGCGCTGGTCGATTTCTACAATCGCGCGATGGATGCAACGCCCAGCGCGATGGCGGCATGACGGCCACCCACATATTGGAAGATTTGCCGCTGGCTGTGATGGCCGTGGATGACACCAACCTTATTCAATATCTCAACCCCGCGGCGGAAGAATGGCTGGGCCTGGGCGCGCGCCATGCCGTTGGCAAGCCGTTAGCCAGCATGATGGGGGATGAAAATTTTGACGCGCTGATCGAGCGTGCGCGCGCCGAGGCGGTCTCGCTCAGCGAGTTTGACCGTGTGCTGCCCATGCGCGGCGGGCGGCAGGCGCTGGTGGATATTTCGCTGGTACGGGCGCCGGGGCAGGTGATTTTAGTGTTCACGCCCAAGCAATACACCCCGGCGCAGCGCGAGGCCGAATCGCGCGACGAGGTGGCGCGCGCTTCCGGGCTGATGGCTGCGATGCTGGCGCACGAGGTGAAGAACCCGCTGGCAGGCATACGCGGCGCGGCGCAGCTGCTGCAGGCGGAAGTGGGCACGGAAGGGCAGGCGCTGGCGGCGCTGATCTGCGCGGAGGTAGACCGCATCAGCGGTGTGCTGGCGCGGGTGGAGCCGTTCTCAGAAACGCGGCCGGCGCTGGTGCACGTGGACGCGCATGAAACGCTGGCTTACGTGCGGCGCGTGGCGGAAACGGGCGCGGCGCGCGGCATCGGCCTGCGCGAGGAGCTGGATACGAGCCTGCCGGAGGTGCTGGGGGCGCGGCCGTCGCTGATACAGATTCTTTTGAACCTGGTGACGAATGCCGCCGAGGCGGGCGCTCGCGAGATTACGCTCATCACCACGTCGCGGCAGGATTTCAATATTATGGGCCGCGAAGGGCCGATCCGCCCGCAGGCGCATATTATTGTACAGGATAACGGGCCGGGCGTGCCGCCGGAGTTGCAGACGCATCTTTTCGAGCCGTTCGTTTCCGCGCGCGGGCCGGGGCGGGGATTAGGTTTGCCGATTGCGGCCAAGCTCGCCGCCGACATGGGCGGGGTGCTGGGGCTGGAGAGCACCGAGAAGGGAAAGACGCGGTTTAGGTTGACGCTGAAGGCTGTGTAAAAATCGTCATCCCGGCGGATGCCGGGACCCAGTAAAAACATATTCGCGCCGTGGACACGGCGCACTGGGTTGCGGCTTTCGCCGCAATGACGGTTTTTAATTATGCCGCGTTGCGCGAAACCGAAACAATAATTTCAGCAAATTCGCTCAGGAACACCGAGCCCTTCACGGTGCGCTGGATCAGCACGTTGCGCTTGTCGTCCTTGTCGCGCTGGCGCTTGACGAATTTGAGTTTCTCCAACGAGTCGATGGCGCGGCATACGGCGGGCTTGGACACGCCGAGCTGCTCGCTGAGCGATTTGATGCTGTGCGGTGCGGGCTGCAGATACACGTTGAGCAGGATACCGATCTGCCGGGCCGAAAGATCATACGGCATGTCTTTGAGTGAACGCAGCGTGACCTCGTGCCAGAAGGTAAGCGCGCGGATGCTGCGTGAAGGGGCAGGTTTCGGTAATACAGTGATCTCAGCCATATTTTTTCCTTTAGTGTTTGTTTTTGTCATCCTGAACGAAGTGAAGGATCTACTTAAGTGGATTCTTCGCTTCGCTCAGAATGACAGGGTTTGTTATCCATACCGCTCTTCCAGTAACGCGAAGAGCGACCTTAAGCCTTGCGCCTCTGCGCCCTTGGGACGGCCCGGGAGCGAGGTGAGGTTCCATGCCATCATGTCCAGGTGTACCCAGGACTTGGCGTTTTCCACGAACTCTTTCAGGAAAAGCGCGGCGGTGATGGCGCCCGCGTAACCGGAATCACTGATATTGCTGATGTCCGCGACGTCGGATTTCAGCATGCTGCGATACGGCGCATAGAGCGGCAGGCGGTAGAGCGGGTCATGCTGCGCGGCGCTGTGCTTGGCCAGCGCGGCGGCGAGTTTATCGTCCGTGGTGAAAAACGCGGGCATGTCGGTGCCCAGCGCTACGCGGGCGGCGCCGGTGAGGGTGGAGCAATCAATGATAAGATCCGGCTTCTCGCGGTCTGCCTCGGCCAGCGCATCACACAAAATCAGGCGGCCCTCGGCGTCCGTATCGCCGATTTCCACGGTGATGCCCTTACGGGTTTTCACCACGTCCAGCGGCCGCATGGCGCTGCCGGAGACGGCGTTTTCCACCAGCGGGCAGAGGATGCGCAGGTTAATGTTGAGTTTGCTCTGGATGACCATCTGCCCGAGCGCGAGCAGGATGGCCACACCGGCCATGTCTTTCTTCATCAGCTTCATGGCGCCGGCGGATTTGATGTCCAGCCCGCCGGAGTCAAAGCACACGCCCTTGCCCACCAGCGTGACCTTGGGTGCACCGGCTTTGCCGTGGCGGATGTCCACGAGGCGCGGGGCGATGGTGCTGCCCTTGCCCACCGTATAGATGGTGGGGTAATTGCGCACCAGCAGCTCCTCGCCCTCCAGCACGCTTACCTTTGCTTTGTTCTCTTTGGCGAATTTGCGGCAGGCGGCTTCCAGCTGGTCCGGCAGCATGTCCACCGCCGGGGTGGTGATGAGATCGCGTGCAAACCAGGTGGCGGAAACGAGGCGCGTGATGGCCGCGCGGTCCGCGTTACCCGGCATCACCAGCGTGGCGGGCTTGGGCGCGGATTTTTTGTAGCGCGTGAAGCGGTAGGCGCCCAGCGCCCAGCCCGCTGCCATTTGCGTGGCGAGCGCGGCGGAGATATTTCCTGCAAGTTTGTAAGTATTAGTAGGCAATGCGTGCGCGAGGTGGGCGATAGACCACATGTCCGGCTTGTTCGTGCCCACCACCACGCCGGCGAGCTTGCCGTTCTTGCCGGGCAGGGCGAGGAATTTGCCGTCATCGCACGTAAACTTCGTGGCGCCGACCCACTGGCGCACAGCTGCATCCTGCTTGCCCAGCCATGCCTTGAAGCCGCTTTTGGCGACAACATGCAGTGGAACGGCAGCGGCCGCTTTTTCGGTAAGCGCAAACGACATGATATGAAAAAATGAAAGAGTTGCTTCTCACCGCTTAACACCGTAGTTTCGGCTCCGCAACAAATTTTTCTTTTCAAATTTTATGCCAGCACGCGCATTGTTCCTTGACCGTGACGGAATTATCAACATCGACGTGGATTACGCACACCTGCCGTCGCAGATCACCTGGGTGGATGGCATCTTCGAGTTGTGCCGCGCGGCTGTGCAGAAAAATTATTTGCTGATCATTATTACCAACCAGGCGGGCATCGGGCGCGGCTATTACACAGAAGAGCAGTTTCATTCACTGATGCAATGGATGGACGCGGAGTTTGAAAAGCAGGGCGCGAAATGGACAACGTATTATTTTTGTCCGCACCATCCGAACGAGGGCTGCGCCTGCCGCAAGCCGATGCCGGGCATGCTCACGCGCGCGCAAAAGGAATGGGATATTGATATGAGCGTATCGCTGCTGTTGGGCGACAAGGAAACGGATGTGGTGGCAGGCGCGGCGGCAGGGGTGAAGCAATGTATCCTGCTGGGACGGGACGCGGCGGGTTTGGTAGAAGTTATCGCGCTACTTTAGAAGCAGGTTATTGCGGCGGAAGCCTGCCTTCATAGCCCACCATATCGACCGCGTCTTTGTCTACCCTTGCCACGCGCTCGATGAGTCTTTCCTGCTCACCGGGATCCCTCGTCAGTAAATCGGGGTATTCGGTACTTAAAGTCCGAAGCAATCCATCCAAGCATAAGCTACAGGGGCCGACTTCACAATCATTAAACGTGAACAGGCCGTGTTTGTCGGCCATCAGTATCATCGCATCGACAATTCTTTTGGCATCATCCCCGAAACCGTAATCCGTACGGGCATTTCCAATAATCTGTTCATAGCGTTCTTGTGTTATTATCTCAATGTTGCGCTTCAGCACGTCATCCGGCGCGACGCTATCTGCAGGTGGGGTAGTTTTTCTGGTCCAGAAACCCATTTACTTGCCTCCTAGCCTGGATATTCAGACATCAAGCTGCTTCATGATCATGTCGCCGCGCGCCTGTGACTGCTCCTGGATAAATTGGAAGCGGTATTCGGGCTTGCGGCCCATGAGGCGTTCTACCGTGTCACGCGTGGAATCGGTCTCGGCGGTGTCGATCACAGCCTTTAATAATACCCGTTTTTCACGGTTCATCGTAGTTTCTTTCAGCTGCGGCGGCGTCATTTCACCCAAGCCTTTGAAGCGGCCGATTTCAATCTTGCCGGGTTTCTTTGAGAGTTGTTCCACCAGCTTGTCCTTGGCCTTATCATCCTGCGCGTAATGCGTGACGGCACCCTGGGTGAGGCGGTAGAGCGGCGGCTGGGCGAGGAAGAGGTGCCCTGCATGGATCAGTTCCGGCATTTCCTGGTAGAAGAAGGTCATGAGCAGGGAGGCGATGTGTGCGCCGTCCACGTCCGCGTCCGTCATGATGATGATTTTTTCGTAGCGCAATGCATCGGTGCGGAAATGCTGGCCGGAGCCGCAACCGAGTGCGAGCACAAGGTCTGACAGTTCCTGGTTGGCTTTGATTTTATCCATGCTGGCGCTGGCGACGTTGAGAATCTTGCCGCGGAGCGGCAGGATGGCCTGCGTGTTGCGTTCACGCGCCTGCTTGGCGGAGCCGCCTGCCGAATCACCCTCTACGATGAAGAGTTCGGTGCCGGCGCGGCCGGAGTGTGAACAATCGGCCAGCTTGCCGGGGAGGCGGAGCTTCTGGGTTACGGCCTTGCGGGAGACGTCTTTCTCGTTCTTGCGGCGCAGGCGGTCTTCACTGCGCTCTATAATATAGGCCAGCAGCTTGTTGCTGTTGTCGGGCGTGGCGGTGAGCCAGTGGTCAAAATGGTCTTTGAGCGCGCTTTCCACCAGGCGCGTGGCTTCAGTGGAGGCGAGCTTGTTCTTGGTCTGGCCCTGGAACAGCGGTTCGCGCATGAAGAGCGAGAGGATGACGATGGCGCCGCCGAGGATATCTTCGTTCTGAATCTGCCCGGCCTTCTTGTTGTTCACCAGCTCGCCGTATTCCTTGACGCCCTTGGTGATAGCGGATTTCATGCCGGTTTCGTGCGTGCCACCTTCAGGTGTGGGGATGGTATTGCAGTAGGTGCTGATATATTCTTCTTCCGAGAGCGGCCAGGCGATCGCCCATTCGATGCGGCCCTTGCCGTTGGGCAGTTCTGCTTCACCCGTGAAGGGTTGGGGTGTCACTGTTTCGCCGCCCGCCAGCTGCTGCTGCAGGAAGTCTTTCAAACCGCCGGGGAAGTGGATGACTTCTTCGGCCGGCACTTCGCCTGCCTGCGCGAAGCCGGGGCTTCGCTCCGGCGTAGGCAGGCCGCTTTCGGGCAGCAGGGAAGGATCGCACTTCCAGTTGATCTGCACGCCGCGGAAGAGATAGGCCTTCGAGCGGGCGAATTTATAAAGCCGGTCGGCGCGGAAGCGCGCGCGGGCGCCGAAGATGTCCGCGTCCGGGTGGAAGGTGACAGAGGTGCCCTTCCTGCCTTCGGCGGGGCCGAGCTTTTCAATCTTGCTCATGGGCTCGCCGCGGGAATAGACCTGCCCGTACAGGTGCTTGTCTTTGACGATGGCCACGCTCATGCTGTCGGACAGCGCGTTCACCACCGAGATGCCCACCCCGTGCAGGCCGCCGGAGGTGTCATACACCTTGCCGCCGAACTTGCCGCCGGAGTGCAGCATGGTGAGGATGACTTCAAGCGCGGATTTTTTCGGGAACTTGGGATGCGGATCAATGGGGATGCCGCGGCCGTTGTCGCGCACCACCACCACGTTGTCTTTCTGCATCTCAAGATCAATG
>CAZUKF010000018.1:0-20080 GCA_964620765.1 uncultured Rickettsiales bacterium | reverse complement strand
CTGAGAGCACCTGGGCATTATTGTCATTGCGCAGACCGTCCATTTCGGCGTCCATCTGCGCGTTCTTTTTCTTGCCGAAGAAACCGGCATTGGCGAGGAAATACGCACCCGCCGCCACACCGCCGCCGATGGCAAGGAACTTGCCGCCACGGCCCAGCGCGCGCTTGGGATAACCGAGCACCTTGTCGGCGCCGTAAGCAATATCCTGCCCGGCGGCTTTGAGGCCACGGCTGGCAGCGCCAACATGCCCGCCCTGCTCCATGTATTTTAAATCTTCAGCGGCCTGCGCCATCGCGCGCTTTTCACCGATCTGGTAGGCATGGCCTTCCGTTAAGGCCGCGGTGTCCGTATTGGAATAACCTAAATCCAAACCTTTGCGCATGGCAGCGCGGTTTGCAGCGCTCTGGCTGAAAGGAGAAAGAGCCTTATCCATAGCATGCGCAGGATTCAACCAGCGAACACCTCTTTCGCCGAAACGTTCCTTAACTGCATCCCATCTCTCACCCATAATCTACCTCAAACCTGCGGTTCCTGCGAGCCGGCATGCAGCTGGCTTTCGCGCACGCCTTCCGGCGTGATGCTGTTTTTCTTGCCGCTCGCGTAACGTTCAACAAAGCTGCCTTCCATCTGCGCCTGGCGCGCCTGGAGAATGCGGTTGACAACCGCCTGCGCGCCAACCTGCGCGCCTTCCTGGAAACCGTTCTGGTAACCGACGGCGGTGTATTGTTCTGCAGCGGACGCGCGCGCATTGTTCACGCTGTTCTGGCGTGCCGCGCGGTATGACGCTTTCTGTTCCTGGTAAACTTCTTCCTGTTCGCCGGCCTTGCGGTTACCGGCCATGGCGCCCTTCGCGCCGAACACGCCGACACCGACGCCCGTGCCGATGCCCAGGCCCGTCAGCGCCCCACCGGCCGCGCCGAGTACCGGCAGGGCAAGAGCGGCAACAAGACCAACGGTACCGATCAGGGTGCCTGCGCCGATAACGGCTGCAGCGCCACCAATGATACCGAGTGCAATACCTGCAGGATTCAGCGCGCCCATCAGACCGCCGACAACGCCACCGGTGAAGAACCCGCCGATGGAACCGAGAATACCGCCGCGGGCTACGCCCTTGGCAGTCTCGTTAAACACCATCTCGCCTTTGCTCTGTGCCATGTCGATCTTGGTCCTTTCAGCGGCTTTCTAGCCTTAGATTCATTATGACATGAGAGGTCTTGCTCTCAAGTTAAGTTTTTATGACAATAATATTAACTAATAACCCGCGGTTTCCCTAGGAAAAACGGGTGGGTCCCTGGCCGCCGCCGCCGAATCCGCCGAACATGGGCGGCGGGATCAGGTTCCCTCTATGTATTTGATTTTGCCTGCTTTGTTCATCAGCCGCCGAGGCCAAGCTTTGCTCTTCGCTCTCGGCACCCAGCTCCGCCGCCATGCCGGCGCGGCGCGCTTCGGCCTTTGCCTGTGCGATCTTGGTGTCGGCGCCCGTGGCGCCATATAAAAACCCTGCGCCCGCCGCCGCGCCGACGATGGCGAGACCGCCAATACCGACAGACTTCAGGATACCGGTGCCGAACGCGTAATCGATACCCGCTAAAAGCGCGCCGCCCTTGACGCCCACCGTGGCTATGCCGAGGCCGATGACGCCGGCCGTGGCGATACCGCCGAAAACCAGTGCCTTTTTAAGCCCTTCTTTCAGGCGGATAGCCCCCTCGTTCACTTGAACGGGGGCTCTGCGGGATGAACCTAAAATTCCAACCACTTGTTTTTCCTAAAAAATAGCCCAAACAGACTATGTACTATGTTAATTATTACACGGCTGCATGGCCAGTGCCAATGAAGCTTTTATGACGGGAATATGAAGGAAAAGCCCCGGAAAGGCTTAGCGGGTCTTGCCGGTGGCCTGGACTACCGCCGCCGTAATAGCAGGCGGAGGCAATTCGCTGGCAAGCGGATAAGGCTTATTAAAGCCGGCATCGAGCAACGCGCCAGCATCCTTGGATGTCATATCGGGAATCCATGCTAACACATTATTGTTCTTACCCATAAAAGGCACTATCGGTATATAAGCGCCCGCAGCCTGCTCTTGGTTGAACCGCACCTGCTCTTCGTTCTGCACCGGCGGCGGCTGCGTTTCATCGGCGGACTTGCCGCCCCAGTTGCCGAACAGCGGACCGCCAGCCATAGCAGGCGCCACTTCCTGCATCAGGAAATCCATGCCCTTTTTATAGGTTTCGGCGGCTTCGCCATTCTGGTTGATCTTGCTCTCGATGTTGCGGATCGTAGCATCAAAACCATCAGGAATAACGCCCTGCGTGGCATCTGACAGCGCCCTTTCCTCATCGGCACTCAAAGCCAGGTCAGGATATTTTGCCTTCAGCTGCTGAATGGTATTGTACGCAGCCGTTGCACGCATCTGCAGCTCAGCTTTATTGCTGTCATTGGGGGTGCTGAACGCATTGGACTGAGTGACGTTCCCGGGCACGCCGCCAAAAATATCGGGCGGGGTATCCGTATTGACGGGCGCATTCTGTCTTTCTTCAGGCGTGGTCATAAGCAAACTCTCCTACCTTGTATTCTACAGGGCAGGCTGGCCGCTTTGAAGTGAAGCTTTTATGACAACCGGGCGAATTTATTGTTGTTTTGCAGGGGCCGCCGTCACAGGTTTGGGCGACTGACCCTTGAAAACCACGGAGCCGCGTTCCTTGCCGGTGCAGGGATCTACCGTCACCACTTCCGTGTAGTTTTCGTTGTTCTGCATAATCACGCGCATGTCCTTGCCTTCAAGGTGCAGGCCGGTAATCACGCCGCGGCCGATGAGGTCCATCTCACCGCCCTTGCAGCTACCCATGGGGCCGGACATGAAAATCAGCGATATCAGGGCGACGCTGACCACTAAAACCACTAGCGCTTTACACAAAAATCCCTTTTTGTTGTCGCAATTCATCATGAGTTCCACCTCGCATCATACAGTTTTTGTCACAACCGAGCTGGCAGGAGAGCGGCTCGACAAGGCCTTGCCGCGCCTGTTGCCAGCGCTTACGCGCACCCGGCTGCAATCATTGATTGAACTGGGCTGCGTGTCGCTGGATTCACCCACCGGCGCCAAGACCATACGCGAGGGAGACGTTAAGGTCAAACCCGGGCAGATATATACCGTCATTGTGCCGGAAATCGAGCAGGCGGAACTGAAAGCGCAGGACATCGCGCTGGATATTGTTTTCGAGGATGCGCATTTTCTTGTCATCAACAAGGCGGCGGGCATGGTGGTGCACCCCGCGCCGGGCAACCCGGATTCCACGCTGGTCAACGCGCTGCTGGCGCATTGCGGCGATACGCTCTCTGGCATCGGCGGCGTGGCGCGGCCGGGCCTGGTGCACCGCATCGACAAGGATACGTCGGGCCTGCTGGTGGTGGCCAAGCATGATGCGGCGTACCAGGACCTCTCCGCGCAGCTGCAGGCGCGCCACCTGAAGCGCACCTACGTGGCGGTGTGCCACGGCGTGCCGGTGCCGGCGGCAGGCACTATTACCGGCAATATCGGCCGCCACCCGCATCACCGGCAGAAGATGGCGGTGGTGCGCACGGGCGGCAAAACAGCGACCACGCATTACAAGGTGAAGGAGATATTTGGACGCACTATCGCTTCGCTGCTTGAGTGTGAGCTGGACACCGGCCGCACCCACCAGATCCGGGTGCATTTCGCCCATATCAAGCACCCCCTGCTGGGAGACCCGGTTTACGGCAAAAGAGGGGGTTCAGGGCGTCAGGGGTTCGGGGGTTCAGGAAAAAAACAATCCCCGATTCCCCGATCCCCCGGCTCCCTGTTTCCCCGCCAGGCCCTGCATGCATGGAAATTGAAGCTCTTACACCCTGCATCGCACAAGGAAATACAGTTTGAGGCCCCGATTCCGGCCGATATACAGGCCCTGATTGAGGAATTACGGGCATCCTAACGCTGGACGGGCAGCCCCAATTCGTTTATAGTGCCTTACTTTTTTATCAGGACTTTTTTAGGCCAAAAACCAGGGAAACGTGAAATGACCGCCCCCACCAGCGAAACCGCCGCCATAGCCGCGCCCGCCAAAAAGAAAAAACTCTACCGCGACCCCACCTTCCAGATCCTGATGGCTATCGTGCTGGGCATGGTGGTCGGCCATTACTGGGCGGATATCGGCGTGCAGATGAAGCCGCTGGGCGACGGGTTCATCAAGCTGATCAAGATGGTCATCGGCCCGATTATCTTCCTCACCATCGTCACCGGCATCTCGGCCGTGGGAGACGTGAAAAAAGTAGGCAAGATGGGCGTGAAGGCCATCATTTATTTTGAAATCGTCACCACGCTGGCGCTTATCCTGGGCATGCTTTCTATGAATCTCTTCCAGCCTGGCGTGGGGCTGGACATCAGCAGCATGCAGGGCGGCGACATGAGCAAATACACCGCCGCCGCGGCGCAGCAGAAAGAACATTCCTTCGCCGAGATGATCCTAGGCATCATCCCCGACAACATCGTCGGCTCGTTCGCGGCGGGCAATCTGCGGCAGATCCTCGTCATCTCCGTGATGTGCGGCGTGGCGCTTTCCGCCATGGGTGAAAAGGGCAAGCCGGTGGAACAGCTGTTCGAGCGCCTCTCGGGCATGCTCTTCGGCGTGATCAACATCATTATGAAAGTCGCCCCGCTGGGCGCGTTCGGCGCCATGGCATTCACGGTGGGCACGTACGGCATCGACGCCATCATCCCGCTGGCGAAACTCGTGGGCGTGGCCATTTTCAGCCTCGCGGTGTTCGTGGTGGGCGTGCTCGGCGCCATTGCCACCTACTACCGGTTCAACCTCTTCAAGCTGATCCGCTATTTCAAGGACGAGCTCTTCATCGTGCTGGGCACCGGCTCCTCCGAGCCCGTGCTGCCGCGCATGCTGGACAAGCTGCAGCGCATCGGCTGCGAGAAATCCGTGGTGGGGCTGGTGATTCCTACCGGCTATTCCTTCAACCTTGATGGCTCCTCGCTCTATCTTTCCATGTGCGTGCTGTTCGTGGCGCAGGCCTATGCCATTGATCTTTCGCTAGGCCAGCAGCTCACCATCCTGGGCATCCTGCTGTTTACCTCCAAGGGTGCGGCGGGTGTTGCAGGCAGCGCGTTCATCGTGCTGGCCGCCACCGTGCAGGCCACCGGCTTCCTGCCGGTTGAGGGCCTGGCACTGCTGCTGGGTGTTGACCGCCTGATGTCTTCCGTGCGTGCCGTGACCAACCTCATCGGCAACGCGGTGGCTACCGTGGTTGTCGCCAAGATGGAAAATGCGTTTGATGAAGATAAAGAGCGCGCGGAATACGCTGCCTATTTTGATGAACCGCTTGAGGATAAGGTTGTGCCGGTGAGCGCCTACCAATCTCCCAAGGTGCGCGCCGCGTCATCTCTCCCCGAAGCAATGGAAGCCTAAAAGCCGAGCCACCCCAGCCAGGAGCGCTTTGACTCTTCCGGCTTCTTCACCGCCTCCGCCCATTTATCAACGGGTTGAGCAATATTGTAGGGATCGCCGCTGTTGTTGTTGCTGCCAAAGCCGATTCCCTCGGCCTTGCGCAGGTCTACCGGCTTAACCAGTTCTCCCAGTGAGTCGGAAAGGTTCGGTGCTTCCAAGCGGTCATCAGCCATAGGTGCGCATATTACCATATCGCCGCAAGCGACGGAAGCGTAGTTGACAGTTGCGCCCTCCCAGCTATCTTGCCGGAAACAAAAGTAACTCGCAGGAACCATGTCGCAACAGACCGTCGGAGAATTTCTTTTTGAATACATGTATAATCAGGGCGCGCACCACGCGTTCGGCATCCCCGGCGATTTTGCGCTGCCCACCTTCCGCTGGCTCGAAAAATCGAAAATAAAGCTCTACACCATGACGCACGAGCCCTCCGTGGGCTTCGCGGCAGACGGTTATGCGCGCATCAACGATATCGGCCTCGCCTGCGTCACCTACTGCGTGGGCGGCCTGAACATGCTCAACTCCATCGCCTGCGCCTATGCCGAGAAAAGCCCGGTGGTGGTGGTCTCCGGCGGGCCCTCGCCCAATGACCGGAAGAACGACCCGCTGATGCACCACAAGGTGCGCACGTTTGATACGCAGCAGCGCATATATGACGAGGTGACCTGCGCCTCCGCCGTGCTGCTGGACCCGGAAACCGCGGCCGATGAAATCATCCGCGTGGTGAGCGAAGTGAAGATACAGTCACGCCCCGGCTACATCGAAGTGCCGTATGACGTGGTGGACATGCCCATCAAGCCGCCGACGCTGAAGAACCGCCCCGTGCCCGAGAGCAACCGCGAAATGCTGGAAGAAATGCTGGCCGAAGCGGCCGAAGCCATCAACGCGGCGAAGCAGCCGGTGATCATTGCAGACGTGGAACTGCACCGCTACGGCCTGACGGATGTGGCGCTCGCCTTCGCGCAGAAATTCAACATCCCGATTGCTTCGACGCTGATCTCCAAGAGCCTGATCCCGGAGACCAACCCGCTTTACATCGGCGTCTACAGCGCCGCGCTCTCCGAGCCGGTGACGCAAGAATACGTGGAATCGAGCGACTGCATTATCCTGCTGGGCGCGTTCCTTTCGGACGTGTTCTCCGGCTTCCACGCCACGCACCAGCTGGACCGCAAGAAAACCATCCTCGCCACCAGCGACAAGATGCGCATCGGCCTGCACGCCTATGAAAAAGTGCTGCTGAAGGATTTTCTCTCAGGGCTGGAAGCGCGCAAGGACATCAAAGCCAAGAGCTTCAAGAACCCCTATCACCTGAGCGCGCTGAAAAAGCTGGACGCGGACGAGCACAAGGACATGCTCACCGCCGATTCCTTCTTCCGCATCCTCGCACTCACCATCGACCCCAAGGCTACGATTGTTTCAGATACGGGCGATGCGCTGTTCGGCGCGGTGGGCCTGCGCACCACGGACACCAACAATTTCCTCTCCGACGCATACTACCTTTCCATGGGCTTTGCCGTGCCCGCCTCCATCGGCGCCCATATCGCCAAGCCGGATAGCCGCGTCTATTGCCTGGTGGGCGACGGCGCCTTCCAGATGACGGGGCTGGAGCTTTCCACCTGCGCCAAGTACAAGCTCAAACCCATCATCTGCATTCTGAACAATGATGGCTACGGCACGCAGCGCTTCATCATTGATGGCCCGTTCAACAACATCCACCGCTGGGAATATGCAAAGCTGCGCGACGTGCTGAACTACGGCAAGTCCTGCAAGGTGACCACCAAGGGCGAGCTGGAAAAGGCGCTCAAAGACGCGCGCGATTCAGATGAAATGCACATCATCGAGGTGATCATCCCCAAGACCGACATCAGCGCGCCGCTGCAGCGCCTGACCAAGAATTTGAGTGAAATCCGCGACGCAACCAAACGCACTGCCTGAGAAAGGGAGAGACTATGCTGAACAGTTTGAACATCCGCCGCATCGCCCGCATCAGCCTCGTTGCCGTAGTGCTGACCACCGCCGGCTGCAACACCATCGAGGGCATGGGCAAGGACATCGGCAATGCTGGTGACGCCATCAGCGACAGTGCAGAAAGCACCAAGAAGAAAATGTGACGCTTGTCATCCTGAACGAAGTGAAGGATCTACTAAATGGATTCTTCGCTACGCTCAGAATGACAATTACGCCGTTGCCATCAGCTTCGGCGCGATGAAGCGCCTGAGCTCACCTTTGCGCGGACCGAACTCCGTCCACGATATCGCCGGATAGCGGATTTCCGCCAGCGTAGACGTGGGGAAACGTTTTGCCAGCTCGGCCAGCAGCGCCTTTTCACCCGTCTCGGTCAGATCCGCCGTCAGCTGGTGCAGCGTGGGGTTGTGGCCGACAATCATCAGCGAGCCGACGGGCTCTTCAATCAGCGCCAGCAGGCTCAGCACATCGCGCGGGCTTGCCATGTAAAGCCGCCGCTCCACCTTCGCGTTCAGCGTGCGGCCCATACCCTCCTCGACAAAATGAAGGGTCTGCCTTGCACGGAGTGCACTGGAACACAACACGCCATCGGGTACAATCCCGTGTTCGCGCATGTATTCACCCATCGTGCGGGCATCGCGTTCGCCGCGTTCGGTGAGGACGCGTTCATGATCATCAATGCCGTCCCCGGCCGGAACAGCCTTGGAATGGCGCATAATATAGAGGGTTTTGAAGGACATGGACCGTATAGTATTGATCAACTATTATGATATAATATAATTTTATATTGCCATCTGTTTCCCATGTCTACTTCGCATAGCATTCTCTCCAGCTCAAAGGAACGGTTTCTCAACCGGGAACTGTCATGGCTTGCGTTTAACCTGCGGGTGCTGGAAGAAGCGTTCGAGCAGGGAACGCCGCTGCTGGAGCGCCTCAACTTCCTGGCCATCTCCGCCGCCAACCTCGACGAATTCTACATGGTCCGCGTGGCGGGCTTAAAAGATTATGTCGCCCGCAAGATCAGCGTGCTTTCCATCGACGGTCTTACGCCCGAGCAGGAACTGCAGATCGTGCATGGCGAGACGATGAAAATCATTGAACGGCAAAACAAGTGCTGGGATGAAATACAAAATGCGCTGAAGAAAGAAGGCGTTTCCATCGTCCGCCCGGATGATCTTTCCACCGCGGATATCGAGTGGCTCTCCACCCACTTCCTGACCAACATCTTCCCCGTGCTTACGCCGATTGCGATTGACCCAGCCCATCCCTTCCCGCTGCTGCCCAACCTCGGTATGGCGCTGGTGTTTGAGCTGGCCGCGGGCGTGGGCAAGAACTCGCAAGTAGCCATCGTGCCGCTACCCGGCGCGCTTTCGCGCTTCACGCTGCTGCCCGGCAAGCGCATGCGTTTCCTGGCGCTAGAAGACATCATCAGCTTCTTCGTGGATGCGCTGTTCCCCGGCATGCTGGTGAAGCACCAGGCCACGTTCCGCATTGTCCGCGACAGTGACCTGGATATCGAGGAAGAAGCGGAGGATTTTGTCCGCCAGTTCGAGCGCGCCGTGAAGGAGCGCCGCCGCGGCCGGGTGATCCGCGCGCGCTTCCTTGCCCCTGCCCCGCAGCACCTGGTGCATTTTGTCACCGAGCAGATGCACCTGCTGCCGGATGAAACGCTGGAACTGCCCGGCATGCTGGGCATGCGCGCCATTCGCGAAATCTTTGAAGCATGCGAGCAGAAGGCAAAGCTCAAATTTCCGCCGTTTGACCCGCGCTCGCCCGAGCGCATCGATGATTACAGCGGCGATTGCTTTGCCGCCATCGCGGCGAAAGACATCGTCATTCACCACCCGTTTGAAACTTTCGACGTGGTGTTGCGCTTCCTGCAGCAGGCGGCGAACGACCCGCAGGTGGTTTCCATCAAGCAGACGCTGTACCGCACCAGCAAGAACTCGCCCATCGTGCAAGCGCTGATCGAGGCGGCGGACGCAGGAAAATCCGTTACCGCGCTGGTGGAACTCAAGGCGCGGTTCGATGAGGAGGCCAACCTCAAATGGGCGCGGGACCTGGAACGCGCGGGCGTGCAGGTGGTGTTCGGCTTCGTCTCGCTCAAGACGCACGCCAAGGTCACGCTGGTGACGCGCAAGGAAGGCGGGAATCCCGTTTCCTACGCGCATTTCGGCACCGGCAACTACCACCCCGCCACCGCCAAATCCTACACCGATCTTTCCTTCTTCACCTGCGAGCCGGATTTATGCCGCGACGCCGCCTATCTTTTCAATTTCGTCACCGGCTATGCACCGCCGCGCAGCTTCCGCAAGCTTATCGTGGCACCGCGCAACATGCGCAAGCGCCTGCTCGCGATGATCGACGCTGAAATCGAACATGCAAAAGCAGGCAAGCCTGCCGCCATCTGGGCGAAGATGAACGCGCTGGTGGATCCCGAGGTCATCGACGCGCTGTACCAAGCGTCATCCGCCGGGGTGATCGTGGAGCTGGTGGTGCGCGGCATCTGCTGCCTGCGTCCGGGCGTGCCGGGGCTTTCCGAGCATATCCGCGTCAAATCCATTGTCGGGCGCTTCCTGGAACACGCGCGCATTTATTGCTTCGCCAACGGCCACGAGCTGCCCTCGCCGAACGCAAAGGTCTATATCGGCTCGGCGGACTGGATGCCGCGCAACCTCGACTGGCGCGTGGAGTTGATGGTGCCGGTAGAAAACCCCACCGTGCACGCGCAGGTGCTGGACCAGATCATGGTGGCCAACATGAAGGATGAGAAAAACAGCTGGATCATGCAGCCCGACGGCACCTACAAACTGCTCTACGCGGGCCCGGAATCCTTCTCCGCCGCCGATTACTTCCTCGACAACCCCAGCTTATCTGGCCGCGGCACGGGCCTGAAGAAAATGAAATCCCCGCAGATGCTGCAGTATAAGACCACGCCGAAAAAAGTCTCTTAACGCATGTCATCCTGAACGCCAGTGAAGGATCTACTTAAGTGGATTCTTCGCTTCGCTCAGAATGACAGATGGAAAAAAAGGCTCTATAAACCTCCCTATGCCAACGACGAAGCTCACGAAGATACGCGAGTTTCACACCCAGTCTACCAGCCGGGTGGGGATTATCGACATCGGCTCCAACTCGCTGCGCCTCGTAGTGTATGATTCGCTCAAGCGCGCTTCCGTGCCGCTCTATAATGAAAAGGTCATGTGCCAGCTGGGCAAGGGGCTGTCTTCCACCGGCCGCCTGAACCCAGAAGGCGCGCAGCTGGCACGCAAGGCAGTGCGGCGTTTCCTTGCCATGGCGCGCAACATGGAAGCCAACGCCCTGCACGTAATGGCGACCGCCGCCGTGCGCGAAGCCAAGGACGGCAAAGATTTTTCCCGCGAGCTCGAGGAAGAGCACGGCATTCATATTGATATTATCTCGGGAGACCGCGAGGCCAAGCTCGGCGCGTTCGGCATCTGCTCCTCGGTGCATGAGCCGCACGGCGTGACGGGCGATCTTGGCGGCGGCAGCATGGAGCTGGTGAAGCTGAAGGACAACGAGCTGCTGGAGCATGCGACGCTGCCCATCGGCCCGCTCAGGCTGGTGGATGAAACCGGCGGCGACCGGGCAAAGCTGCGCCGAACCATCAAGCAGGCCTTCGAGCAGGTGGAATGGCTGAAAAAAACCAAGATGCCGGAGTTCTACGCCATCGGCGGCAGCTTCCGCGCCATCGCGCGGCTGCACATGCACGTGACCAACTACCCACTGCACATCCTGCACCAGTACACCCTGCCCTCGGCGGATTTTGCCGCCTTCGCAGCCGAGCTTGCCAGTTTCCCCGATGCGCGCGTGGCGGAGCTGCCCGGCATCTCGGGCAAGCGCGTGCCTTCCATCGTCCCGGCAGCGATGATCCTGGAATACATGGTCTCGCAGATTCAGCCCAAGAACATTGTGTTCTCGGCCAGCGGCATCCGCGAAGGCTATCTCTATGAAAAACTCCCGCCCTATATGCGTAAACAGGACGGTCTGCTTGCTTCCTGCACCGACATGGTCAACCGTTTCCGCACCTACAGCCACTATGCCGGCGAGCTGATGGTGTGGATGCAGCCGCTGCTCGAAGACGGCGAATCCGAAGCCAACCGCCGCCTGCGCCTGGCCTTCTGCCTGCTTTCAGACATCGCACACCACATTCACCCGGAATACCGCGCCGAGTTCGCCATGCAGCGCATCCTGCAATCGTCCTTCACCTGCCTTGATCATGCCGAGCGCATGCAGCTGGCGCTGGCGCTGTACCACCGCTACCAGTTCAAGATGAAGGATGACCACCCGGCGCTGGCGCTGATTGGCCCCAAGGCACGGGCATGGGCGAAGCTAGTGGGCTCAGCGGCCAACCTCGCCTATCACCTGACCGGCGGGGTGGATGGTTCATTGCATTTCACCACGCTGAAGGTGGAGAAGAAAAGCGTGAAGCTGCTGATTACCAAGGGCGCAGAAGATCTGATGGGTGAAGCCATCAACAAGCGTATCAACGGCGTGGAAGAAGCCTACAGGAAGTGGGTGAGCTGATTTTTATAGCCTTCCCCCTGAAAGGGGGAAGGTTGGATGGGGGTCTGGTGCAGCGCACTGCGGATGATAGAGGACCCCCACCTTAATCCTCCCCCTTCCAGGGGGAGGAAAGTGCTATCGGTACGGATCTTCCTTCATGAGGTAATTTAATACGTAATCCTTGATCCCTTCTTCCAGCGAGGTGAAGGGCGTGTTGTAACCGGCCTTGTGCAGGCGGTCCATCTTCGCCTCAGTATAATACTGGTAATTGTTCAGCAGCAGCGCCGGCATGTCGATGTAATGGATGCGCGGCGGGCGCTCTAGTGCGGAGAAAGTGGCGTTGGCCATGTCGTTGAAGCTGCGCCCCTTGCCCGTGCCGAGGTTGAACAGGCCGGAGATGCCGGGGTTGTCGAGCAGCCATACCATCACCTTCGCCACGTCTTTCACGTAGATCATGTCGCGCAGCTGCTCGCCGTTTTCGTAATGGGGGTTATAGGAGCGGAAGAGCTGCACGCGGCCGCCGTGTATCACCTGCTGCGCGATCTTGCAGATCACACTTTTCTGGTCTCCCTTGTGGTATTCGTTCGGGCCGTAGGCGTTGAAGATGCGCAAGGCCACCCATTGCAGCGGCAGCTTCGCGCCGACCGAGACTTCCGATGCCACGTGCATGTCGAGCATCTGCTTGCTCCAGCCGTAGCCGGAGAGCGGTTTCAGGCGGCCCTGGTAGGTGAGCGAGATATCGTCGTCGAAACCTTCCTCGCCGCCGCCATACGCCGCCGAGGAGGAGCCGTAGATGAAGCGCTTGCAGTTGTCGACGCACCAGCGCCACAGGCGCACCGAGAGCGTGAAGTTGTTTTCAAGTATGAGATCGATGTTGGTCTCGGTGGTGGAAGAGATGCCGCCCAGATGGTACACCACGTCCAGCGCATCGCAATTTTCTTCCAGCCACTTCCACATGTCCTGCGGCGCCACCATTTCCCACACCGGGTGCTTGGCAAGGTTGCGCCACTTGTTACTGCTGCCGAAACTGTCGCATACCACCACGCGCGTGTTACTGCGCTTCGCCAGCTCGGTTACCAAGTTGGAGCCGATGAAGCCGCCGCCGCCCGTGACTAAGATGGTTTGCATGTGATATGATAAGCTTTTCCCTGTTGAGAAAGCGTAAAGCGAATGCAAAAAGACAGTAAAATACTTGATGATCTGGCGCGCCTGGGCGCCTCTGCCATGGGCAGCGTGCTGGATATACGGCGCGAGGTGGAGGCGGCGGTGGCCGCACAGGCCGAAAAGCTATTAGTTAAGATGCGTTTAGTGACCCGCGAGGAGTATGAAGTGACCCAGCAAATGGTTTCCAAGCTCCGGGAAGAGAACGAAAAACTAAAAGAGCGGGTGGAGAAGCTGGAAAAAGGCGCTCATTCACTCGACCCAAGGTAGCATCTGGGGAAAACTCCCCTATACCGTTGATACGCTTAATTTTTCGTTAATTAACCGTTGCGGCTTCGTAATTGCTCTGGATTTTTGCGGGGTGCCATGTAACCTACCCCCTGCTTGAGCGTGCTTGTTTGTGCGCTTTTGCTCCCCGAATTTGAAAACACACTTTCAACTTAAGAGGAGTATTGCATGCCCGCGGTAATGCTTCGTTCTGATGAGCACACCAACCCCGTCGACCTCGCCGAGCTCGTGATGGTGGATCGCGATCTCGCGTTCGACCGTCTCGACGACGCCGAGCTCACTGCCGAAGTGACAGGCCAATGGGGCAGCTACCGCGTGTGGTTCAGCTGGGAAGAAGACGCCGTGTCCGAACGCTGCGGCGCTCTCATGCTCACCTGCTCCTTTGAAACGCGCATGGCGCCTGCCGCCGCAACGAAAGTGAACGCGCTGCTCGCGCTGGTGAATGAAAAACTCTGGGTCGGCCATTTCATCATCGATCCCGAAGACAAGTCGGTTCGTTTCCGCCACTCGCTGCTCATCCGCCAGGGCGCAGGCACGAGCCAACAGCAATTACAGGAGCTGCTTGATCTCGCCATCCAGGAGAGCGAGCGCTTCTTCCCGGCATTCCAGAGCGTGGTGTGGGGTGGCAAGTCCCCCGCCGAGGCGCTGGAGATGGCATTGTTCGAAACAATCGCCGAAGCATAAGAAGAAAAGTTGTAACGGAGCACCATGCCGTTAGCCGCGTGCACTCGCAAGAGTCACGCGGCTTTCTTTTCTGATGTATTCTTTATAGCCGCGCGCCCGCTTGCTATCGCATCTTTAGGATGAAGCGGTCAAAGATGGCCCCACGCAACCAATGGAGGACATCATGAAAACGACCTGGGTACTCGCAGGACTTCTCACGCTTCAATCATCCGCCGTGCTTGCAGCCGGCAGCATCAGCAACCTGCCGTCTTCCGGCGCCGTGTCTCTCACCGGCACGGTAGACCGCATCGCCGACCGCGACACGCTCATCCTACGTGACGCCGGCGGCAACACCATCGACGTGCACACCAACGGCGCCGTCACCGCCACCATCGGCCAGAAGGTGCAGGTGAACGGGCAGCTGCAAAGTGAAATGCTCGGCTATGGCCGCGAGATCATCAACGCGCGCGTAATGCCGATTGCCAACGATAACCGCGCCGTGGGCGGGCCGTTCGAGCCGCTCAACGAGAATAACTCGCGGTACTAGCTGAGCCTTACGGCTCATGCGGCGATGAGTATCCGTCCACCCGGGTACTCATCGCCTTTGCATTTATTGTCATGCCGCACTTGTTGCGGCATCTCCCGGCAATGGATGGAAACCCCGCAACGAGTGCGGGGTGACAAAATACCTGCCTTTGCATATCAGCTTCTTTTTGCTACCTTCGCCGCATGCTGAAAAACATCCTCCTTGCCGGATGCGGCAAAATGGGCGGCGCGCTGCTGGCGCGCTGGCGCGGCAAGCTTGATGTACACGTGGTAGATCCGACCGGCGGCAACGGCGTGCTGAAAAGCCTGTCCCAACTCGCAAAGGATTACACACCCGATGCAGTTGTGTTCGCGGTAAAGCCGCAGGGGCTGGATGAAGTGCTGCCGGAATACGCGGAGCGCTTCAAAATTGTGCCGCTTTTCATCTCCATCGCGGCGGGCAAGACACTCTCTTATTATGAGAAGCATTTGGGCAAAGCCGCGCGCGTGGTGCGCGCCATGCCCAACACACCGGCCATGGCGGGCCAGGGCATGACGGCGCTGGTGGCCAACGCCGCTGCCAGCACGGCCGATAAGGCCGCGGCAGAAGCGCTGTTCGCGCTGGCCGGGCAGACCGTGTGGCTGGAAGACGAGGAGTTGATGCATGCCGTCACCGGGCTTTCCGGCAGCGGCCCGGCCTATGTGTACTTATTTATAGAGAGCCTGGCTGAGGCGGGCGTAAAGGCGGGCCTCCCCGCCCCGGCTGCCAAGCGGCTCGCTCTGCAGACCGTGACCGGGGCCTGTGCGCTGGCGGCTGAAAGCGGGGCGGAAATGGCGGCGCTCCGGGCGCAGGTGGCCAGCCCCGGGGGCACCACGGAAGCCGCTTTAAAGACGCTGGAGCAGGAAAAAGCGTTGCGGAAACTGGTGGACGAGGCCGTGCAGGCAGCCGCTAAGCGCTCGAAAGAACTAGCTTAATTGAATTATGGTGCATTGCACAAATTTTTATTGACGGCGGGTACGATCTCTGCCATATTCACCCCACATAATTGTAAGGAGTATGACTATGAACAACCCGTATGCATTTGCCGACCTCTTCAAGAACGCGTTTGACCTGAACCAGGTTTTCGCCACGCAGCGCCGCAATATCGAAGCTATCTCGGCCGCCAACCAGGCGATCGTGGAAGGCGCCCAGGCCGTTGCCCGCCATCAGGCGGAAGCCGTGCGCGAAAGCGTTGAAAACGTGCTGAAAGGCTCGCGTGAAATCTTCACCGGCGGCAGCCCGGAAAACAGCATCGCCAAGCAGGCGGAGCTGAGCCGCGAAATCTTCCAGACCGCTCTGGAGAACGTGCGTGAAGCTACCGAAACCCTCACCAAGGTGGGTTTCGAAGCGTTTGACCTCATCAACCAGCGCTGCACCGAATCGCTGGATGAGCTGAGCAAGGCTTCCGGCTCTACCAAGAAAAAAGCCGCCTAATAAGGCCGCTTCAGACGAAAAGAAAACGGCGGGTTCTACCCGCCGTTTTTTATTAGGGCTCAAACCGCCCCCGGCAGGCGCCCGGTCAAAGGTAAGGGGGAACCTCGCGGACGCCTGCCTATTCTTTAATAAAAGCTGCGGGAAGCCACCTGCGTTCTGAATTCCTCCAAAGGCACCTGCCGCGTAAGGCTCAACGCATGACTATAATAATGGCTATCGTCTGTAGAACCGACCACGTTATTCTCCGAATAATCCACCTGCACCTCACGGCCGGGCGTGCTGTCTAGCGATACGTTAACAAAATAGCCAATCTCCCGATCACACCCCACTTCCTGGGGCTGGCCGGTTAGGTTCTCAACCTCCGCCTGTATTTCCTTAAGACGAACATTATCGCAGATATCAGCCAACGCCTCGCCACTTACGGCAAGTGCCGCCCAGCAGGCGCATAATGCGGTTTTATTCATGAATTTCCCCCGTGATGCAACAATACAATCTTAACACATTTAGCGCTAAAACGCACGATTTATTGCAACCTGAGGTTATTTATTAATCAATGATTTAGCCGTGGAAGTGGTTATAAATCTTAACCGCCAGCTCCCCGCTGATGCCCGAAACCTTCTCTAAATCGGCGATGCTAGCGGCCCCCACGGCCCTGGCCGAGCCGAAGTGCCGGAGCAGAGCTTTCTTGCGGGCGGGACCGATGGCGGCAATGGCGTCCAATTCAGATGTTCGCGCAGAACGCGAGCGGCGGTTGCGGTGGGCGCCGATGGCAAAGCGGTGCGCCTCGTCACGCAAATTCTGCAAATAATGTAAGAGCGCATCCCCCGGCGGCAGCTGGAAAGCCTCCCTCCCTGGCACGTGGAACCACTCGCGCCCGGCGTTGCGGTCCGGTCCCTTGGAGATGGCCGCGAGCGGAACATCATCAATCCCGAATTGCGCGAACACCGCCTGCGCGGTGCTTAAATGCCCGGCGCCGCCGTCAATCAGCACCAGGTCCGGCCGTGTGGCATCTTCCGCCTCCAGCAGCTTGCGGAAGCGGCGCGTCAGCACCTCGCGCAGCATGGCGTAGTCATCGCCCGGCGTAAGCTCCGTGCTCCTGATATTGTAGATGCGGTAGGATTTTTTCTCGAACCCCTCCGGCCCGGCAACGATCATCGCGCCCACGGCGTTCGTGCCCATGACGTGCGAGTTATCGTACACCTCGATGCGCGCCGGCGGCGCTTCCAGCACAAACTGCGCCGCCATTCTTTCCAGCATCGCCTGCTGGTGCTGCGACTCGGCCAGGTGCCGCGCAAGCGATTCGCGCGCGTTGCGCACCGCCTGCTCCATTACCTTCTTGCGCTCGCCGCGCGCGGGCACGGAAATTTCTACCGCGTGCCCCGCCAGTATGGTTAGCGCGTGTTCCAGCACGGTGGTTTCCTCCGGTTCAATCCCCGCGAGCACAAGCCGCGGCGGCTTCACGCGCTGGTAATACTGGCCGATGAACGCCGCCATTACCTCCGCATCCTCCCTGCCCTCGGCATGCGCCGGGAAATAAGCGCGGCCGCCATAATTGCCGCCGCCGCGGTAGCTGAATACCTGCACGCACACTGTTTCACCCTCGCGCGTCAGCGCCAGCACGTCCGACTCCTCCAGCGCGCTGCCTGCAATGGCGGATTCCTGCTGCACCTGTGTCAGCGCGCGGATGCGGTCTCGCAGGTGCGCCGCCGTTTCATAATCCATGGCGTCGCTCGCCGCCTGCATTTCGGCGTTGAGCGCATCCTGTATCTCGCGGCCCTTGCCGGAGAGGAAACGCTTCGCCTGCGAAATGAGCCCGGCATAATTTTCCTCCGAGATTTTTTTCACGCAAGGAGCCGAGCAGCGCCGGATCTGGTATTGCAGGCAGGGGCGTGTGCGACCCTTGAACACGTTGTCAGAGCACGGGCGCAAAAGGAAAGCTTTCTGCAGGAAAGCAATGGCTTCATTCACTGCACCGGCCGAGGCGAACGGCCCAAAAAAGTCTCCCGCCCCCTCGCGCGGGCCACGGTATTTTTCGATCCTGGGATACGCATGCCCGCCGGTGAGGCGGATATACGGGAAGGATTTGTCGTCGCGCAGTAAAATGTTGTAGCGTGGTTTTTTGGTCTTGATGAGGTTGGCTTCCAGCAGCAGCGCTTCAGCTTCCGAGGCGGTGAGATTGATATCCAGCCGCGCCGTCGCCGTTACCATGCGCTGCAGGCGCAGCGGCAGCTGACGCAGGTTCACGTAACTCGACACGCGCGCCTTCAACTGCCGCGCCTTGCCGACATACAACACCTCGCCGCTCGCATCCGTCATGATGTACACGCCGGATGACGACGGCATGTCACGCAGGCTTGCGCGTATCACCTCGACACCAGTGGTACCCCCGGATGGTATGTTCGTTTCATTCATCATCGCATTTTTATTTTTTTCTGTTGCTGATTCAATGTTCTAAAAAACTATCCACTACTCTTGTGGATAACGCTGTGTGTAACCATGCCCTTATCATCTCCTGATGACGCAAATGAAAGCGCATCATCTGTTTGATGAAAAATTAGGCATCTGACTTAATGAGTTGATATCATAATGCAATCGAGCATTTATAGTTTCTTTACTGGGCATTTTTTTCCCCCCGGGGTGCGTTGAGGGTGGAAAAGTCACTCATGTGAACAAATGAAAGCAGCGCGGGCCGTGATGCGGCGTTGAAATCCTGCCAACTTCCAGTACACATAATGTACTACCTCGCAATTTCAACCTCAATACGAACAGATGAACCATACCGGCCACCTTGCTGAAATTGTTATTTTACTGGCAACGGCGGTCTGTATTGTCACGATTTTCCGGCGCGCGGGTTTAAGCCCCATCCTCGGCTATCTCGCTGCGGGCGCCGCCATCGGCCCGCATGGGCTTGCCGTCATCAACAACCCGGAAAGCACGCATGCCCTGGCTGAGTTCGGGGTGGTGTTCCTGCTCTTCGTCATCGGGCTTGAGCTTTCCTTCGAGCGGATCAAGCGCATGCGCGGGGCGGTGTTCGGCTTCGGCGTTTGCCAGGTGACTCTTACCACCGCTACCATCGGCGTGGCGGCCTGGTATTATGGGCAGTCTACCGCGGCGGCCATCATCATCGGCGGCGGCATTGCGCTTTCTTCCACCGCCATTGTGCTGGAACTCATCACCGAAAGTAACGAGAAGGTGACGCAGACCGGCCGCCTTGCCGTCGCCACGCTCATCCTGCAGGACCTCGCCGTCATCCCACTGCTGGTGCTGGTGCCACTGCTCGCCACCGAGGGCTCAGTTGCTGCGGCGCTGGGCGAAGCCAGTATCAAAGCCATTGTCGGGCTGGTGGCCATCATGCTGTTCGGGCGGCTGCTGCTCCGCCCCCTCTTCCGCCACATCGCCGCGCATAACCACCACGAGCTGTTCATTGCCGCCACCCTGCTGGTGGTGCTGGGCCTCGCGTGGATCAGCACGCTGGCCGGCATCTCGCCCGCCATGGGCGCTTTCATGGGCGGGCTGCTGCTGGCCGAAACCGAGTTCCGTCACCAGGTAGAGGCAGACATCCTGCCGTTCAAGAGCCTGCTGCTCGGCCTGTTCTTCATCACCGTAGGCATGAGCGCAGACTTGCAGTTTGCCGTCGAGCAGGCACCGGACGTGCTCACGCTCACCGGCGCCATCATCTTCGGCAAGATGCTGATCATGCTGCTGCTGGCCGTGCTTTATTCCTTCCCGCTTTCCACCGCCATCCAGGCCTCGCTGCTGCTGTCGCAGGGCGGCGAGTTTGCCTTCGTACTGTTTTCGCTCGCCGCCGGGCAGGGCATCATGGATACGCATACGCACCAGCTGCTGGTATGCTCCGTTTCCGTTTCCATGGTGCTGACGCCGCTGCTGCAGCTCGCGGGCCGCAAGCTCGCTAACATCATCGCGGGGAGAATGACGACGGACGGCATGCAGACCATGCGCGAGACGCTGGAAATGCGCGACCACGTCATCATCGCCGGGTTCGGCCGCG
>CAZUKF010000017.1:0-20248 GCA_964620765.1 uncultured Rickettsiales bacterium | reverse complement strand
CCCGGCCACGTCTTCCCGCTGGTGGCGCGCGACGGCGGCGTGCTGGTGCGCGCGGGCCATACCGAGGCGGCGGTGGATATCGCGCGCATGGCCGGCCTCACCCCCGCAGGCGTGATCTGCGAGATCATGAATGACGACGGCACCATGGCCCGCCTGCCGGACCTCATCGCCTTTGCCAAGGAACACCACCTCAAAATCGCCACGATTGCCGACCTCATTGCCTATCGCCGCCGCTCGGAAAAACTGGTGCGCCGCATCGCCGAGGATGAATTTGAAAGCCGTTTTGGCGGCAAGTTCAAGCTCATCGTCTACGGCACCACGGCAGGCTATGCCGAGCATATCGCCCTGGTGAAGGGAGACCCCACCGCCCTCTCGCCCGCGCTGGTGCGCATGCATTCCGTCAACCTGCTCACCGACGCGCTGGGAGACACAAAAGGCGGCATGCTGCAGGCCGCCATGCGGCATATCGGGCAGGCGGGCAGCGGCGTGATTGTGCTGCTGCGCGAGCCCATCCCCACCGGGCTGTCAGACCGCGTCCGCGCCCGCAAGGGCGAGCCCACCGTTTCCAACATGGACCTGCGCGATTACGGCATCGGCGCCCAGATATTGCTCGACCTCGGCATCAGGGAAATGGTACTGCTCTCCAACTCGCAACGCTCGGTGATCGGCCTCGAGGGCTACGGCCTGACCATCGCCGGTTACCAACAACTTTCCACTTAAAAACCATGCCGCATCTTCTCATCGTCGCTGCCAATTTTTACCCGGATATCACGGACAAGCTCATTTCCGGCGCGGAAGAAACGCTGAAAAAAGCGGGCGCCACTTATGAAACCGTGATGGTACCCGGCGCGCTGGAAATCGCCCCCGCCATCGGCTTTGCGGTGGAAAACAACACGTATGACGGGTTCATCGCATTGGGCTGCGTCATCCGCGGCGAGACCTTCCATTTTGAAATCGTCTGCGAGGAAAGCGCGCGCGGCCTCACCTGGCTCGCCATCGAAGAACAGGCCGCCATCGGCAACGGCATCCTAACGGTGGAGAACGAGAAACAGGCCAAAGCGCGGCTGGACAAGGGCGCCGACGCCGCCCGCGCCGCCCTGGCGCTGATCGACTTAAAAGAAAAATTCATGCCATGAATAAATCACTCAAGGAAAAAAGCGCCGCCCGCCTCGCCGCCGTGCAGCTGCTCTACCAGGCCGCCATCACCGGCGGCAAGGCCAGCGCCGAGTATTTGCCGGAAGCCGACGGCAAGGATGACGTCAAACCCAACGCCACCTTGCTGAAAAAACTGCTCGACGGTGTGAGCGCACATGCCGCCGAGATCGAGCCGTGGGTAGAAAAAACCCCCACCGCCGAATGGAAAAAAGAGCGCATGAGCCCGCTGATGCTGGCCATTTTCCGCCTGGCCGTGTTCGAACTCGCGCATTTTAGCGACACAAAACCCGCCATCATCATCAACGAATACGTCACCCTCACGGGCCGCTTCTTCGGCGAGGCAGAAACCGGCTTCGTCAACGCCGCGCTGCAATCCATCGCAGCAGAGCTACGCGGCTAGCTTCTTTAAATAATCCGCTTTCATCTGCACATAATCCGCCCGCCACACCGGGTTCAATGGAATATTCCCAGTGGGTATTTTGCCCACCTCGATCTGCCGGTTGACGTAATCCGCCACCTTGCGGTGCCCCAGCACCTCGCCGGGCTGATCCTTGCCATAACCGCTTAAATGGTAGGAGCCCGTACCCGCCCAGCGGTAGAGATAAAAAATCTCGGCAGGATCGGTAACATTGTAATCCTTGTTGGTCAGCACCTGCTGCACCGCTTTTTCAAACTGCACGTCCTCGCCGGCGCCCATATGCAAATAGCCGTGCACCTTGTCGAACAGCTTGCGCGAATAGCAGGCGCCGCTGTGAAAAAAGCTCACCACCGGCCCGGAGAGCACGCCGTTATCCAGCATGAACGCCTTGTCCGGCTTGAAGTAGCCGCGCGTCACATTCATCTTCTCCATGGAAAAGCGGATACGATCCGGCAGGAAAATATCATCATCATCCCACACGAAAAGCCAGTCATGCGTGGCCAGCGCCGCGCAGGCATTGCGCTTCTCGCCGATGCCGCGGAACCGCTTGGCCACGTTGATGATCTTCACCTCTGGGTGCTTGAAGCTCAGGTTTTGCCGGGGAAAATCATTCAGCACGATCAGCTCCTTGGGCCCCTCGTAATCCTGCTGCAGGAACGCGTGAATGGCTTCTTCCAGCAGCTGCGGGCGGCCGTAGGTTAAGCACATGGCACTGACGGGCGGCTTTTCTTTCATGGGCAATTCCCTGTATATTGCCGGAATTATGGATGAATTCTCCCTGATCGCCAAA
Source organism: uncultured Rickettsiales bacterium (assembly GCA_964620765.1). Classification (GTDB taxonomy): domain Bacteria; phylum Pseudomonadota; class Alphaproteobacteria; order Rickettsiales; family SXRF01; genus CAZUKF01. The sequence continues at coordinate 17,885 of CAZUKF010000017.1, read as the reverse complement.
TATTTCCGCCCCCTGGCGAAGGATTTCCCCGGCGCCCTCAACCTGCAGGATGACGCGGCGCATTTGCGCATCCCCGCCGGTCACAAGCTGGTGGTGACGAATGACGCCATCACCGCCGGCGTGCATTTCAAGGGCGATGAGGACGCAGCGCATATCGCCCGCAAGGCTTTGCGCGTGAACCTTTCGGATCTTGCGGGCAAGGGCGCCACCCCGCTCTGCTATTTCCTGGCACTCATGCTGCCTGAAGCCCCGGACGAACAATGGCTGGCCCGCTTCGCGCAGGGGCTGGCGCAGGACCAACAGGAATTCGGCATCACGCTCGCGGGCGGCGACACCACCGCCATCAAGGGCCCGCTCACCCTCGCCGTCACCGCGCTTGGCCTGGTGCCGGACCACGCCATGCTCAAACGCGGCGGCGCGCACGCAGGCGACGAGATTTACGTCTCCGGCACCCTCGGCGCCGCGGCGCTGAGCGGCTACACACTCCTGCCCGAACCGCGCCTCGCACTGGGCCAATCGCTGCTGGGCGTCGCCAGCGCCTGCATGGATATTTCAGACGGCCTGGTGCAGGATCTCGGCCATCTCTGCACGGCCTCCGGTGTGAGCGCCACCCTCGAGGCCGCCGCCATCCCACACGCGGGAGACCTGGCGGCGGGTTTAAGCGGCGGCGATGATTACGAGCTGCTCTTCACCCTGCCGCCGGGTACCAAGGCGCCGGAAGGCTGCAGCAAGATCGGCAAGGCCGGCACCGGCAAGGGCGTGAAGGTACTGGATGCGGGCGGGCGGGATGTTACGCCGAAGCGCGGCGGCTACAGGCATTTTGGGGAATTATGAGAGAAATTGCAGATCTTCTAAATGAAGTTCGCCAAAGAGTTCAAATCCTGAGTGAGAACTTACCTACATTAGTAGATCCAGCAAATATCTCTTATAAAGCAAAGATCCCGTTCAAGGTTATAAGCTTCCGCGAGATGCTAATCTGGAGAGCAGAAGAATTATCCCGTACAGCCATTCAAATGTATGAATCTGAAGATTTAGCATCGGCAATCACACTTACACGTGCATTTACTGAAACAGTCGCAGCAATTTGGTATCTTATGAAGTTAGTGGAGGCAGGTTATACAGAAGAGTTTGATTCTAAAATGCAGAGATTACTACTAGGCCATAAGCGCAAAGATATGGACATGCCTGAGGCGATAAATGTTCTAACTTTTTTGGAAAAAGCAGAAAAGGAAATCTCAGGAATAAAATCCACTTATGAAATGTTGAGCGAGTATGCTCATCCAAATTGGGCTGGCACTCATTTTCTTTATGCATCAAACGACCACGAAAAGCTGACTGTTTCTTTCGGTAAGAATCCTAGGAAATCCGATAACCATAAACGAATGGGAATCAGCTGCCTCTTGGGAAACCTGATTATTTTTGAGCTTAGCTATAATAAATTCAGCGATATACTTCCGGCTTTCATCGAGGCTTGTGAAAGAGCGATAGATTCAGAGACAATCGAAAAATAAATATTTCCTTTTCGGATCATCACTTCTTCGTCATTCCCCGAGTTTGCAACTTGTCCTCCGAAGCTTTAGCGAAGGAGGAAGCAAACTATAGGGGAATCCATGTTGCGGCATGGATCGCCCTATAATCGCTTACGCGATTCGGGCGATGACGAACATCCCCTTCCGGCCTTCCCCTCCCCGTGCGATGCTATTTTTATTTCCCCCGCCCCTCGCAGAGGGGGAGAGGATGGTTTGCCTTGGGCTTACGCAGTAAGCCTTTAGGCAAATCGAGGTGAGGGGGTGCCGTCGGCTCTGGCACTGGCGTGCCATCCCCCTCATCCTGACCTTCTCCCCCAGGGGGGAGAAGGAATAAACAGGAGACGCATTTTTGCTTTTAAATGCTGCGAAAACCTTCTTATGAACGCTAAAAAACCCGCTAAACGCGCTGCAATTACAAACCTAACCGGCCAACATTTCACCACTTTTGGCCAAAAGATGATTCGCCTCGCTGACTAGTCAGCTACGCCGCCTCCGGCACCCGCACATGCGCCGGCCGGCGGTAACTCAGCGCCTCCGCCACGTGGCGCTGCTGCACGCCTTCCTCGCCCTCGAGGTCGGCAATCGTCCGCGCCACCCGCAGCACCCGCGTGTAGCCGCGCATGGAAAGGCGGAATTTTTCCGTCGCCCCGGCGAGCAGTTTTTCGCCCGCCTCGTCCGGCGTCGCAATTTTCGTAAGCAGGTCGCCGGAAATTTCGGCGTTGGTGCGCGCGCTCATGTTCAGCGCTGCAAACCGCGCCTTCTGCCGCGCCCGCGCCGCCGCCACGCGCGCAGCGACCTGCGCGCTCGGCTCGCCTTTCGGTGCCGCCAGCATGTCGAGTGTGGCCACCTCCGGCACCTCGATGATGAGATCGATACGGTCGAGCAGTGGCCCGGAAATGCGGCCCTGGTAATCACTTGCGCAGTTGGGCGCCTTGTTGCACGCCCGCCCCGGGTCGCTGATATACCCGCACCGGCACGGATTCATCGCGGCGATGAGCTGGAACCGCGCCGGATACGTCACATGCGCCGCCGCCCTTGCGACGGTAACGGTCCCCGTCTCCAGCGGCTGCCGCAGCGATTCCAGCACCGGCCGCGGAAACTCGGCAAGCTCATCAAGGAACAGCACGCCATGATGCGCCAGCGAAACCTCCCCCGGCAGCGCCCGCTTGCCGCCGCCCACCATGGCGGGCATGGAGCTGGAATGGTGCGGGTCGCGGAACGGCCGCTCGCGGCTCACGCGCCCGCCGCTGAGCTTACCGGCGATGGAAGCCACCAGGCTCGTCTCCAAAATCTCCTTCGCATCCAGCGGCGGCAAAATCCCCGGCAGGCACGCCGCCAGCATGGATTTCCCCGCTCCCGGCGGCCCGAACATCAGCAGATTGTGCGACCCCGCCGCCGCCACTTCCAGCGCCCGGCGCGACATCGCCTGCCCCTTGATCTCAGCCATGTCGATGCTGCGGCCCTGCACTTCGCCGATCCCCGGCGCGGGCGGGCTCAGCACCTGGATGCCCTTGAAATGGTTGATCAGCGCCAGCAGCGATGCAGGCGCAAGGATATCCCCAAGCCCGGACCACGCCGCTTCCCCGCCATTGCTTTCCGGGCAGATCAGCCCCGCCTCGCAGCCGCTGGCATAGAGCGCCGCCGGCAGCACACCGGAAACCGGCAACAGGCGCGCATCCAGCGACAGCTCGCCCATCGCCACGTAGTTCTGCAACTCGTCTTGCGCCAGCACGCCCATGGCGATCAGCAGCGCGATGGCAATCGGCAAATCAAAATGGCTACCCTCTTTCACAATATCCGCCGGTGCAAGATTGACCGTGATCTTGCGCGCCGGCAGCGCCAGCCCCAGCGCGTGCAGCGCACCACGCACCCGCTCGCGCGCTTCCGTCACTGCCTTGTCGGCCAGCCCCACAACTGAAAACGTCGGAATCCCCGGCGCCAGCTGCACCTGCACCTCGATCGGGATGACCTCAATTCCCGCGAACGCGGCGGTTTTGATTTTCGCAACCATGTGGAGTTATACCCGCTTTCGCAAGGAGGTGACAAGCATCGGCGAGCGGCAGGCCCATGACATTGGAATAGCTGCCGGAAATCCACGGGATGAAGGCGGCCGCGCGGCCCTGGATGGCATAGCCGCCCGCCTTGCCCTGCCATTCGCCGGCGGCAATATAAGCTTCAACCTCAGCAGGCGAAAGACGCGCAAAACTCACCTGCGTGAGCGAAACGCGCGAGCGCGCTTTGCCCGCTTCATCAATCACGGTGACGGCGGTGTAAACCCGGTGCCGCCGCCCGGAGAGAATTTTCAAACATTCGCGCGCCTGTTTTTCATTTTCCGCTTTCGGCAATATGCGCCGCCCGCAGGCCACCACCGTGTCGGCGGCAAGAATCACGGCGCCAGGATTCTGCGCGCACGCGGCATGCGCCTTTTCCTGCGCCATACGTTTTGCATACGGCTCGGGCAGTTCGCTTTTACGGGGTGTTTCGTCGATATCCGCTGCAACAATTTTAGCGGGCTCAAAGCCCACCTGCTTCAGCAATTCCAGCCTGCGCGGCGAAGCGGAGGCGAGGATGAAAGACACTGTCATGCTGAACTCGTTTCAGCATCTACTTCGCCTGCGAGCGAGGGGTAGAGATCTTCCCAAAAAGGATTCTCACGTTCGATTAGATTCTTCTTCCAGTCTCTGTGCCAGTTCTTTAACTGCTTTTCACGGCGGATTGCTGATTCAGCGGAATCCGTCATTTCAAAATAAACAAGGCGGTCAACTTTATACTGCTTGGTAAAGCTGTCCTGCAGCCCTTCTTTGTGTTCCCAGACACGGCGAATAAGATCATTCGTAACGCCGATATATAAGGTGCCGTTCATACCGCTCGCCAGGATATACACGTAATAGCTAAGCATCAGCCCGCCCAACGGTGGGTCCCGAAACAAGTTCGGGACGACATATCACTTCTCTCTGAACTTGATGCGGCCCTTGGTGAGATCATAGGGCGTCATTTCCACCAGCACCTTATCGCCCGCCAGCACGCGGATGCGGTTCTTGCGCATCTTGCCGGAGGTGTGCGCGATGATGACGTGGCCGTTCTCCAGCTTCACGCGGAACGTGGCATTCGGCAGCAACTCCTGCACGACGCCGGGGAATTCCAAGAGTTCTTCTTTAGCCATGTTCAGGTTTCAGGTGTCAGGTGTCAGGTTTCGGGTGTCAGAATGTAATATAAAACTCTGAAGGTACAAGCATTTTTTCTGAAACCTGACACCTGAAACCTGACACCTATTTGATGTGCAGCACGCAAATCAGTGTGAAAAGCCGCCGCGCCGTGTTGAAATCCACCGAAATCTTCCCCTCCAGCAGGGACTTGAGCAGCTCCGAGCCCTCGTTGTGAATGCCCCGCCGCCCCATGTCGATGGCCTCCAGCTTATGCGGCTTGGCCTCTTTCAGCGCTGCGTAATAGCTCTCGCAGATCAAAAAATAATCGCGGATGGTGGATTTGAGCGGGGTGATGGAAAGCGAAATCTTCTTGGCCGCCCCCTGCCCCTGCACGCTGAAAATGAGGCGCGATTCCTCCACCTTCAGCGTAATGTTGTAAGGGCCGCACGGGTTCTCCACCAGCGTGAAGGCATTTTCGTGCAGCAAATCCGTCAGCGCCACGCTGCGCTCATGCTCTACTTCCGGTGTGCGCTTCTTGATGCTTCCTTCATCGAGCGCAATCGTGGCGATGCGTTCTGTCATAACGGACGAGCACAGCGAGGACTAGCGCCATTGAGGCGCGCAGCCTGCGCGGCGCTTGAGCGCGAATTTAATAAGACTTTCATGCGGGGATGGTTTCGTTCTTGCGGATGAAAAGGGCGCGGGCATGCGCCTGCAGGCCCTCCGTATAGGCCAGCACTTCACCGTACATGCCGAGCTTCTTGAACGCTTCCGGCGTACAGCCGATCAGCGACGTGCGCTTGATGAAATCAAACACCGAGAGGCCCGACGAGAAGCGTGCCGTGCGCGAGGTGGGCAGCACGTGGCTCGGGCCCGCGATGTAATCGCCGATCGCTTCGGGCGTGTGCGTACCTAAGAAAATAGCGCCTGCGTTGCGGATGGATTGCTCGAGCTTCATGGGTTCAGGAATCAAAAGTTCCACGTGCTCCGGCGCCATCAGGTTGACCAGTTCCGCCGCCTCGTCCCAGTCGCGCACCAGGATCATCGCGCCGAAATTCTCCCACGCGGCCCCGGCAATGGCCGCGCGCGGCAGGGTGGCAAGCTGCTGCTCCACCGCCTTTTCCACCTTGCTGATGAAATTGGCGTTGTCGGTGATGAGGATGGACTGCGCCATTTCATCATGCTCCGCCTGCGAGAGCAGGTCTGCCGCCACCCATTCCGGGTCATTCTCGCCGTCGGCAACCACCACCACCTCGGAAGGCCCGGCGATCATGTCAATGCCCACCCGGCCGAACACCTGCCGCTTGGCTTCCGCCACGTAGGCGTTGCCGGGGCCGACGATCTTATCCACCGGCGTAATCGTCTCGGTGCCGTAGGCCAGCGCGGCCACGGCCTGCGCACCGCCGACACGGTAAATCTCCTCCACGCCCGCCACGTGCGCGGCAGCCAGCACGGCCGGGGCGATCTGCCCGTCCGGCGCCGGTACGCACATCACCAGCCGCTTCACCCCCGCCACGGCGGCGGGCACGGCGTTCATCAGCACGGAACTGGGATACGCGGCGCGGCCGCCGGGCACATAAAGCCCCACGGCGTCGATGGGCGTCCACTTCCAGCCCAAAGTCATGCCGGTGTCATCGGTATAACGCTCGTCAAACGGCAGTTGCCGCTCGCTGTAGGAGCGGATGCGGGCGGCTGCCGTCTTGAGCGATTTCATCAGCTCCGGCGCGCAGAGCGAAAGCGCATTGGCAATTTCCTGCGGCGCAATGCGCATGGTCTGTGCATCCAGCTCGCAGCGGTCGAAGCGGCGGGTGAGGTCAAACAGCGCCTCGTTGCCCTGCTCGCGCACGCGGGAAATAATGGCGCGCACGGCTTCGCACACGTCGGCCTCGGATTTGTCGCGCATGCAGAGGAACGGCTCGAACTCTTCCCAGAAATACCGCGAGGTGGTGCTAAATTTGTGAACCATGCGGGGTACTTATAGCACGCTCGCGGACGATTATAAAGCCTCGCGAAACTTCTGCACCAGCGCGCCTACTTCGGGCATGGTTTTAAAGGCCGGGCGGTTGACGATGAGCCGCGCCGAAACCTCGGTGATGACCGCCACTTCCTTCAACCCGTTGGCCTTCAGCGTGGAGCCGGTGGAGACAAGGTCGACGATGCGGCGGGAAAGGCCGAGCCCGGGAGCCAGCTCCATGGCGCCGGAGAGCTTGATGCACTCGGCCTGGATGCCCGTCTTGGCAAAATAGCGGGTGGCGATGGAGGGATACTTGGTGGAGACGCGCACGTGGCTGAGCCGGGTGATGTCCTCGGGCGCGGCATCCTGCGGCTCGGCGAGCGAAAGGCGGCAGTGGCCGATGCCCAAATCCAGCGGTGCGTAAACATCCGGGTAGTCGAACTCCTCCAGCACGTCGCTGCCCGCCACACCCAGCTGCGCCGCACCGTAGGACACGAAGGTAGCGACGTCGAAACTGCGTACGCGGATGAGCGAGATGTGCGGGTTGTTGGTGCTGAACTTGAGCTGGCGGCTGTTCGGGTCATTGAATGCAGGCCCGGGCATGATGCCCACTTTTTCCAGCAGCGGCACCAGCTCGTCGAGAATGCGCCCCTTGGGAACGGCGAGGGTGATATGCGCCGCCATTTAAGCAGCCTCTTCCAGCCGGGCTTTCTCGCCCGTGCTGACACGCTCGATCTTCGCGCCGCAGGCGCGGAGTTTTTCTTCCAGCCGCTCATAGCCGCGGTCAAGATGATACACGCGGTGCAGCGTGGTGGTGCCCTCCGCCGCCAGCGCCGCGATGACAAGGCTGATGGAAGCGCGCAGATCCGTGGCCATCACTTCGGCGGCGGTGAGTTTTTCCACGCCGCGCACCATGGCGGAAGCGCCGTGCACGGTGACGTTCACGCCCATGCGCGTCAGTTCCGGCACGTGCATGTAGCGGTTTTCAAAAATCGTTTCCGTAATCAGCGAGGCGCCGTTCGCCACCGCCATCATGGCCATGACCTGCGCTTGCATGTCGGTGGGGAAGCCGGGATACGGCTGGGTGATGACGTCGATGCCGCGGAGTTTTTTACCCAGGTGTTTCACGCGCAGACCCTTGCCCGTTTCGGTTACTTCAACGCCCGCGTCGTGGAATTTCTCAATTACGGCCTGCAAATGGTCCGCCCGCGCGCCGGTGAGTTCCACCTCGCCGCCGATGACGGCCACCGCCGCCATGAACGAACCCGCTTCCACGCGGTCTGCGATCACGGCATGCTCGGCGCCGTGCAGTTTTTCTACACCCTGCACCACGATGCGCGACGTGCCCACGCCTTCTATTTTCGCGCCCATTGCGATCAGCGCATGCGCAAGATCCTGCACCTCGGGCTCGCGGGCGGCGTTGTTCAAAACCGTCTCGCCTTCCGCAAGCGCGGCGGCCATCAGCGCATTTTCAGTGGCGCCGACGGAGACTTTATCAAATGTAATTTCGGCACCCTTCAGGCGGCCATGCGTGTGCGCGTGCACGTAACCTTCCTTGAGTTCAATATGCGCACCCATCGCAGTCAGCGCGTGCAAATGCAGATCAATCGGCCGCGTGCCGATGGCGCAGCCACCGGGCAGCGACACCTTGGCGGCGCCGTGGCGCGCGAGCAGCGGCCCCAACACCAGCACCGAGGCGCGCATCGTGCGCACCAGTTCGTAAGGCGCGGTGAGGTTGTTGATGCTCGCACCATCCAGCTTCCATTTGCCGGGACCCATCTCGTTCACGTGCACGCCGTGCTGCTCCAGCAACTTGCGCATGGTGCGCGTGTCGGCCAGCTCCGGCATGTTGGAGAGGATGAGCGGTTCATCCATCAGCAAACAAGCGGCGAGCAGCGGCAGCGCGGCGTTCTTCGCCCCGCTGATGGGTATGGTTCCACGTAGCGGGTTTCCGCCGGTAATAAGCAGCTTATCCATAAGGGCCCGTTTTTACCGGATTTTGGGCCCTTTTGCTACTATATTATAGGCTTGGAACAGCGTTTTCAGCGCGCCGGGCTGAGTTTCCCGTCCATGGAAAGGTGGGTCAGGAAGGATTTGATGTTTTCCTGGATCGAACGCTCATTGGCCATTTTCAGCCGTTCCACCCCGAGGAACGCATCCCCCGGCGTGGCAGTGCCCACGGCGGTGATGGGGAAGCTCTTCTCGCCCTTGGGCCCTTCCACCGTGTATTCAATCTTGGAGGTGATATCGAGCGTGAAGCCGAGCGTGGGCTGGTCGATCTCCTGCAAATTGGCGTCGATGAAATATTTCGCCTTGCTTTCATCGGCGGCGGCATAACCCATGCCTTCCAGCGAGTTCTGCAGGGCGGTGCGCATTTCGTTGTCGCCCACGCGAGACTTCCACATCGGCGACGTTTCCTCGCCGCCCGTGATGTTGCGAATCGCCATCTTGCCCTTGTATTGCGGGTTGGCCTTGATCGAAAACTCGGCGGGATGCACCGCCATTTTCTCCGGCGCGGCGGGCGCGGCGCAAGCGGCGGTGAGCAGCAGCAGGCCGCACGAAGCAACTTGTAAAGTACGTAACATAAATTCTCCCCTGTTTGGTTTTAGTTGTAATTAAGCCGCCTTGCCCTTTTTAGACGCCTCCACCTTCGGCAGGGTCACGCCCTTCTGGCCCTGGTACTTGCCCTTGCGGTCGCCGTAACTCACTTCGCACTTGGAATCGGCTTTCAGGAACAGGAACTGGCAGGCGCCCTCGTTGGCGTAGATCTTCGCGGGCAGCGGCGTGGTGTTGGAAAATTCCAGCGTCACATGGCCTTCCCATTCCGGCTCCAGCGGCGTGACGTTGACGATAATGCCGCAGCGCGCGTAAGTGCTTTTTCCCACGCACACCCCCAGCACGTCGCGCGGGATGCGGAAATATTCAATCGTGCGCGCCAGCACGAACGAGTTGGGCGGGATGATGCAGACGTCCTGCTTGCGGTCCACGAAGCCTTTCGGCGAAAAATCCTTCGGGTCGACGATGGCGGAATCCACGTTGGTGAAAATCTTGAACTCGTCGGAAACCCGCGCGTCATAACCGTAGCTGGAGACGCCGTAGGAGATCACGCCGTCGCGCTTCCGATTTTCCACGAAGGGCTCGATCATGCCCTGTTTTTGCGCCACTTCGCGTATCCAGTGGTCCGGCATCACGCCCATGCTGTTAATACTCCTCTCTCGGTTGGTCGTTCCCGGTTTTATCGCAACTCTTAGGATTTGCAAAGCAAATAGGGCATTTACAAGGGATGCCGCGCGGGTTTAAGTTATATCTTATATGATTCGCAAAACCTCCTTGCTTGCGACAGCGGTTGTTTTATGCCTCGGCACGGCGGCGTGTTCGCCGAATGTCGAAACGCGCGGCCACCTCAAGGACCCGGAGTGGCGGAGCCAGATCACACCGTCGAAAACCACGCAGGATGAACTGGTTGCGCTTCTGGGCAGCCCCTCGGCCCGCACCAGCTTCGGGCCGGACGTGTGGTATTACATCACCACCCAGAAAGAGAGCGTCGCGTTTTTGAAACCGGAAGTTGCCGGCCAGGAAGTGCTGGTGGTGGATTTCAACGCCGACGGCACGGTGAAATCCGTGGAAACCATCGGGCGTGACAAGGCGCGCGATATTTACGTCTCCGGCCGCATCACCCCCACCGAGGGCCACCAGATGACCTTCATGGAGCAGCTGCTGGGCAACGTGGGCCGCTTCAACGCACCGGGCAGCAACGCGGCTGCCAACAACCGCCGCGGCGGTGGTGGCACCGGCGGCAGGCCGTATTAGCAACCAAAATTATTCGTCATTGCGATCAGCCTCCGCCTAGGCTTCGGCTGACAAGGCGTAGCGACTTGTCCTCCGTAGCTTTAGCGAAGGAGGAAGCAATCCAGACTGGATTGCCACGTCGGCTTCGCCTCCTCGCAATGACGGCTCTACGCCTACCGGCTCTGCCGCGTTTCCGGCTCTGCCAGGAAATTTTCGCGCAGCCAGGTTTCCAGATACGCCGCCGGCATGGGGCGGCTGAAGACAAAGCCCTGTATGGTGTCGCAATGTTGATTGTACAGGTAGTGGCGTAACCCCTCGGTTTCCACACCGCTGGCCACTACTTTCAGCCCCAGCGCGTGCGCGCAGGCGATTATCCCCTGCAACATGCGCCGGGATTCCGGCTCCGGCCCGGTGCCGCGGCTGTCGATCTTGATCTCGCTCAGCGCGCTTTGCTTGATGGCGCGCAGTGAAGACATGTCACCGCCGAACCGGTCCATGCTGATGCCTACCCCTAAGCGGTGCAGCGCCGTGAATGTCTGCTCGCGGTTGTGGTCCATATGCGTGAAAATATTTTCCGGCAGCTCGATGGAAAGATGCTCGGGCGGGAGATCATGATTCGCGAGCTGCGCGGCCAGCTTCGGTACAAAACCCGGCGAATCAAACAACACCGCCGAGACATTCACCGATACGCCAAGCGCCGGGAACTCCATGTCGCGCCAGCGGGCCATGTCGTCGCAGACCTGCCGCAGCACCCACTCCTCCACTTGCCCAAGCATGCCTGTCTCCTGCGCAATGCCGATAAACGCGCCCGGTAACAGCAAACCCAGCTGCGGGTGCCGCCAGCGCACCAGCGCCTCCACGCCGCCCAGCCCGCCGCCGGGCAGCGCCTGCTTGGGCTGGTAGCAGAGCATGAGCTCGTCGTTCTGCACGGCAAGGCTGAGATCTTTCTCCATGTGCATGCGCAAGGTAAGCGCTTCATCCATGTCCTGCGTGTAGAAGCGGTAGGCGCTTTTGCCCTCCTGCTTGGCGCGATACATGGCGTCATCTGCCTGTTTGAGCATGTGCAGGGCGGGCACGGGCCGGTCTCCCGCCGAGGTGGAAATGCCGATGCTCACCCCCACCGCCACTTCGCATCTCCCGGCTTTCACGGGGCGCACGATGCGCTCGATCAGCTTCTGCGCCACGGTCACGCAGTCGCGCGGCTGCAGGATGCCCTCGATCAGCACGGCGAATTCGTCTCCGCCCAGCCGCGCCGCGGTGTCGTAAGGCCGCAGGCATTGTGTCAGCCGCGCGCCTGTTTCTTTCAGCAATTCATCGCCGGCGGCGTGGCCGAACGTGTCGTTCACATGTTTGAAATCATCCAAATCCAGCAAAAAAAGCCCGATGCCGTGCTGCAGGCGCTGCGCCCGCGCGATGGCCATGTCGAGCCGGCTTTCAAACAGCGTGCGGTTGGCCAGGCCGGTGAGCGGGTCGAAATTCGCCTGCCGTATCACGCAATCTTCAAAGCGCTTGCGCTGGATGGCATAGCGGATGGCGCGGCGCAACGTGGCTTCATCCGCCTTGTCCTTCACCAGGTAATCCTGCGCGCCTTTTTCCACCGCCTGCATGGCAAGCTCCTCGTCGTCGCGCCCGGTGAGGATGATCACCGGCAGCATCGGCAGCTGGTGCTGGATGCGGCTGAAGCCTTCAAGCTCCGCCGCATCCGGCAGCGAAAGATCCAGCAGCGCGGCGTGGAAGTTGTGGCCGTTGGCCAGCATTTCCATCGCCCCGCCCATGTCGCGCGCGTGCAGCAATTCAAAGGAATCCGCATCCGGCACATCGGCCAGCCACGCCGTAATCAGCGCCGCATCGGCCGGGTTGTCTTCCACCAGCAGGACCTGGCTGGGCGCGAAAGAAACAATCTCAGCCATGGGCTCTCCTTTACGGGCTACAGAAACGGCAGGGTGAAGCGGCAGACCGTGCCGCCGCCGGGAGCGGGCGTGAACATGATGGTGCCGCCGTGGCGTTCAACGATTTTGCGCGCGATGGCCAGGCCCATGCCCACGCCGGGATATTCTTCATCCGTGTGCAGGCGCTTGAACACGCCGAACACACGCTCATGCTGCGCCTCGGGGATGCCGATGCCGTTATCTTCCACCGCGAAGCAGCCGCCATCCTCGGGGCGGATGGTGACGATGGGCGTGTTGCCGCGCGGTTGATAGGTCAGCGCATTATCAAGTACCGCGTGCAGCAACTGCTGCAGCTGCGCCGCGTCGCCGTTCACCAGCGGCAGCAGGCCGTCCACGCGCACCTGCGCGCCTGCCTGCGTGATTTTTTCCTGCAACGTCACCAGGCAGCGCGCCAGCAGCGTCTGCATGTCCACCTCCTCGAAGGGTTCGGCCTGCGTGTTCAGGCGTGAATAGCGGAGCAGCGCGCCCAGCATAGCCTGTGCCTTCGCGCCGCCTTCGGCCACGTAGGCCAGGTAGTCCTGGCCCTTCGCATCCAGGCAGTCGCCGTATTTTTCACAGATCAATTGCGAGAAGCTGACCACCGCGCGCAAAGGCGCGCCCAGATCATGCGATACCACGTAGGTGAAATCCTTGAACTCGCTCTCCACGGCGGCGAGGCGCGCATGAAGCGTATGGAGCTCATCGGCACGCTGAGGCTGGAACACCACCCGTAACACCCCCCTGATGGATGCACTTTATGCACGCTAACATAGCGAATTTTTAAATATTAAACAACCCGGCGCTGTGGTCCGGCAGGCAGTTTAGGTACAATCCGTGGTTTTACTGCAACACAATCTCTCGTTATTTCTCATTATATATCAATGCCAATATGGGCAGCCTTTTAATTAAAAGTTAATAAAATTGTATTAATCTTAAATAATCGTCCACCCCTCACCCACCAGCAGTAACCTTTATGAACGGCAGACCGTCCTTACGCATCTTACTGGTCGAAGATTCACGCAGCGATGCCGCCTACGTGCAGCGCATCCTGGCCGATGCCTCGCTGCACGGCGATTACGCATTCACCACCGTGCCGCGCCTTGCCGACGCCATCGCGCTGGCTAGCACGCAAAGCTTTGACATCGCGCTGCTTGACCTCAACCTTGCCGATATCAGCGGTGTGGCCACGGTTTCGGCGCTGCACTCGGCGCTGCCGCGCACCCCCATCATTGTCTACAGCGGAACGGATGACCCCAAGCTGCGCGAGCAGGCGGCGCTGTGCGGCGCACGTTCCTATCTCATCAAGGGCCGCGAGAGCGGCTACGCCATCAAGTTCATGATCGAGCAGTCACTGGCCGCGTAATCGGTCACAAAAAAAGCAAAGGGAGGATTTATGAGAAGCGCCATCGCCTACGCTGAACCCCGCTATTACCCGCCACCGCGCCCCATCGTCGCGCCGCCGCTGAACATCCTGCTGGTGGAGGATAACACCGCCGACGCCGCGCTGACGCAGATGGCGCTGGACGGCCTGCGCATCCCCTACCGGCTCAAGCAGCTCAGGAACGGCCTGGATGTGATCCCCTATCTCACGCAGCCCAACGCCGTGTTGCCGGATCTGCTGCTCTTGGATCTCGGCCTGCCCGGTGAAGACGGTTTCGAAATACTGGCGGAGATGACGGCGGAAAAGGAAACGCTGCGGCATATCCCCATCGCCATCCTCACCGGCTACGAGCATTTCGAATACGTGGAAAAAAGCTACGAACTCTCCATCGCCGGCTACCTCACCAAGCCCGTCAGCGCCGATAAGCTGAGCAGCGTGGTGACGCGGGCGCAAACGGCGCGGGATGAGGGAAAAGAATTAAGACAAACCCGTCTACGCTCTTCGAGCTACGCCGAAAACCTCGCTACGCCTTCAGCTTCGCAAGGCACGGCTGCTTCGCCCGAGGTGATGATTGCTAATGCCATACGCGATGAATCAGGCAATTCGTTCGCGGACAAGTAAACCATCTCTTTAAAATAAGGAGCGGTCACATTTAAAATTAAGTTCAGTTGAATAAGAAAATGCCCCCGGGCTGCTTGCAATGCATCCGGCATAGTGTAAAAAGAAGAGCCTGTTTTAAGCTTGCCATACCGGATGTATCAGGGTTCGTGGAATTGTGTGGATAAGGGCTTCACAAAAAATTCAGCTCGTTAGCGCGTGTTTATGCACGCTGCTTAGCCTGAATACGCAGGCCTTGGCGCTTGACCCGCCCCGGGAGGATGAACTCAAACCCCGCATGGAAGTGGGAGCCAAATGGGGTAACCGGCGCTCTATCGGCTTGACGGAACTCTGGATGCCGTTCTGGCAAAACCGCGACAAAGTGGTTTACGGCGATCTCCGCTTTATGGACGATTCGCAGGACAATAATGAGGGCAATCTCGGTCTAGGGTATCGACGAAACTGGGACGGAGTGGTGGGCGGTGCGCATGCATGGTTCGACCGCCGCCGCAGCAACAATGACTCGTATTTTAGCCAGCTCACGGGCGGATTTGAGCTTTTTACGGAACACGTTGAATTGCGCGTGAATGGGTATGCGCCGCTTTCCGACGATAGGGTTATTGCAAACATAAACACAGCCAGTAATCCTTATCTCGCCAACACAAGCATTTATGTGGATACGTTCCGCAATAACGTGCGCGAAGTGCCCATGGCAGGGGGAGATATAGAGCTGGGCGTGCCCATTCCGCTGCCGGATGGCCTGTTCGACAGCCTGCGGCTTTACGGCGGCATATACAGCTTTCACGGCGATGATGTGGAAAGCGTGCAGGGTTGGCGTGTGCGCACCAGCGCAGATGTAACAAGCTGGTTGCAGCTTGGCGGCCGCTTGCAGAGCGATAGCGAACGGGGCACTCAGGGCTTTCTGGAGGCGACGCTGCGCTTTCCTTTCAACAACAAATCAAGCTACCGTGAAAAGGGCATGCGGGCGCGCCTGGATGAAAGCCCGGAGCGCGACGTGGATATTGTAAGTGCTTTCAAACAGCAGACATTCATGCAAACCGCGGCGCTGACCAACAACAGCACGAGCCAGCCCATCAGGATGCTTTATGTGGATAACAGCGCGGCTGGCGGCGGCAATGGCTCACTTGAATCGCCGTATAATACGCTGGCGGCTGCTCAGGCGGTGATGCAAGATTACGATACGGTGTATGTGCACCAAGGAAGCAGCTCTTATACTGAGTTTGCGCTTAATCGCAATTATGTGAAATTCATTGGCTCCGGTAGCAACCTTGTGTTTGACGGCAGCACTATACGCGCCTCCACCTCCCTGTCGGCTTCGGATACCGTGCTTCTTTCCGCCACCGCAGCGCCGGTGCTTACCAGTTCAGCGCCGAATCAGGATATTTTCACCATTACCGGCACGGCAAACTACCTGGGTGGCGTGACGCTTGATGGCGCTACGCGTCATGCTGTTAATGTCACGGCGGCGGGAGGGAGCACCCTTACGCTTGATATTGAGAACGTGACGCTGCGCAACAGTGCAGAAGACGGCATCCATGCAGAAGCCGCGGGGGCGGGAAGCTCGGCGGCCGTTTCGGTGAGCCATGTTCAGACGTACCAAAACAAGCACGGCATGGTATTTAAAGCGTCGAACAATGCTTCAATGCAAGGAGCGGTGACTTATTCCACCGCGCGCAATAACACGCAGCACGGCATAATAGTGTATGATGATAGTGCAGCGGGCGCGGTAAATGTGGACTTGGGCGGTGGTGGGAATAGCCTTGGTTTCAATTCGCTCTACGATAATACACTGGAAGACCTTGCTGTGGAAATTGACGGCGGTCAGCTTTTCGCTCAAAATAACTGGTGGGGTCAGGCGGGCGGACCATATGCAAGCGCGCCCAGCGGCGGTAACCGACCGCAGATTTATTACGGCGCGCCGCTTAGCGAAAACCTGGTAGCCCACTGGACGTTAGACAGCCAGTGGACGAACGCCTCCACGTCGTTCGACCGCACGGCAAGCAATTTTAACGCCGCCTTCGAGGGCGGTATGAGCAACGCCAATCTGACAACCGGTGTTTCCGGCGGTAATGCGCTCGATTTCAACGGCGTTTCACACTCACTGGACGCAAGCAACCAGGCAGCGCTGAACATGACGGCCGGCTTTACTTTCTCCGCCTGGGTGTATATGGACGCCGCGCCAAACACCAATGGCCGCGTTCTCAGCAAGGATAACGACACATCCGGCAACGGCGGCTGGTCGCTCGGTTTCCGCGACAACTATCCGGCCATCTATTATTACGGCGGCGGCGGTCAGATCGCGCGGCTGCGCAACGAGGCCGTATTCTCCACCGGCCAATGGGTGCTTATGACGGGAACCTGGAACGGAACGGCGGGCGCAGCCAATCTTGCGCTTTATTTAAATGGGGCAGTACCGGGCAATCTGGTTATACACAGCAATACCGCGTTACCGGTTTTGGCCAGCAGCCAGCCCGTCAATATCGGGAAGAACGAAGCCAATCTCTATTTCGGTGACGGCAAGCTGGACGATGTGCGTATTTACAACCGCGCACTTACCTTGGCTGAAGTACAGGAGCTTTATCGCTCGGGCTTTAACAGCACGGTAAACAGCAGCAATCCGCTAAATGCTGCGCCCTAACCTCCAAAGAAGCTCCGGCCCGTGGGAAAAATGGTGCTGCCGAGAGTAATCGAAACTCCGACCCCGTCATTACCAATGACGTGCTCTACCACTGAGCTACGGCAGCATACCCGCTTTACAGGCTTAAAAGCAGGGCGGGAATCTGCCATAAGCAGGATTGCCAATCAAGGGGTTCCTTGAACGCATGGCCTTCCCGCGCCGAAACCGGTTGCGCGAAAGGCCCAAATTTGCGACAACTAGTTAAGAAAAAAATTAAACGGGACCCCTCGATGACCTCCTCCCTCCAAGGGAAAAAGGCCGCCTCTCCTGCCCCCAAGCTGGGCCCGCAAGCGCTGAAGGGCAAAACCCAGAATAAATCCAAGCTTTCCAAGGCACTGCGCGATAATCTGGCGCGCCGGAAAGCGGCCCCTCGCCCCTCGAACGGTTAAAGGAGAGGCGCGTGGACGTGGCAGAAGACGAAAAGAAAGCCCTCAAGAAGCTGCTCCTTAAGAAGCGCCATAAGCGCGACTGGAACCTTTTTGGCCACGCCCAGAAAACCCGCGAGGAAAAAGAGCGTTTCCGCGACGAGCAGGCCCGCCTGCTGGACTCCTACACCGGCGCTGGCGACACCTCCCGGGCCTCCGACAAGCCCTGGATGGCCAAAGCCCACGAGGCCAGGAACCGTTTAAACGACAAGAAACGCACCTCCGCCGAGCGCTGGAACCGCTTCGCCGGCACCGAGGATTCGGGCGGCCGCGGCCTTTAAGCCCGTTCCTTACCCAGATTTCATCAATCTGTAATGTTTTTGGGCCAGTTAGCCATTGTAAAACCGCGAAGCTAGCTTTAAATATTGCACCGCATTATGGCACTCGCATTTCAACAGCTCATCCTCACCCTGCACCGCTTCTGGGCGGAGCGGGGTT
>CAZUKF010000016.1:13007-23141 GCA_964620765.1 uncultured Rickettsiales bacterium | reverse complement strand
GTCTGGGCGCACCACATGTTCACGGTGGGCATGACGGCTGACACCATGGCCTATTACATGCTGGCCACCATGGTGATCGCGGTGCCCACGGGCGTGAAGATTTTCTCCTGGCTCGGCACCATGTGGGGCGGCTCTATCACCTTTGAAACGCCCATGCTGTTTGCCATCGGCTTCATCATCCTGTTCGTGCTGGGCGGTGTGACCGGCGTGGTGCTCGCCAACTCGGCGGTGGATATTCCCATGCATGATACGTATTACGTCGTCGCGCACTTTCACTATGTGATGTCCATGGGCGCGGTGTTCGGCATCTTCGCCGCTTTCTACTACTGGATCGGCAAGATGTGCGGCCGCCAGTACCCGGAAACGCTCGGCAAGCTGCATTTCTGGCTGTTCTTCATCGGCGCGAACCTGACCTTCTTCCCGCAGCACTTCCTCGGCCTTGCGGGCATGCCGCGCCGCATCCCCGACTACCCGGATGTCTACGCGGGCTGGAACCTGGTTTCCTCCTGGGGTTCCTATCTCTCGGCGGCCTCGGCGGTGCTGTTCCTGGTGCTGGTGTGGCGCACGTTCAAATACGGCAAACCGTGCCCGGCCAAGCCGTGGGATGGTGGTACTACACTGGAATGGACGGTGCCTTCGCCGCCGCCGTTCCACACGTTTGAAAAGCCGCCGGTGATCACCGGCGGCCCGGCGCATGCGCACTGAAAGTCGTAAGTCTTTAGTCGTTAGTCGTTAGCAGGGGAGCGCTATGTCTGAATCCTTTGCAACTTACGACTTACGACTAACAACTAACGACTCCACCGTTAAAGACTACTTCACCCTGCTGAAGCCGGGCGTGATGACGCTGGTGGTTTTCTCCGGCGCGGTGGGGATGTGGCTGGCGCCCGGCCACCTGCACCCGTTCCTGCAGCTCTTGACCATTGCCTGCATCGCCATCGGCTCGGGCGCGGGCGGGGCGCTGAATATGTGGTATGACCGTGATATCGATGCCGTGATGGCGCGCACCGCGACGCGGCCCGTTCCGGCCGGCCGCGTGCACCCGGAGAATGCACTCTTTTTCGGATTCGCACTTTCATTGCTGTCGGTTGGGCTTCTTGGTCTGGCAACTAACTGGCTGGCGGCCGCCATTCTCGCCTTCGCCATTTTCTTCTATGCTTACATCTACACCATGGTGCTCAAGCGCAGCACGCCGCAGAATATTGTCATCGGCGGCGCGGCGGGCGCGTTCCCGCCGGTGATCGGCTGGGCGGCGGTGACGGGCGATGTCTCGTGGCATGCATGGACGCTGTTTTTGATTATCTTTCTTTGGACGCCGCCGCATTTCTGGGCGCTGGCGCTGTTCAAGAGCGGCGACTATGCCCGTGCGCAGGTGCCGATGCTGCCGGTGACGGCGGGTGTCGCGGCCACCACCCGGCAGATGCTGCTTTACACAATGCTGCTCCTGCCTGCCACGCTGGCGCCGTGGGCGCTGAACTGGCAGGGCGCGGTTTACGGGGCGGGCGCGCTGGTGCTTGGCCTGCTGTTCCTGCGCCATGCCGTTAAGGTCTGGCGTAAGCCCGAAGGGCCGAACTCGCGCCGCATGTTCGGCTATTCCATCCTCTATCTTTTTGCCCTGTTTGGGTTTATGCTGGTGGACCGTATGCTAACGGGGAACCTGTTATGAATAATCAAGAGTTCATTCTACACCTGACGCACCAAACCATCGTGCTAATGGGCATTTCCTTCATGGTGGGCAGCCTGTTTACCGTGTTCGTGCTGCTGATCCTCGACATGATGCGCGCCGCCCGCGCCGGGCAGGGTGGGATGCAAGAGCACGTGCCAATGGACGATGACATGGAAATAGACCGCGATGCCGCTTAGCGAAAGGCACCAGCAGCAGAAACGCAAGAACTACGCGCTGCTGGGCGTGCTGGCGGGGCTTATCGTGGTGCTCTATATTCTTTCTATGTTGAAGATGGGCGCTTAAGGAAACGATGTCTACCGCCGCGCGCCGCAACGCCTCCTTCGCTTTCAGCCTTGCCGCCCTTGCCGCGGGCATGCTCATGCTGGCCTTTGCCTCCGCGCCGCTTTACCGCCTGTTCTGCGAGAGCACGGGTTTCGGCGGCACCACGCGCCGCGCCGAAAGCGCGCCGGTGCTGCCCGCCGCCACGCGTGAAATTACCATCCGCTTCAACGCCGACGTGGATCCCGGCCTGCCGTGGGAGTTCAGGCCCGGCGAGCGCGACATCAAGGTGAAGATCGGCGAGAACATGCTCACGCATTACGTGGTAAAAAATCTCGCAGGAAGGCCCGTCACCGGCCATGCCACCTATAACGCGTTGCCGGACAAGGTGGGAGCGTATTTCTCCAAGGTGGAATGCTTCTGCTTTAAAGACCAGACGCTGGGAGCGAAGCAGGAAGCCACACTGCCGGTTTCCTTTTTCATCGACCCCGCCATGCTGGAAGACCCGGCCATGGATGACGTAAAAACAATTACCTTGTCGTATACATTCTTCCCCTCTAAATCAGAAGCCAAAGCACCGTAAGGAGATTCCGATGTCGCACGGCCACAAAGACCATCCCTACCACCTGGTGAACCCGAGCCCGTGGCCGGCACTCGGCGCGCTCGCCGCCTTCTGCCTGACATTCGGCGGCGCGCAGGCTATGCACGGTTCTGCCATCGGCATCCCGCTGGTGATCGTGGGTTTCGCGCTGATGCTCTACACCATGTATGTCTGGTGGCGCGACGTGACCAAGGAAGCCGAGGGCAAGGAAGATCACACCCGCGAAGTGCGTCACGGCCTGCGTTTCGGCATGGCGCTGTTCATCCTCTCGGAGGTGATGTTCTTCGCCGCGTTCTTCTGGGCGTTCTTCAACGCCAGCGCGCTGCCGAAGCTGCCGCTGGAAGATACCTGGGCTATTGCGCCGGGCACCTGGCCGCCCAAGGGCATCGAGGTGTTTGACCCGTGGCACATTCCCTTCCTCAACACGTTGATCCTGCTGCTTTCGGGCTGCACGGTGACGTGGGCGCATTACTGCGTGCTGCACAATGACCGCAAGGGCCTCGTGCAGGGCCTGTTCTGCACGGTGGTGCTGGGCATGATCTTCACCGGCTTCCAGGCGTTTGAATACACGCACGCCGCCTTCGGTTTCAAGGACGGCATCTACGCCAGCACGTTCTACATGGCCACCGGCTTTCACGGCGTGCACGTGATTATCGGCACCATTTTCCTCTTCGTCTGCCTGATGCGCGCGCGCGCCGGGCATTTCACGGCGGAGCGCCATCTCGGCCTCGAATTCGCCGCGTGGTACTGGCACTTCGTGGACGTGGTGTGGCTGTTCCTGTTCGTCTGCGTCTATGCCGGTTTCATCAACAAGATCCTGCCCATGCTTACGCTGATCTTCACGGGCCGCAACATGGCCATCATGGGCGTGCTGGGGACGGCGGGCGTTGCCGCGCTGGCCTACCACCGCTTCGTGAAGGCGCCGGCCAAGGCGTGAGTGCAAGTCCGTTGCTGGTGGCGCTGAAAGGGCGCTGCCCGGCCTGCGGGAAGGGGAAGCTGTTTGCGGGGCTGCTGGCGGTGGCGGATTATTGCAGCCAGTGCAATATTTCACTCAAAGAACATGAAAAGGGCGACGGCCCGGCCTTCTTCGCCATCGTGGTGGTGGGCTTCGTGGTGACGTTCCTCGCCGCGTGGGTGGAGTTCACCTACCAGCCGTCCTACGGGGTGCACGCGCTGCTCTGGCCGCCGCTGATCCTGGTGCTTTCGCTGTATTTGCTGCGGTTTTTCAAGGCGCTGATCATCATCGTGCAATACCGGCATATGGGGCTGAAGTAGCTACCTGGAATTGCAGAAAAGGGCTTTCCCCGCGATTGGTTAATGTTATAATCCCCGCCAGCTGACCTTTTGTTTTCGGGTCTTGATGCGCAGGTTCCAACCGCGCATGACATCGTTGACCCCACGGGTTGGTTGTTTCCACATTCCCCCTCACGGAGGACGCGCATGCGGTGGTTTATTGGCCTGCTATGCGGGCCGAGCCAGCAGTACCAGGCTGGCTATGATGCCGGTCTCAAGCATCTTTCGGGACTGCCCCTATTCTACCTTATGCCGCGCTCTTACCGGCGTGGATATAAGGCGGGTATGGCGGCGCGAGAGTGCTGATCGACACGTCAAAAAAGCAAAAAAGAAACCCCGGCGAATGCCGGGGTTTTCGTTTATGCGCTATTAGCAATTCGTTATTTGGGCGCGTTCAGGCCAGATCAACTACTTTAAGCTCTTTTTTTTTGCGTCTTTCGCGCTCACCACTTTGTTCTTTTCCTGGATGGCCTCAATCGCGGCAAGCACCGACATGTTGAGGATCTCCGAAAGCGTGGCACCCATCTGCACAATCTGCGCCGGGCGCGACATGCCCATCAGGATCGGACCGATGGTGATGCCATCACCCAGCTCCTGCAGCAGGTGGCTGGCGATGTGGGCGGAATGCAGCGCGGGCATGATCAGCACATTGGCCGGGCCGGTAAGGCGGCAGAACGGATAGAGGCTCATCAGCTCGGGGCTCAGCGCCACGCTGGCGGCCATCTCGCCCTCGTATTCGAAATCCACGTTCATCGTATCGAGAATCTTCACCGCGTCGCGGATGCGGGCGGCCTTCTCGCGCATGGGGTTGCCGAAGGTGGAGAAGGAAAGCAGCGCCACGCGTGGCTCATGGCCCAATTTGCGCGCCTTGTTGGCCGTGCGGTAGGCGATCTTGGCCAGCTGTTCCGGCTCCGGCAGCTCGTGCACCGTGGTATCCGAGAAGAACAGCGTGCGGCCCTTGGCCACCACCAGCGTAATGCCGAACAGACACTCGTTGGGCTTGGTGTCGATCACGCGGGAGATGTTGTCCAGCGAGACGTTGTAGTTGCGGGTGACGCCCGTGATCATGCAGTCGCCATGCCCGGCGGCCAGCATGCAGGCGGCGAAGATGTTACGGTCATTCTTCACCATGCGTGCGACGTCTCGTGCCAGGAAGCCCTGCCGCTGCATGCGCGGGTAGAGGTAATCGATATACGCGTCCACGTGCGGGCTGACGGCGGCATTGGCAATCTCGATGCCGTGCAGGTCTGCGCCGACGCGGGCGGCGGCTTCCTTCACCTTCTCGGTGCGGCCGACGAGGATGGGGTTGCCGTAACCATTATCACGCCACTGGATGGCGGCGCGGATGATCTTCTCTTCCTCGCCTTCGGCGAAGATGATGCGCTGCGGGTTCTCGCGCACCTGGTCAAACAGCTGCTGCATGGAAGACGCCGTGGGGTCTCGCCGCGCGGCCAGCGTCTTGCGGTAGGCGGCGATATCCGTAATGGGCTTGCGCGCCACGCCGGTTTTCATCGCGGCTTCGGCCACGGCGACGGGCACGGTGGTCATCAGGCGCGGGTCGAACGGGGCGGGGATGATGTAATCCGGCCCGTAATGCATCTGGCGGCCGGAATAGGCGGCGGCTACTTCTTCCGGCACGTCTTCACGCGCGAGCGCGGCGATGGCCTCGGCGGCGGCGATTTTCATTTCCTCGTTGATGGCGGAAGCCCGCACATCCAGCGCACCGCGGAAGATGTAGGGGAAGCCCATCACGTTGTTCACCTGGTTGGAATAGTCGGAGCGGCCGGTGGCGACGATGGCATCCTGGCGCACTTCGTAGACTTCTTCCGGGGTGATTTCCGGGTCCGGGTTACTCATGGCGAAGATGATCGGCCGCCTGGCCATGGACTTCACCATTTCTTTGGTGACCGCGCCCTTGGAGGCGAGGCCCATGAAGAGGTCTGCCCCTTCCATGGCTTCGGCCAGCGTGCGCTTGCTGGTTTTAATGGCGTGCGCGGATTTCCACTGGTTCATGCTGCCGGTGGTGCGGCCTTCATAGATCACGCCTTCGCGGTCGCAGAGAATGGCGTTCTCATGCTTCACGCCCATACGCTTGATGAGATCAAGGCAGGCGATGCCCGCCGCGCCCGCGCCGAGCACGACCACTTTCATGTCCTTGAGCTTGCGGCCGGTGAGGTCTGCCGCGTTGATGGCGGCGGCGGCGGTGATGATGGCGGTGCCGTGCTGGTCGTCATGGAAAATCGGGATGTCCATGAACTCCTTGAGGCGTTCTTCAATGATGAAGCATTCGGGGGCCGCGATGTCTTCCAAATTGATGCCGCCCCAGCTCGGGCCGAGATATTTGACGGCGTTGACGAACTCGTCCACGTCGCGCGTGTCGACCTCCAGGTCGATGGCGTCGATATCCGCAAAGCGCTTGAACAGGACGGCCTTGCCTTCCATCACCGGCTTGGAGGCGAGCGCGCCGAGATTGCCAAGGCCCAGCACGGCGGTGCCGTTGCTGATCACGGCCACCATGTTGCCGCGGGCGGTATAGTCGTAAGACTTCGAGGGGTCTTTATTGATGTGGATGCACGGCCATGCCACGCCGGGGGAATAACCAAGCGAAAGATCGCGCTGCGTCATCAGCGGCTTGGTGGGGAGGATGGAGATTTTGCCCGGTTTGCCTTCCGCGTGGTAGGCAAGGGCATCGGCTTCGGTGATCGGCTCTTTGTCTTTGGACATGGTTCCTCGGGGTGGGCTATGCTGCGGCGCAGCATAAGCGCTTGATATATAGAGAAGGGCCGTCCATTTCACATAAGGACCACCTGATTGCAAGGAAAAACGATGTTGCAGTGCGTCAGAAAAATCCCCTGAGACAGTTAAAAAAAGGGTGATATTCTTTAAGCATATGCAGTCTGAAGAGCCTCCTCAGAAAGAAGATGTACACGCCAAGGAGCCGTACCCGGAAGTTGGCCGGACATGGGAAAAAACATTCCCGAAGCCCGTTCTTATCTTCTTCCGTACCATTGGCATAACGGCCGACATTGTCTGGCTTGTATGGGTGGGTACGATGATCATCGTAGGTATTATGGGTATTTTTATCGGGCTGCGGAATTGGCTTTAAGGGCTTACCTTGCCGTGCCCGGCGCGCATGGTATAGATGAGCGATGCAGACCGCCGCTCAACCCCGCACCGAAACCCCCAGCCCGGCCATGGCGCAGTACCTGGAGCTGAAGGCCAAGCACCCCGATTGCCTGCTGTTCTACCGCATGGGGGATTTTTACGAGCTGTTTTTTGAAGACGCGGTGAAGGCTGCCGCCATCTTGGATATTGCTCTTACCAAGCGCGGCAAGCATAGCGGGGAGGACATCCCCATGTGCGGCGTGCCCGCGCATTCGCATGAAGCTTACTTGGAAAAGCTCATCCGCTCGGGCGTGCGGGTGGCCATCTGCGAGCAACTGGAAGACCCGGCGGAGGCGAAGAAGCGCGGCTACAAGGCCGTGGTGCGGCGCGACGTGGTGCGTATCGTCACCCCCGGCACGCTGACGGAGGAGACATTGCTGGATGCGCGGGCCTCCAATTATTTGTGCTGCCTGGCACGGGCGAACGGGGAACTTTCACTGGCGTGGGTGGAGCTTTCCACCGGCGAGTTCCGGGTGATGCCGGTAAGCGCGCTGGGGCCGGAGTTGACGCGGCTGGGGCCGCGCGAGATTCTCATGGCGGATAATTTGTATGAGGAACTGGTAACTGCGCTGCAGGACTGGAAACAGGCGCTGCATTTGCAGCCCGCCGTGTTGTTTGAAAGCCGTCGCGCGAGCCGCGTGCTGAAGGAAGCCTATGGCGAGGCGTATGCCGATTTGCCGCCCGCGCATGCTTCCGCTGCGGGCGCGCTTTATGATTATGTGCAGCTGACGCAGAAAACCATGCTCGCGCATTTGCCGCCGCCGCGCGTGGAGAGTGCTGGCGGGCACATGCTGATGGATGCCGCCACGCAGCGGAATTTGGAACTGGCGCAGACGCTGGGCGGGGCGCGGGAAGGTAGCCTGCTTTCCGTCATCGACCGCACGATCACCGCCGCGGGCGCGCGGCTGCTGGCGTCGCGCCTGCTGGCACCGCTGACGGATATTCCCACGATTGTTGCGCGGCACACGGAAGTGCAATTCTTCGTAGAGGATGAGGGCGTGCGTGCGCCGCTGCGCGCGGCCCTGAAGCAATGCCCGGACCTGGAGCGCGCGCTGACGCGGCTCATGCTGGGGCGGGGTAGCCCGCGAGACCTGGTGGCGATCAAGAACGGGTTGGTGGCGGCGCGCGACATCCGCCTGCTGGAACTACCGGATTTCCTGCCGGTGCTGCCGCTTTCCGGCCACGATGAGCTGATCATGAAGCTGGACGCCGCCATCCGCGCCGATTGCGGGTTGTTCGCGCGTGACGGGGATTTTGTCTGCAGCGGCTACCACCCGGCGCTGGATGAGCTGCGTGGCTTACGCGATGACGGGCGCAGGGTGATTGCCGATATGCAGGTGAAGTATGCGGAGCAAAGCGGCATCTCGTCGCTCAAGATCCGGCATAATAATATTCTCGGATATTACATCGAGATTACCGCCGCGCAGCAAAGCAAGGTGCCGGTGGAGTTTATTCACCGCCAGACCATGGCGGGGGCGATGCGCTACACCACGGTGGAGCTTTCCGAAATGGAGCGCAAGATCGGCGAGGCGGCGGACCGGGCGCTGAAGCTGGAGCTGGAGATTTTTGCGAAGCTGGTGGAAGAGGTGGCGGCGCGCAAAACCGAGATCGCCGCCGCCGCCCGTGCGCTGGCGGAGCTGGACGTGGCGGTGGCGCTGGCGCAGCTGGCGGCGGAGAACAATTACACCCGCCCGGTGGTGGATGGCAGCGAGGATTTTGATGTGCAGGAAGGCCGCCACCCGGTGGTGGAGGCAGCGCTGAAGCGCGAAGGCCAGGCGGATTTCATGCCCAACGGTTGCACGCTGGACGGGCAGGGGCGTGTGTGGCTGCTCACGGGTCCGAACATGGCGGGCAAATCCACCTTCCTGCGGCAGAACGCGCTGATTGCCATTCTTGCGCAGATGGGGAGTTTTGTGCCCGCATCTTCGGCGCGTATTAGTGTTGTTGACCGTTTATTTTCACGCGTCGGCGCGGCGGACGACCTCGCCCGCGGGCGCTCGACCTTCATGGTGGAGATGGTGGAGACGGCGGCGATCCTGAGCCAGGCCACCCAGCGTTCGCTTGTTATTCTCGACGAGATTGGTCGTGGTACGGCCACGTTTGATGGTCTCTCCATCGCGTGGGCGGTGGTGGAATATCTGCATGACGTGAAAAACTGCCGGGCGCTGTTTGCCACGCATTACCATGAGCTCACCCAGCTCACCCAGCGCCTGCCGCGCCTTGCCGCCTACACCATGAAAGTGCGCGAGTGGAAGGGTGACATTGTGTTCCTGCACGAGGTGGCGCCGGGCGCGGCAGAGCGCTCCTACGGCATCCACGTGGCCAGGCTGGCCGGTCTGCCCGAAGCGGTGCTGGCGCGGGCGGAAGATATCCTGCATACGCTGGAGGCGGAGCAGGACAAGAGCCATCTTTCCCGGGTGGCGGAGGAGCTGCCGCTGTTTAGCTTTAATTTTAATTCCTCCCCCTTGATGGGGGAGGATAAAGGTGGGGGTGATCTATCCTCCGCAATAAAAGGGAGCATACCCCCCACCCTAACCCTCCCCCACAAGGGGGGAGGGAATAAAGTTATAGAGGCTGTGCAGGCGCTGGACGTGGATTCCCTCACGCCCCGGCAGGCGCTGGATGAGCTCTACAAGCTCAAAACCCTGATTGAAGATTAATTATTAAGGCACTATATTAACTGTCATTCTGAGCGAAGCGAAGAATCTACTTTGCGAGCGATAGAAAACAGATCCTTCACTGCGTTCAGGATGACAATATGACAAAACAATCCGTTCTGCTCATCATTTCCGGTTCCGTAGCGGCCTATAAGGCGCTCGAAGTCGTGCGCCGCCTTACCGAGCGGGGCGTGACCGTGCACGGCATCCTTACTAAGGGCGGGCAGGAGTTCATCACGCCGCTGGCGGTTTCCTCGCTTTCCGGCCAGCCGACCTACACCGATTTATTCTCGCTGAAGGACGAAACCGAGATGGGGCATATCCGCCTCAGCCGCGATGCCGATCTTGTCGTGGTGGCGCCTGCTTCCGCCGATATCATGGCCCGCATGGTGCACGGGCTGGCCGATGATCTGGCCACCGCCACGTTGCTGGCCAGCAACAAGTCGCTGCTGGTGGCGCCCGCCAGGAACGTGGCA
>CAZUKF010000016.1:0-12997 GCA_964620765.1 uncultured Rickettsiales bacterium | reverse complement strand
GAAACACCCCGCCACCCGCCGCAACGTCAAACAGCTGATCGATGACGGCGCGGTGCTGGTTGAGCCCGGCTCCGGCGCGATGGCGTGCGGCGAGACCGGGCAGGGCCGCATGGCCGAACCGGAAATCATTATCGAGTGTATTTTACAAGCATTGAAGAATGTCAAAAAACGCAAAACCTCTTGAGGGTGTGCGCGCGCTGGTGACCAGCGGCCCGACCCATGAGCCGCTTGATCCCGTGCGTTTCCTCGGCAACCGCTCTTCCGGGCGGCAGGGCCATGCTATTGCCGAGGCGCTGGCGCGCGCGGGCGCGAAGGTGACGCTCATCTCCGGCCCGGTGGCGCTGGCAGACCCGAAGGGCGTTGCGGTGAAGCACGTGATCACGGCGCGGGAAATGCTGGCCGAATCGCAGGCCGCGCTGCCGGTGGACATCGCCGTCTGCGCCGCCGCGGTGGCGGACTGGCGGCCCAAATTCGTGGCGGCGAAGAAAATCAAGAAGAGCGGGAAAAAGCCGGAGCTGGTGCTGGTGGAAAACCCGGATATTCTGCAAACGCTTTGCCGCCACAAGCAGCGCCCGCCGCTGGTGATCGGCTTTGCGGCGGAAACCAATGACGTGCAGAAAAACGCCAAGGCCAAGCTCGCGGCCAAGGGCTGCGACTGGATGGTGGCCAACCACGCATCCGCGCTAGAAAGCACCGAGAACGTGATTACCCTGATTACGCCGGACGGCGCCAAAAGCTGGCCGCGCATGAGCAAAAAGAAAATCGCCGAGAAGCTCGTTGCCAATATCGTGGAGAGATTATGCTGAACGTACCCGTCATCCGGCTGCCGCACGGGGCAGACCTGCCGCTCCCGGCCTACGCTACCGAGCAGAGCGCGGGGCTGGATCTGCTGGCCGCCGTGGAGGTGGATACCATTCTCCCGCCCGGCGAGCGGGCACTGATTCCCACCGGCATTTGCATCCAGCTGCCGCCGGGTTACGAGGCGCAGGCGCGCCCGCGCTCCGGCCTTGCCATCAAGAACGGCGTGACGCTGCTGAATGCGCCGGGTACTATTGATGCCGATTACCGGGGTGAAATAAAAGTCATCCTCATCAACCACGGGCAGGAAGCGTTCGCGGTTACGCGGGGTCTTCGCATCGCCCAGCTGGTCATTGCGCCGGTCGTGCGCATCGGCTGGCAGGAAGTGAAACAGCTGGAAGAATCCGCCCGCGCGGGCGGCGGCTTCGGCTCAACGGGATCATAACCAGGGGAGGTTCCCATGCGTACGTTATTGCTGCTTGCACTGCTCAGCTTCCCGGCTTTTGCCGAGGAGGAGATAGTGGAACAAACGCTCGATGATACCGCGCTCAGCGCCGAGGTGACGGGTGCTGCTACCGTGAGCGGCGAGGGCGGCACGGACGCCGCTTTCACGCAGGCCTCCTACAACAGCCAGACCTATAGCGGCCCGACCGGCGCCGTGCCGCAGCCGGATACGGCGAGCAACGCGCCACCGCCTATCTTGGGCATCCTGCCGCAGGAGTTCATCAACTCCATTTCACGGCCGGACGCGGGGCGATGACGCCTGAACAGAAACGCCGCTACGCCCGCCATCTGGTGCTGCCGGAAATCGGCGAGGCGGGGCAGGCGAAGCTGGCGCAAGCTAAAGTGCTGGTGGTCGGCGCGGGCGGGCTGGGTTCTACCGCTGCCGGGTATTTGTGCGCGATGGGGGTGGGGGGTATCGGGCTCAACGACCATGACCGCGTGGAGCTTTCCAATTTGCAGCGGCAAGTGCTGTATGAGACAGCTGATGCGGGCCGCCTGAAGGTGGAGGCGGCGAGGGACCGGCTGGAAGAGATAAATCCCGAAGTCCGCGTGACGACTATCGCCGAGAGGCTGGATGAAGACAGCGCGCGCGCTACCGTGCGGGGGTATGATCTCGTCATCGACGGCGCGGCTAATTTCGCCACGCGCTTTGCGCTGCATGATGCGTGCTACGCGGAAAAAAAAACGCTCGTGCTTGCCGCCATCAGCGGCTTCAGCGCGCAGCTTTCCACCTTCAAGGCGTATCTGGGGGCACCGCACCCGTGCTACCGCTGTTTTGTCGGTGCGCAGCCGGAACGGGAGCTCACCTGCGCGCAGGAAGGCATCATCGGCGCGCTGGCGGGTGTAATGGGATCACTCCAGGCGCTGGAGGCGGTGAAAGAACTTCTTTGCATTGGTGACTCGCTCTCCGGCCACATCTTGATGTACGATGCACTTGCGGGGAGTTTCCGCAAAGTGTTATTAAAACGCGACAAGCAATGCGCAACCTGTGGCAGATCATATTCTCAGTTAGCCTGCTGACGGCCGCCGCCGCGCAGGCGGCGGACCCGCATAACCCTACGGGCATGCCGATCCCGCGCTTTGTCTCGCTCAAATCCGAGGAAGTGAATGTGCGCACCGGCCCCGGCACGCGCTACCCGATTCAATGGGTGTACCAGCGCGAGGGCTGGCCGGTGGAGATCATCGAGGAGTTCGACCAGTGGCGCAAAATCCGTGATATGGAGGGCACGGCGGGCTGGGTGCATAAATCCATGCTGGCAGGCTCCCGCAGCGTGCTGGTGAAGGGCAAAGACCCCCGCATTGTACGGGCGGACCCGGACGAGAAGTCCCACCCCCTCTTTAAAGTGCAGCCCATGGTGCTTGCAAAGCTCGCTGAATGCCAGAAGGACTGGTGCCGGGTGCAGGTGAGTACCCGTAAGGGATGGCTGCGCAAATCTCAGCTCTG
This sequence comes from uncultured Rickettsiales bacterium, assembly GCA_964620765.1. Classification (GTDB taxonomy): domain Bacteria; phylum Pseudomonadota; class Alphaproteobacteria; order Rickettsiales; family SXRF01; genus CAZUKF01. The sequence continues at coordinate 10,251 of CAZUKF010000016.1, read as the reverse complement.
GGGGGTTTACCCTTCGGAGCTCGTAAAATAGTTGCCTGTTAACCTAGGTTAACCGCGTTTCCACGTTTTAAACGCGGTTTTTCCTCCAATGTTCATCAAACTGACACAATGCGTTAATGTCGAATTAACCATTAGGGGAATAAAATTAATTAATATTAATTTTTATCCATAGGAAGGTTCCATTGAGTTTGGACCCAGGAGTCAGTATACTTTCCACCATTTTAGCGCGGTGGAACAGTTCGGAGGCGGCCATGCTGACCATGACCGATATACAGAAATTGGCCCGAAATCCTTCGGCCTCCGCGCGCACCAGCATCGCCAGCAAAGTGGCTTCCACCTATACTGCCGGGGTTTTCAATGAGCGCGAGAAAATGCTCGCGATGGAAATCCTGCGCACCCTGGCCCGCGACACCGAAGTGCGCGTGCGCCGCGAAATTTCTGTGCATCTGCGTGATGCGCTTTCCGTCCCGCGGGACCTGATCCGCCAGCTGGCCGAGGACGTGGCGGAAGTGGCCGTGCCGCTGCTGCAATATTCCTTCGCGCTCTCGGAAGAAGAGCTGATCGAGATCGTGCGCTCCACGCATGAAGTGGCCAAGCTCGTGGCCGTTGCCAGCCGCGAAAGCATTTCCGGCGAGCTTAGCGGCGCGCTGCTGGACACGCGCGTGCATGAAGTATTCAAGGCGGTGCTCGCCAACCGCGGTGCCGTGGTGCAGGACCGCCAGCTGCTGAAACACTGGGACATGATGGAAGATGACGGCACGCTGCTGGACGTGCTGGTCACGCGCGGCGGGCTCTCGCTCGTGGTGGCCGAAAAACTCTACGCCGCCGTTTCTGATGAACTCAAGGGCAAGCTTGCCACCCTGTATCACCTGCCGGCCGTGGTGGTGGAAGAAGCGGCCGATGAGGTGCAGGAATGGGCTACGCTCGGCTTCGCCGCCGGCGACCAGGCAGGCGAGGCGGCGACGGATGCGGAGCTCGAAAACCTCGTGCATCATTTATATACCAGCAACCGCCTGAATTATTCGTTGGTGATCCGCGCGCTCTGCACGGGCGATTTGCGTTTCTTCGAGACGGCGCTCTCGCGTCTTGCCGGTGTTCCACGCTCCAACGCGCGCATGCTGATATTTGATTCCGGCCCGCTGGGCTTCCAGGCGCTGTATGAACAGGCGCACATGCCGGAAGGTTTTTATGACGCCATCCACGCTCTCCTGCGAATCGCCCTCGCGGAGACGGCGTATGGCCGCTTCAAGCGGGAAGATTTCCGCAACCGTGTTATCAACGGTATTCGCAACGCGGGGTATGATGAGACCGTGGAGAATATGCAGTATCTCCTGGCCATCATTGGGGGGAAGATTGCCACAACCGACACGATCCACTAACCCGGGCCCGAATGCGGGCATGCTGCACCTCTCCGTCGAGGACGTGCAGAAGCTCTTAAGCCCCGATCTTGCCGGGGAAGGGCGCCTGAACGTGGCGAACAAGGTGGTGGGCCGTTATGACAGCGGCGAATACAACCCCACCGAAGAAATCATCGCCGAGCAGATTTTCCGCCTTTTAGTGCGCGACACGGAAATCAAGGTGCGCGCCACCATCGCCGAACATTTGAAATCCAACCGCCAGCTGCCGCATGACATTGTCATGACCATGGCGCAGGACGTGGAAGATATCGTTGCGGTCCCCGTGCTGAAATATTCCGAAGTGCTGACGCAGGAAGATCTGTTGGAGCTGGTCGGCGGCACGGAAGCCACCTCCCGCCACGTCGCCATGAGCGAGCGCAAATCCGTGCCACATGCGCTGGCGGAGCAGCTGCTTGCGCGCGGCAAGCCGGAAGTGGCCACGGCGCTGCTGCACAACCAGGGCGCCCAGCTGGAGGAAAAGGATCTCGCGGCCCTGCTGGAGAAGTTCAGCAGCAACAGCAATATCATGCAGGAGCTGGCCGAGCGCGCCAACCTGCCGCTGCCCATCGCCGAGAAGGTGGTGGCGCACGTGTCTGAAAGTGTCGGCGCACACCTGCGCCGTAAATATCATCTCGACGGTTCACACGCCCTGCAGGAAGGCGTGGAGCATGCGCGTGAAGCCAGCACGCTTGCGCTGCTGGAGCATCATCCCTCGCATTATGAAGTCGGCAAGCTGGTGGACCAGCTGGCCCTGTTTGCGCGCCTGACGCCCTCGCTCATCCTCACCGCGCTGGCGCACGGCCATACCTTCTTCTTCGAGGCGAGCCTGGCGCGGCTTTCCGGCATCAACCTGAACAATGCGCAGAAGCTCATCAATGACCGCGGCGACCTGGGCTTCCGCGCTGTCTATAATAAAGCCGGGCTTTCACCGGCCATGTTCAACGCCGTGCGCATGCTTTTCCTCACCGTGCAGGAAGTGCACGCGGCCGACGGCAACCTCGCGGCCTCGGAGTTTTCCCACCGCGTGCTGGAGCGCCTGCTGCAGGTTTCCGAAACTAGCAGCGAGGAGAATCTAAGCTACCTACTGGCCCTGATCCAAGGTGGAACCCGCTAGTCACCCCGCACTTGTTGCGGGGTCTCCATGTAAATTGTGGGAGATGCCGCAACGAGTGCGGCATGACAATGATTAGATTAACCATCTTCCCGAATAAACGATTGAAAATGCCGGGACTTGGCACTAGGGTTATCCCATAACCTCAAAGGGCTTGAAGTGGTAAAGTCCCCTGCCGTCCGTCATATCGCCTGCCTCGCGGACTCAAGCCAGCGAGCCCAGAGCGCTCTCAAAGAACTCGAAAAACGCTACGATGTGATCTCCCCGCAGGCGCGCTCGCCCAAGCCAGATGTGTTCGTGGTGCTGGGCGGCGACGGTTTCATGCTGCAGATGCTGCACAAGTTCATGAAGCGCCGCATCCCGTTTTACGGCATGAACTGCGGCTCGGTGGGTTTCCTGCTGAATGATTTTTCGCTCGACCGCCTGCCGGAGCGGCTTGCCATGGCGCGTGCTGCCACGCTCTACCCGCTGCACATGTATGCCCGCCGCATCACCGGTAAGGTGAGCGAGGCGCTGGCTTTCAATGAAGTCTCGCTGTTCCGCCAAAGCCGCCAGGCCGCCAAGCTGCGCGTATCGGTGGACCACGTGCTGCGCATCCGCGAACTGATATGTGACGGCGTGCTGCTGGCCACCGCCGCCGGCTCCACGGCCTATAATTTCTCGGCCGGGGGGCCGATCATCCCCTTCGGCGCCAACGTGGTAGCATTGACCCCGCTGGTGCCGTTCCGCCCCCGCCGCTGGCGCGGGGCCCTGCTGCCGCACAGCGCTTCGGTGAATTTTGACATACTGGAAGCCAAAAAGCGCCCCGTGAGCGCTGTGGCGGATTTTACCGAGGTGAGGGACGTTATCGCCGTCGCGGTCAGCGAGCAGCGGCGCCTGGGCGTAAACCTGCTTTTTGACCCCGAACGCAACCTGGAAGAGCGGCTTATCAATGAGCAGTTCAATTATTAATCCCTGCCTGCAAGCCATCTCTCTAAATTACATAATCTTGTTTACATCCCGCAATGGGTTACCTATAACTTTCAGCAGCATTAACGGTCAGGGAAGCCCATGCGCATCATTATCTTAATTATTATTCTAGCCGTTGCCGTGGGTCTCGGCATGCTGTGGATGTCCGGCAGCCCCGGCACGGCTCAAACCGGCGCCCCGGTGGCCCAGCAACGCACCACCGGCGATGTCGCCACGGTGGATGTGCTGGTAGCACGGGATGATATTACCGTCGGCAGCGCCATTACCGAGAACCTGATTGACCGCCAGCCCTGGCCGCGCAACCTGGTGCTCGACGGCTTCATCACTGCCGACAGCAAGGACGTCAACGTCATCAACACGCTGGCCCGTGCGGACTTCAAGGCTCGCGAGCCGCTGATTCTTTCCAAGCTCGCCCAGCCGGGCGACGCCACGTTCCTCGGCTCCTCGCTCGGCAAGGGCATGCGCGCCGTCACCGTGGCGGTAGACGCCGTGGCCGGTGTGGCCGGGTTTATTCTGCCGGGCGACCGCGTGGACGTGCTGTTTACGCACAGCGTGCCGCAGGAAGCGGCGGTGCAGCTCTTCGGCGACAACAGCGTTGCCGTGGGCCGCAAGCCGACCACCGCGGAAGTGCTGATGCCCAACCTGAAGATTCTCGCTGTCAATACGCGCACCGCGCCGCCCAAGAAAGACCCGCAGGGCAACACGCCGCCGCCGGAAGTACACCCGCCGGCCAACGTCACGCTAGAAATGACGCAGGAAGACGCCAAGAAGCTCCGCCTCGCGGAAAAGAACGGCACGCTTTCGCTGGCGCTGCGCCCCGTTTCTGAAAAAGACAATTTCGATGTCGGCTCGCCCGTCACGGTGCTGGATATTTCCCGCGTCGAGGGTGGCCTCACCAACGTCAAGAACTGGGGCTGGCGTAAAAACTCACAATCATTGCAGGAATACGGAGACGAGGTTCTCATCATCCGCGGCATCACGGAAGTGCGTGCTCCGGAATGGAAGCGCGAGATGCAGGAGAACAACGCCAATGCCGGCGTGATGGAGGGGCAATAATGCTACGTAACGCAGATGCAAGGGCAGGGATCATGTCGCACTTTCGGATGAACTGGATGAAACGGGGCTTGCTTTGCGCAGCGGTTGCTGCCGCGCTGCTTGTCACATCGCCGCTGTCCGCAAATGCCGCCGATATTTTTGTCCCCGCCAGCCGCTCTACCCTCATCAAGTCTCCCAAGCCCATGGGCGAAGTGATTGTGGCTGACCCGGCGGTCGCCGACATTCATGCGCATGGCACACATTACCTCTCGGTTATCGGCAAGCGGGTGGGTACCACCACGGTGCGCGTGTTCGACAAGGACCGTAACCTGATGCAGACTTATGACATCCGCGTGGGCCATGACCTGGTGGCGCTGCGCCAGACGCTCAAGAATTTCATGCCCGACGAGCTGATCGGCGTGGAGTCGGTGGGCAGCAATATCGCGCTGACCGGGCAGGTCTCCGATGCGCAGGCCGCCGACAAGGCAGCGCGCATTGCGGCGGAATACCTTAGCAGCGGCTCGGGCAGCACCACTTCTTCCCTACCGGCCGACCAGGGCCCCGAGGCGCCGAAAGTACTGAACCTCCTGCAGGTCACCTCCGGCCAGCAGGTGATGCTGCGGGTGCGCGTGGGCGAAATCCAGCGCGATGCGCTGAAGCGCCTGGGTGTGGACCCGGCGGCGGCGCTGAACAGCGGCAACTTCATCTTCCAGGGCGGCCTCGGCACAGCCAGCCTTGGGGCGATCTCGCTCGGGGATGCGTCTCTCTCCGACTACACCATTCCCGAAGACCAGTTCCACGGCGTGGCCGCCGCGGGTTGGCGGTCCGGCGACAAGGCGGCCATCGGCGTGCTCAAGGCGCTGGAGCGCGACGGTCTCTTCAAGCTGCTGGCCGAGCCGAACCTGGTCGCCGTTTCCGGCGAGCAGGCGGAGTTCCTGGCCGGTGGTGAGATCCCCATCCCCGTGCCGCAGGCCGGCGGTGGCGGCAGTTCCATCACCATTGAATACAAGCCATTCGGCGTGGCGGTGAAATTCCGCCCCTTCGTGCTTAACGAAACACGCATCCGCATGGAAGTGCAGCCCGAGGTTTCGGAGCTGGATACAGCCAACGCGCTGGTGATCGAGGGCTTTACCATTCCCGCCATTACCACCCGCCGCGCCAAGACCACCGTGGAGCTGGCGCCCGGCGAAAGCTTCATGATCGCGGGCCTGATCAAAGACCAGGTACGCTCGCAGGTGGATCAGCTGCCGGGCATGAAGGAACTCCCCATCCTCGGCGCGCTGTTCCGCAGCACGGAATTCCGCCGCAACGAAACTGAGCTGGTGATTGCGGTGACGCCCTATATGGTAGACCCGATGAAATCCAGCAACGTGCGCCTGCCGACAGATAATTTCACCCCGGCAAGCCAGATGGAAATGATGTTCTACGGCGCGCTTGGCTCGCTCACCGGCAACGTGCCGCAGATGTCGCAGACGCCCAGTGTCGAAGGCCCAATCGGATTCATGGTGGACTGATATGAAAAAGCTTATCGTACTCTCCTCGCTTTTCCTCGTCTCCTGCAGCACCATCCCGCAGGAAGCCTATTTCAACCGCGGCGAGCCCGAGAGCTTGCTCGACATGTCAGCCGAAGTGGTGAACATCGCGCTGGACGATGCCGCGGGCACGGACGAACTTATTGGCTGGATCAACCAGGAGCAACCTTCGCGCGCCGACCTCGCCTGCGCGGATGCCAACCCCAACTGCAGGCGTGCGGAGCAGGTGCTGGACCAGTTCGGCGTGCCGTTTGAAATGACGGAAGGCCGCGCCAACACGGTGGCCCTCTATTATGAACGCGTGATGACGCGCGACTGCGAAAACCGCTATATCGATAATTCCATCAACCCCTATAACCTGAATCATCCCACCTTCGGTTGCTCCGTGGCCTCCAACATGGTGCAGCAGGTGACGGAAAAGCGGCAGTTCGTGAACCCGGCCCTGGTGGATTACGTGGATGGCGAGAAAACCGTCCAGGTGTATCGCGGCTACGAGGCCAAGACGCCCAAGGAAAGCGCTGCCAGCAGCAGCAGCCTCCTGAAAGGCACCAGCGTCTCGCGTTAAGTTGCCAAACGGTTAATATATCGCTTTTTTAGCGCCAGAAGCGCATGTTTACGCTCGCGGCATTAACCGCAGTTTAAGCGTTTGAAGCCTATACTAAACAATCCTTATGCAAGCCAGCAGCCCGCTTCTCATTGTCGATATCGACCGCACCGGCGCCTTTCCCGCCGACCAGCTGGCGTTTGCCCTTGGCTTTGAGAAGGCCGAAGTGGTGGACACCGCCAACGACGCGCTGAATGCGCTCACGCGCCGCAAGCCCGGCCCCCGCTACGTGGTGGTGGATATCGGCCTGCACGGTGAAGACATGCTGCCCGTGCTCTCCAGCCTTGCCCGCGCCTGTGAAAACAGCGCCCAGCTGGTAGTGATCGGCAATATCAACGACCTTGGCTTCTACCGCTCACTCAAGCACGCGGGCGTCTTTGAATATTTCACGCACCCCGCTGTGGTGGCGGAAGTGCGTGCCGCGCTGACGCACCATACCGGTGCGAAAGCCGCCATCTCGCAGGGCCGCTCGCAGGCCGGCTCGGTGACCGCCTTCATGAGCGCCGCCTCGGGTGACGGCGCCAGCACCATTGCACTCAACACCGCTTACGCGCTGGCGCAGGAAACCGGCCAGCCCGCCGCCATCGTGGATCTGGACTACCAGTTCGGCATGGTGACACGCCACCTGGACCTGCAGGCGCAGTTCGGCATACGCGAGCTGTTCGACAACCCGGAACGCGGCGTGGATTCAACCCTCGTGAGCAAGATGCTCATTCAATACCGCGGCGGCCTGCACGTGATCGCGGCGCCGGACAACTTACGCATGCTTCCCGCCATCCGCCCGGATACGGTGCGCGACCTGGTGGGCGTGCTGAAATCGCAATTCGCACACGTGGTGCTGGACGTTCCCCACGTCTGGGCGCCGTGGACGGCTGAAGCGCTGGCGCAGGCAGACCGTATTGTCATCGTCTCGCAGCTCTGGCTGCGCTCGCTCACGCACCTCTCGCGCCTGCTCGCCGCGTGGAATGATGCGGGGCTTGATAAGAACAAGATCATGCTCGCCGTCAACCGCAGCGGCGCCCGCTTCCGCGAGGCCATCACGCCGCAGGACTTTGAAAAGGTGTGCCTGAAGAATATCAACTACTACTTCGCCAACGACATCAAAACGGTTGTTGCGGCGGAGAACGAGGGCAAGACGCTGGTTGAAGTCGGCTCTTCACAGCTGGAACGCCAGCTGCGCGACATCGCCCGCGGCATTGCCGGCATGGGCGCAGCGGAAAGCGAAGCCCCCGTTGAAGCGGTGCGCAAAGGGCTCAAGGGCCTGTTCAAGAATAAGGCGTAAGTTATGGCCGCCGCGCAACAGGCACCCACCCTGATCTTCACCGACCCCCGGCTCGAGACGGATGATTACCGCCGCGCCAAGACGCAGCTCATGGAATCGCTGGTCGACCGCATCGACTTCCGCTTCCTGGAAACACTCTCGCGCGAGGCCAAGCGCCAGCGCGTCAGCGGCATCATCGAGGGTTTTGTCCACAACGACATCCGCTTCCCGCTCACCGCGCAGCAGCAATCGCTGCTGAAGGAGCAGGTGCTGGATGATCTGCTCGGTTTTGGCCCGCTGGAAGTGCTGCTCGCCGACGCCGAAGTATCCGACATCATGATCAACGGCCACAAGCAGGTCTATATTGAAAAAGCCGGCCGCATTTACTTAAGCGACGTGAAATTCAACGGCGAGAAGCACCTGCTCAACGTGATCCAGAAAATCGTAGCGCAGGTGGGCCGCCGCATTGATGAAGCGAGTCCCATGGTGGACGCGCGCATGCCCGACGGCTCGCGCTTCAACGCCATCATCCCGCCGCTGGCGCTGGATGGCTGCCTTGTCTCCATCCGTAAATTTAAGCGCTACAAGATGCCGCTTTCCGAATACGCGAATATCGGTTCGGCCAGTCCCGAGATTGTGAAGTTCCTGGAAATCTGCAGCGCCATTCGCCTCAACATTATTGTCTCCGGCGGTACCGGCTCGGGTAAAACCACGCTGCTCAACGCGCTTTCCGGCCATATTGACGTAGGCGAGCGCGTGATCACGATTGAAGATACCGCCGAACTGCAGATGCACCAGCCGCACGTGCTGCGCCTGGAAACCCGCCCCGCCAACATGGAAGGCTCGGGCGAAATCAGCCAGCGCCAGCTGGTGAAGAACGCGCTGCGCATGCGGCCGGACCGCATTATCCTCGGCGAAGTCCGCGGCGAGGAAGTGATCGACGTGCTGGCCGCCATGAACACCGGCCATGACGGCTCCATGGCCACCATCCACGCCAATAACCCGCGCGACGCGTTGATCCGCCTTGAAAACCTGATGGCGCTTGCCGGCACCAGCCTCTCGGTGCAGGCCATGCGGGCGCAGATCGGCAGCGCGGTACATTTGATTGTGCAGGTCTCGCGCATGCGTGACGGCCGCCGCCGCATTGTCCAGATTGACGAGGTTTTCTCTAATATTGAGAGTGGGTTAGGCTCTCGCACCCTGTTTGCATTCAAGCCCGGTCCGCTGGATGAGAAGGGCAACCTCACCGGTAATTTCTACTCCACCGGCATTACCCCTAGCTTTTTGCAGCAGGCTGAATATTATGGGCGCGAAGCTGACCTCAGGCAATCCATTGAGTCAGCAAAGAAACTTGAAGGTTAATCGGGGCTTGGCCACGCTATGGGAACTCTCTTTCTTGCGGTCACGGCAAGCCTCCTGATCTACATCGTCGCCGTCACGCTGATTCCTGCGCACGTGCTGCAGGGTTCCGGCACCTACACCCGTCACATGCTCGACCGCCTGAAGGCGCAGAACGCGTCCAGCCAGGGCATGATCCTGCCCTCCGGCGCCGGCCTGCAGGAAGACCCCTCGGACAACCCGCTGGTGCGCGCGTTTCTTTTAGTCCCGTTTTTTCAGCGTGCCGTGCCGCTCATCCAGCGCGCGGGCCTGTGGCGAAAGCTCGACCAGTTCGTGCTGGCCTTCACATTGGTGTTCCTGTTCCTGCTGCTGGTGTTCTCAAAGCTGGGTTTTATGGCCATCCTGCTCGCGGCGGGCGGCACGTGGGTGTTGGCGTATTTTTATCTCAACCGCCGTGTCTACAAGCGCAAGAAGGCGTTTCTCGACATGTTCCCCGACGCGCTGGATTCCATTGTCCGCAGCGTGCGCTCCGGCTACCCGCTCAATTCCGCCATCGCCGTGGTGGGTGACAACACGCCCGCACCCGTGGGCCCCGAGTTCAAGCGCGTGGCCGACGAAACGGCCTACGGCTGGAGCCTGTTTGAAGCGCTGAACCGCCTGGCCGAGCGCATTGACGAGCCGGACGTGCGCTTCTTCACCATTGTGCTCGCGGTGCAGCAGGAATCCGGCGGCAACCTCTCGGAAGTGCTTTCCAACCTCTCCGGCGTGCTGCGCAAGCGCAAGCAGCTGCGCCTGAAAATCCTCGCCCTTTCCTCGGAAGGCCGCACCTCGGCCTGGGTACTCGGCTTCCTGCCGGTGCTGATGCTGGCCGCGGTTTATTATGTTGCGCCCAAGCACCTGGTGCCGCTGTTTTACACCTATGAAGGCCACATGGTTCTCCTGGTAACAGGCGCCTTCATGGCGTTCGGTTTCCTGATCATCCGCCAGATCATCAGCATGGAGAT
>CAZUKF010000015.1:0-23145 GCA_964620765.1 uncultured Rickettsiales bacterium | reverse complement strand
AACCGGGTAGTTGCGCTGCAGGCCATAATTCAGGCAGGCGCGCGCGAAGCCCTTGATGGATTCATCAAGGTTGTACATGCCCATGGCCACGCCGGGACCTTTGAAGTCGAATATCTCGTAATTCACCGGCGCGCCGCCCGCAGGGGTATACGTCATGGTGAGCTTGCCGGGGCCGGGCACCACGAAATCCGTGGCCTTGTATTGGTCGCCGAAGCCATGACGGCCGATGACGATAGGCGCCGTCCAGTTGGGCACCAGGCGCGGCACGTTTTTGCAGATGATGGGCTCGCGGAAAATGGTGCCGTCCAGGATATTGCGGATGGTGCCGTTGGGGGATTTCCACATCTTTTTGAGGGTGAATTCCTTCACGCGGGCTTCGTCAGGCGTGATGGTGGCGCATTTCACGCCGACGCCGAGCTTCTTGATGGCCTCGCCCGCCTCGATGGTGATCTTGTCGTCCGTGGCGTCGCGCTTCTGGATGGAGAGGTCAAAATATTTCAGGTCTATATCCAGATACGGCAGGATGAGCTTTTCCTTGATCATCGCCCAGATGATGCGCGTCATCTCGTCGCCGTCGATTTCCACGATCGGGTTTTTAACTTTGATTTTGGCCATAGCTTTCCTCCGGTTGGTATAGGTTTACCCCCCGTGGCCGCGAGATGCAATTAAGGATTACTCGGCGGCGTAGGAGCGCTGCATGTCGCCCACCAGCGGGGCGAGCAAATATTCCAGCAGGGTGCGCGAGCCGGTGACGATGAACACCTCGGCAGGCATGCCGGGGTAGAGCTTGATCTCGCCCCTGTATTTTTTCATTTCCTCTTCGTTCAGGCGCACCTTGCCGATGTAATAGGCCGTGCGGGTCTGTTCATCCGTGAAGCGGTCGGCGGAGACGGTGAGCACCTCGCCGCCGATGCGCGGGGTGAAGCGGCTGCGATAAGCGCTAAGGCGCACCTTGGCGGGCAGGCCGGCGTGCACGTGGTCGATATCCTGCGTCGGGATGCGCGCCTCGATCACCAGCGCTTCATCCTGCGGCACGAGATCCATGATCGGGGCACCCGGCTGCACCACGCCGCCGACGGTGTGGACTTTCAGGCCGGTGACGATGCCCGATTGCGGCGCCGCCACGGTGGTACGGTCATACACATCTGACGAGGCGGTGAGCTGTTCTTCAAGGTCTGCGATTTCGGCCTGCGTTTCATCGCGCGCGGTGGCCACTTCCTTGTTGTACTCGCTCTCCAGTGTTAAAATCTGCGAGCGGGTTTCACCGATTTTTTCCTGCGTGTTGGTAATCTCGGCCACGTAAGAGCCGATATTACCCGCGAGCTCCGATTTCTGGCGCTTGAGCGTGAGCAGGCGCGATTTCACGGCGAGTTCTTTTTCAATCAGCCGCTGCACGCTGGAGATTTCCTCATCATACAACAGCAGCTGCTCCTCCGCGGCTTGCTTCTGCGCCTTGATGCCGGTGATTTTTTCTTCCAGCTGCGTCACGCGCGAAGCGAGCACGTCCTTCTGCCCGAGATACGCTTCGCGGCGGGTGGAAAACAGCGTCTGCTGGCTTTGCATCACGCTGCCCCAGTCGGCATGCTCGGCGTAGGCCTTGAGCTCTTCCGTGACCTCCACCAGCTTCAGCCCCTTCTCTTCCGCGATCAGACGGGCCTGCGCCGCGCGCGCCACCAGCAGCTTGCCGGTAAGGATTTCCTTGCGCGCCTTGGCGGTGGTGGGGTTCAGGCGCACCAGCACCTGGCCTTTTTCCACGTAATCGCCGTCTTTCACGAGAATATCGGTAATGATGCCGCCTTCCAAATGCTGGATGGTCTTGCGGCTGGAGTCCACCACCACCGTGCCGGGCGCCACGGAGGCGGATTCCAGCGGCACCAGCCCGCCCCAGACGCCAAAAAAGGCAAAGGCGAGTGTCGCCACCACTAGCCCGAACTTGGCGGGGTGGCGGGTGGCTTGCGCGAATTCCGCCTCTAAGGGCGTCATGTCCGCCGGGTTGCGGGGGAACGGGAAATGCTCGTAAAAGCTCACCGCCGTGCGCTTGCCGACGGTGAGGTATTTTTCTGCCACGGGTATCAGGCTGTTGCTCATGCCGGGGCCTTCACCTTTCCCGCGCGCGCCTCGTTGAAATCGGTGACGCGGTTGGCGCCGAGTTTTTCCATCACTTCATCGCGCGGGCCGAACAGGGCAAGCTCGCCGTCTTTGAGCAGCATGATGCGGTCAGCAATCATCATCAGCGAGGGGCGGTGCGCGATCAGCACCACGGTGGCGCCGTCCTGCCGCGCGCGGTGCAGCGCCTGCACCAGCGCCTGCTCGCCGTCTCCATCCAGGTTGGAGCCGGGCTCATCCAGCACCAGGAGGCGCGGGTTGCCGAACAGCGCGCGCGCAAGCGCGATGCGCTGACGCTGGCCGCCGGAGAGAATCGCCCCGCCGACGCCGATTTCCGTCTGGTAGCCGGCAGGCAGGCGTAAAATCAAATCATGCACCCCGGCGCGCCTGGCGGCATCCACCACCAGCTCGTCCGGCGCGTCGGCATCCATGCGGGCGATATTATCGCGCACCGTGCCTGCAAAAAGCTCGATGTCCTGCGGAAGATAGCCCACGTGGCGGCCGAAATCGGCGCGGTTCCAGCGCCAGATTTCCGCACCGTCCAGCCGCGCCGAACCGGCGGAAGGCTTGAGCACGCCGGTGAGCAGGCGCGACAGCGTGGATTTGCCGGCGCCGCTCGGGCCGATGAGGCCGATGATCTCGCCCGGGCGAATGCGGGCGCTGATATTGCGGATGGTGGGCTTCTTGGCGCCCTGCGGCATATAGGAGAGGTTTTCCAGCGAGAGAGCGCCCTGCGGGTCCGGCAGCGAGATTTCTTCCTCGCGCTCATTGCCCTGTTCAAGCGTTTCGCGCAGGCGGTGGAAGGCTTCGCGCGCGCTGGTGAACTGCGTCCACGCGCTGATGATGGTTTCAAACGGCGCCAGCGCGCGGCTGACGAGGATGGAAGCGGCGATGATGGCCCCGGCGGAAAGCATGTTGTGCAGCGCGAGGTCTGCCGCCACGCCGATAACGGCGATCTGCAGGAAATAACGCACGAAGCGCGAGGCGCTGCCCACCTTGGCCGCGCGGTGGCTGGCCTGGCCCTGCAAATCCAGCGCCACGCCGTAGCGGCCGCGCCAGTTGCTTAAAATATGCGGCAACATGCCCATGGCTTCCACCGCCTCGGCGTTGCGGGCGGCCATTTCCAGCTGCCCGGCGTTGCGGGCGAAATGCTTGGAGGCGGCTTCCTGCAGCGGCCGGGCACGGCTCTCGTCCAGCAGCGCGAGGCCGAACAGCACCAGCGCGCCGAACACGGTGAGCCCGCCGATGATGGGGTGAATGGCAAACAATACGGCAAGGAAAATGAGCGCCCACGGCGCATCCAGTATCGCCGCGAAGGCGCCACCGCTTAAGAAACTGCGCAGCAGGCTAAGATCACGCAGCCCCTGCCCCGCGCCCAGCGGCTTGACGGAAGCGGCGGCGGAAACGGTCTGCGCGAAAACCAGGGGTGCGAGCTTTTCTTCCACCCATGCCCCGGCGCGCATCAGCAGCGAGCCGCGCGCGAATTGCAGCAGCGTCAGCGCCACTAGCGCCAGCACCACTACCAGGGTAAGCATCATCAGCGTTTCGGCGCTGCCGCTGGAGATTACGCGGTCGAGCACCTGCAGCGAGTAGATCGGCACCGCCAGCATAAGCAGGTTGGCGAAGAAGCTGAACAGCAATACGTAGAAAAGCGCGCCACGGCACGCCTCCACGTATTTCCTGCTTCTTTCGCTCCACTGCATCATTTTTTCTTATCGCTTTTTTTATTGCACTAAGTAATCCGTACCCGCGGTGAGGGTAGTGAAGCTCACGTTGTCCAGCGTGCAGAGCGCGGTCCAGCCGCCGGCGCCCGCGCCGTCGGCGTCGATGGAAATGGTCATGTCGCCGCTCGTAACGGTGATCTGCATGTAACCGGCGGAAATGGGGTTGCTGCCGGTGTAGCCGATGCTGTCGAAGATGGCGCGCAAATCCAGCACGTCCTGGTTCCGCTTGAAGCCGTTGATGACGTCGCCCGCATCGCCCAGGCTTTCAAAGACGATGGTATCGCGCCCGAAACTGTAGCAGTTGATGATGTCCGCACCCGCGCCGCCGATGAACTTGTCGGCGCCGGAGGTGGCGGTCATTGTGTCGTTGCCCGCGCCGCCAACCATGGTGTCGTTGCCGGAGCCGCCGTTGATGACGTCGTTCCCGCCATTGCCGTAAAGGGTATCGTTGCCACCGTTGCCGTTGATGGTGTCATTCCCCGCGCCGCCGTTGAGTGTATTGGCGGCGGAGGTGCCGTTGAGGGTCTGGCCCGCCGCGGCATTGATGGTAACGTTCACCACGGCGGTATCGGTATTGCCGTGACCGTCGTTGATCTCGTAGGTGAAGGTATCCCCGCCCACGTAGCCGGCATTGGGCGTATAGGTGATGGTGTTGTTGGCGTTTACCACCGCGTTGCCGTGCGCGGCCGCAACGGTAACTACCGTAACATCGAGCGTATCGGTTTCGGGGTCGGTGTCATTGGCCAGCACGTTGATGTTCACCGCCTGGTCCTGCGTGGTGCTTGCCGCGTCATTCGTTGCGTTCGGCGCCTGGTTCGGCGGCGGAGCCGTTACATCCAAGGTGACTACGGCAGTATCGGTGTGGCCGTGGCCGTCATTGATCTCGTAGGTGAAACTATCTCCGCCCACGTAGCCGACGTTGGGCGTGTAGGTGATGGTGTTGTCGGCGTTGACCACGGCGTTGCCGTGCGCGGCCGCCACGGTTACCACCGTTACGTCCAGCGTATCACCCTCGGAATCGGTGTCGTTGGAGAGCACGTTGACGGTAACGGGAATGTCCATCTGGGTGCTGGTGGTATCATCCACCGCGACAGGCGGGTTGTTCGGCGGCGGCACGTCTTCCACCAGCGCGGTGCCGTTGAAGAGATAGGTCACGCCGTTGAAGAGGAATTTCTCGAAACCGGCGATGCTGTCGGTGCCGCTGTTGCCGTTTTCGGGCACAAGGTCCTGCACCGTGACCATCCAGGTGTTGACCACCGTAATGAGATAATCGAGGAAGCTGCCGAGATAGATGACCGTATCCACCCCGCGGCCGCCATCAATGTAGTTGTTGGTGTCATTGCCGGTGGCGGTGTCATTGCCGTCGCCCAAGAAGGCGTTTTCAATAACGGTGGTGGCGGCTATGAGCAGCGAAACCGCGTCAATGCTGCTGGTGGCGCCGGGTGTCAGGTCCAGCATGGTATCGGAAGTTACTGCCGCGGCGTTGAGCGTATCGTTGCTGCCGAAAATGTCGGTCAGCGTGGTGCGGGCGGCATTGGCAACATTCGAGAACTCGTTGGTGTAGATGTAGGTGTCGTTATTGCCTGCGATGCCGTTGTCGCCGTAGGCGCGGATCGTCCAGTTCGTGAAGCTACCCACGTAGGAGGAATCTGTGTCGACAATCTTGATCGTCCACGTGCCGTCGGCCTGCTCACCCCAGAAAGCGTTGCTCTGCAGCGTGAAGTTGATGTTGTCCTGCGAGCTGCCGAAGCCGGAGGAGGCATCCGGGTTGCGGCCCGGGCGGTTGAGCAGCAGGCTGGTGGTGCCATCCGGCGAGGTGAGATACACGCGCAGATCGCCGATCCAGGTGTGCGCCACGTTCAGATCGATCTCGATGTGGTCGATGGTGATATCCGTGCCGCTGAAGGTGAAGCTGCGGCTGATGCCGTTGACGTTGTTGTCCGGGATGGTGGAGTTTACGCCCAGCAAGCCGCTGGAAGCCGATTCCATGTTGGCCACCGTGCTCTGCAGGCCCCACGTTTCCGCCAGGCGCACGGCGGCATGCGCGTCCACCAGGCCGAAGCCGTAATTGTTGTTGAAGTGCAGGCCGCCGCCGTTCCAGTTGCCTGCGCCGTTGAACACCCAGCCCGCGTTGCCCGGGTCTGAATTGCGGGAGGAGTAGGCGAGAATTTCCTGCACGTCGCGGTAGCCGAGATTGGGGTTGGCATCCAGCATCAGCGCCACAAGGCCGGAAACCACCGGGGCAGAATAGGAGGTGCCGGCAAGGCCGCCCACGTAGTCGCCGTTGATGTAACCGGCAGTGCCCGTGCGGTCGGTAGAAGAGATGTTCCAGCCCGGGGCTGAAACCAGCACCGCCGCGCCCGGCGTGCTGAAATAGGTGTATTTACCCGCCTCGTCCGTCGCCGCCACGGCGATGACGTATTTGGAGTTCTGCAGGCTGTGATGGTTCACGTCGTCGCCCTGCTCACGGCCATTGCCCGCGGCGAAGACCACGTTGGTGCCCAGCCCCCCGCGGCCGTTGGCAGCTACGTTCTCGAACGCCGCCTTGGTGTTGACCCATGCCGCCTGCTGGAAGTTGTCGGCGAAAATGCCGCCGAAGCCCCAGCTGTTGTTGCCCACGTCTACCTGCAACTGCTTGTTAAGCAGCGTGCCGAGCTGCGAATCCGTCAGGTTGCCGCTGAAATTAATGCGGAAGCTGGTGAGGTTGGCCTCATACGCCACGCCGGTGACGCCGAGCCCGTTATTGCCCACGCCCGCGGCCACGCCGGAGGTAGTGGTGCCGTGCTTGTCGGCCGTTACTTTCGGCGCGCCGTCGGTTGAGCCCGCGCCGGTGGTGCCGGAATCATAGTCGATGGCAGAGTTGTAGCGGTCATCCAGATCAGGGTGCGTGTACTGGATGCCGTCATCAATGAAGCCGATGGTGATGCCGTCGCCCTGATAATCATCCCACACCTTGGAAACATTAATGCCGTTGGCGCCGGTCAGGTGCCATTGCTGCGGCAGCAGCGGGTCATTGGGCGTCGCATGCGTGGTGATTTCATACGTCTGGGCCTGCGGCAAGCGGTGACCGCTCAAGGCCGTCGCGGCGAGCGCGTTGGAAAACTTCCAGAAATCATCCTCGTCAGCGAAACCATTACGCATAACCCTACCCTTTGATGTTTACGGTGATGCGAATTACTAGCACATAAATAGAGTGTGGAAAAGCGTGTTAGGGGGTTACCCCAGGGCCGCGGCGAGCCTGCAGAATCCTGAAATATCAATAACTTCACCCCTAAGCGTGCCCTCGATACCGGCCTCATCCAACATATTTTTGGGGTTTTCGGCCACGGATTTGAGGGATTGGCGCAGCATCTTCCGCCGCTGGCCGAAGGCGGCGCGGAGCACGTTTTCCAGGTTTTCCTTGCGCGCGGGGTAAAGCGGCCTGGGCCGGGGCTTGAGCACAACCACCGCCGAATGCACCTTGGGCGGCGGCACAAACGCGCCAGGCGGCAGGTCAAACAGCGGGTGCGCCTCGCACAGCCACTGCGCCATTACGCTCAAGCGCCCGTAATCCTTGCTCCCCGGCTGCGCGGTGATGCGGTGCGCCACCTCGCGCTGAAACATGAGCGTGAGTGATTCATATGCTTTGTCATCCCCACCTTGAGCGGGGATCTCATGCGGCACGGAGGATGCCCGAGATCCCCGCATTCGCGGGGATGACATGTGTTGGTAAATCTCGTCCAGCCATTTTAGCAGCAGCGGCGTGCCGACGTTATAAGGCAGGTTGGAGACGATGCGGCGCGGCGCCGGCACTTCCTTCAGCAGATCCACCTCCAGCGCATCCGCCCGCAGCACGGAAAGTTTGCCGGGATAGTGTTCCGCCAACTCTTCGAGTGCCGCCAAGCAGCGTACATCTTTCTCTACTGCCACTACATTTGTACCTGTCTCCAGCAGCGCGCGCGTGAGCCCACCCGGGCCGGGGCCGATTTCAATCACGGTGGAATCATCCGCCACCGCGCGCGCGATTTTGGCAGTGATGTTGGTATCAAACAGGAAATGCTGGCCGAGCGATTTCTTCGCGAGCAGGCCGTGGCGGTGGATGGTGTCTTTGAGCGAGGGAAGCGTCAGACTTCCTCGTCGTCCTGCTTCTCGCCGGGAGGTACTTCCTCCAGCGCATAGCCGGCAGAGCGGACGGTGCGGATGATGTCCGGCTGTTTGCCATCATAATCCAGCCCCTTGCGCAGGCGGCGGATATGCACGTCCACGGTGCGCAGTTCCACATATATATCATGCCCCCACACGGCATCGAGCAGCTGCTCGCGCGAGAAGACGCGGCCGGGGTGCTCCAGCAAATAACGCAGGAGCGAGAATTCGGTGGGGCTTAAATGCACTTCAGAATTATTGCGGGAAACCTTGTGCGCCGCCACATCCATCGAGACACCGGCGAAAGAGAGGGTTTTCTCGGTGAGCGCGGGGCGGAAGCGGCGGAACACGGCGCGGATACGCGCGATCAGCTCGGCCGGGGAAAACGGTTTGACGAGATAGTCATCGGCGCCGGAATCAAGGCCGCGGATGCGGTCACCTTCTTCGCCGCGGGCGCTGAGCATGATGATGGGGATGGATTTGGTCTCCGGGCTCCAGCGCAGCTGCTTGCAGACGTCGATGCCGCTCATGGAGGGCAACATCCAGTCCAGCACAATAATATCGGGCTTATATTCTTTCACCATGGTGATGGCTTCTTCGCCGTCACCCGTGGAATGTACGCGAAAACCCTCGCGTTCCAGGTTGTAGCGCAGCAGCGTGACGATAGCCGCTTCGTCTTCTACAATCAGAACCGATGTCTCCACGAACTTCTCCCGTGTTGCAAGATGTGAAAAACTACAATAATAAGACCTTAGACGCTAGCACACTCTATCTTAACGCCTTCTTAAAATACAAGAATATTTAAAAACTCATGCCCCCTCTTTTAAAACTGGCCCTGGATCTCGGGCCGCTCGCTGCTTTTTTCATAGGCTACCGCCTCGGGGGTATACAAATTGCCACGGCAATTATCATCCCTGCCACCCTGCTTTCACTGGCTGTTAACTATTTTTACGAGAAAAAACTCGCCCCCATGCCGCTGGTGACCGCCGTCGCCGTGGGCGTATTCGGCGGCCTTACTCTCATCCTGCAGAACGACCTCTTCATCAAGATGAAGCCCACCTTCGTCAACCTCATCTTCGCGGTGGTGCTGCTGGCCGGCAACGCGCTGGGCAGGCCGATGCTCAAATACCTGCTGGAATCCGCCATCCAGCTGGATGCGGAAGGCTGGCGCAAACTCAGCCTGCGCTGGGGGATTTTCTTCCTGTTCCTGGCCGGGCTGAATGAAGCCATCTGGCGGAATTTCTCCACCGACTTCTGGGTGGAGTTCAAGGTTTTCGGCATGTTCACGCTGACGCTGCTGTTTACGTGCGCGCAGCTGCCGTTGATGAAGCGGCACATGGCGGATGAAGTAAAACCGGGTGAATAGAACCTACTGGAGGAATGTGAGTTTTGCTCTGTCATAGCGGCGGGCACCGGTGATATAGAAATCATCCGGCCTTTTGCTGTGGGTAAACATTTCGCGGTACATCCACACCACCCTGCCCTGCGGCGTCACTTCAAGCAGCCGCCCGGCGCGCGATTCCGTGATAAGAATATTATTGTTTGGCAGAAGCTGTTGCATGCTTCGGTCCCATGAATTCAGGTTTGATATGCCCGGCTCGCCCGTAAAGCTCCAAAAGATAGTTTTCGTACTGGGGTTATATTTAATCACGCGCGAACGCTGGAACGCCGGCGTTACAAACGGGCTATAAATACCCTGGTTATCGAACATCATGATATTACCTCCGGGAAGAAACTCCGGTTGGTGCTGCATGCGCCATGGCCCGCGCGAAGCCCACACGATAGAGCGTTTTTCAAGGTCCATGATCGCGATAATGCTCTGATTGCGTAAAGAGATTAAAACCTGCCTGGGCTTTATACCGGGGAGAGAATATTTCACTCCTTCTTTCAGAACGGCAGCTGTGTTGGTATGCAGATAATCGCCGCTCCGCTCCCACTCGCCTGTAAATTTGATCATCTCCCTGTAGGGAGAGTTTCCAAATGCTTCCAGCACCCCTACTCTTGCCTGCTCCTTGCCTTCCGGTGAAAGCTTAACGATATAATCCTGCAACAGCGGCGGCAGGAGCGCATCAAACCCCGGCTCAAACTCACGGGTTATGTCTTGCGTGAGCGTGTAAATGTTTCCGCTTTCGTCGAGGCTGAAATCATGATGCGCCGGCTGATTATATGTCCAAAGGACATTGGAATCTTTATCCAGCTTGGCAAGACCGTAACCGTAAGGTGTATCGCCTACCGCCGTGTAAAGCGCCAGCAAATCCCCATTGGGAAAAACATGAACGCGCTGCCAGAAAACACTGTCATCCGTAACGGGGCTTGCTAAATGCGAAGCATGTTTCCACGTTTCGCTGAAGGGCCTCGACCAGCGGTGCAGAACTTGACCCTGCATGTCAATAAGAACGGCCTTGCTAAGGAACCCGTTGCTCACCAGCGTCACGCCGTTAAATGCATGACTAGGTAGATGACGTGTAACCATCCGCCTGACCAGCTTTATCTCGGCGGGCTTGTCGCTCTGACTCAGGGTTTTTTCTTTACTCGCATCGGCGCCACGGAAAGCATAAAGCAGCCAAAGCCCCGGACCCACGCGATAATGATAGCTCGCGGCCCCCGCAACGAAGCTTATGAAAAGCAAGGACGCGATATAAAGGAGGAAACCGGGCCGGAGCGCGGCAAACTTCTTAAGCAAACTCATACCACTGAGCGTAATGGATTACGCGCTTTCCGTCTAGATGGGTTCACGGAAACGGTCCTTATAAAAATGTAAACCGATGAGCGAGACCACGCAGCAGAGCATGACGTACCACGCCACGGAGTAATAGGTCCCGGTTCTGCTGATCAGCCACACGCACACCATCGGCGCGGTGCCGCCGAAAATGGCGGCGCTGAAATTATAGGCCAGCGCCATGCCCGTGTAGCGCACCGAGGTGGGGAACAGCTCCACCAGCAGCGCCGGCACGGGGCCGATATACAAACCGTTCAACACGCCCAGGAGCACTTGCGCCAGCAGGATGGCGGCAAAAGCGTCCATTCCCATCAGCATGAACAGCGGCACCACGCATACGAACATGGCGGCGGCGGCAGGCATCATCACGCGCTTCCTGCCGATACGGTCAGACAGCAGCGCCGAGAAGGTCAGCGCCACCAGCATGGCAGACATGGTGATGAAGTTGATGAGCAGCGCTTCCTTCGGCAGGCGGTGCAGGTGGTTCTCGGTAAACGAGATGAGGTAGATGGAAATCAGGTAGAACGGCATGGTCACCGCCATGTAGATGGCAAAGCCGATGATCAGCTCGCACGGATGTTTGCCGAACGCCTCGCGCACGGGCCGGTCGGAGAGGTGCCCCTCGCTCTTGGCCACCTCGAAGGCCGGGCTCTCGCCGCAGCTTTTGCGGATATAAATGCCAACAAGGCCGATAACGATGCCGAACAGGAACGGCAGCCGCCAGCCCCAGCTCTGGAAATCTTCCGGCGAAAGCAGGCTGGCGGTGGCGAGTGAAACGAACGAGCCGAACATGAAGCCCACCACCAGGCTGATGAGCGAGGCCGAGCCGGCCAGCCCGCGCCCGGTTTTGGGCGCGTGCTCGACAATATAAGTAATGGAACCGGCGAACTCGCCGCCGAGCGAAAGCCCCTGGAAGACGCGGATGACGGTAAGCAGTATCGGCGCCCAGACCCCGATCTGCTCATAGGTCGGCAGCAGGCCGATGGCGCCGGTGGGAATCGCCATCATCATGATGGCCAGCACCAGCGCCGCGCGGCGGCCGTAACGGTCGCCTATATAACCGAACATCACCGCACCCAGCGGGCGGAACACAAAGCCGACGGCGAACACACCGAACGTGGCAAGCAGCTGGGTAGTGGGATCCGTGGCGGGGAAGTAGAGCTTGCTGATGATGAAGGCCATGTGGCCGTAGAGGGCATAGTCATACCATTCCAGCCCGTTTCCGAGCATGCCCGAGATAACCACCTTGCGCATTCGTCCCTGCCTGTTCTTTTTCTTGAGCTCAAGGTCTTAAAAGAAGAACGGTGCAGGGTCAAACGGGATAATTCTTACTGATAATTAATATCATCATTGATTCTTTATGTGCCGAAGCGCAACCTGTGCATCAGAGTGGAGGGGAATCGTGGAAGTCGTCGTACGTGTAGCTGAACCCAAATCCGACAAGGAGGCGATGCTCCGGTTGGAAGCACCTGTTGATGACCTTAAAAACCCCGGCGTGGCCCATGTCATTATCAACGGCGTGGAATACGTGGTGGAGGTATATTACTAAGCCATTGTTCTGCTATAAAAAAGCGTCATGAAACCTTTACGGTTTCAGGTTAGCATAAAGCGATGCAGACATTTCAAGAAATAGAAGAAGGGCTGAATGACCTGGCTACGGGGCTGGCATACCGGGCCCTTGGTCAAAGCGTTTCCCCCGTCGCAGCCAGAGCTGAACAACTTCTGCACACGACACTGCTTAGAGACGAAGAGTCCCGCGCAAAGGAGCTGATTGCAGAGCTGGATATTGAAACACAGCGGCAGGTTCGCCAGATGCTGCGCAAGGAACTCGGGAAAGACGAGCCGCAGCTACCCATTGATTATATCGTAGCCGGACTCCAGGATGAAGCCGTCATGCCCCAGTCGCAGGAAGCGCCCATGGTGATGGCACAAATGGAAGAGTTGGCAGCCCGCGCAAGCAGGGGAACTATTGGTATCAATGCGGTCACGGCCATAAGAAGCATTGAAGACGAAGCGAAAAAGGTACCCTATGGCAATAGCTGGCGAATGCCGGAACCCCAGACCGTGGAAGAAAGAGCCCAGCGGGATTTGGTCTCGGCAACGCAATCTCTGCCCGCGCTTCACCGGGCATTGCGCACCGAAAGCTACACCGAGGAAGACCTGCGTGAGCTGATGAACGCTGCGCATGCCTTGCAGGTTATGGCGGGCGAAGGCCGGCAAGGCGGCATGCAAATTCCCGGCGCTGCAGAAGCTCTCGCGCTGCTGCATGCGCCGCGCAACCGCGCCGGGCATGTGGCGGAACCCGGCACCGCCGAAGCAACCACCCTGCATGAGCAGGTGGCAAGGATTCAGGATGAACTCTCAAGGACACAGGGCGAACCAGGCACGCAGTTTTCATCGGGCATGGGCAGACAGCTGGCGCTGATTATCCGTGAAATCGGGCAGCCCGGTATTACGCAGCAGGGCCATGGCCCTGAATAAGTAATCAGTTGTATTGAACGCGGCCGCCGCCCCAGCGGTGCGCGGGCGCCGAGCCCAGGCCGTATTTCTGCGCGAATTTTTCATCCAGGCACAGCTTCTGCACTCCATCGGCTACGGCATCTTCCGTTGCCAGTTGCTTTTTAATGTCCGCGTGCGTGTCGGCATTTTCGCGCAGGTTCTGCATGGCGCGCTCAATCCCCAGCGCTTCCGTGTTTTTCAGCAAATCGCCAAGATGGGTGTGATATTGTTTATCAATGGCCTTGAATGCCTGGGGTATATCGCTTGATTCGTCAATGATCGCGCGAATTGTTGAAACCGTACCTAGTTTATAAGCGCGCTGCGCCGTGTTGTCATAGGCACTAACACTAAAGATTTCAGAAATTTGAGCTTCCGCCGCATCCAGCAGTGCCTCGCGCTCAGACATCGCGGCATGCACCTGCATGGCCATCAGCTTGCCCTGCAGGCCCGCATCATTCGCCTGCTTCAGATCTTTCAGCAGCTTCACTACCCACCCGCCGATTTCCTCGAAATCATGCTCGACCAACCCGAGATTCGTGGCGGCCGGCACACCGATGCGCAGGCCGGAATAATCAGGGTTGGTATCATTGGGTATGGGCATTTTATTGGAGATCAGCCCCACGCGCTCCAGCGCCTCGGCGGCTTCTTTGCCGCTCACGCCCAGCGGGCGCAGATCGATATTCACCATATGGCTGTCCGTGCCGCCGGTGATGAGTTTAAGACCGTTCTTCTGCAGCGTTTCCGCCAGCGCCTGCCCGTTGTTATACACCTGCTGAGCATAGAGTTTATATTCGGGCTTCATGGCTTCGCCGAAGGCCACCGCCTTGCCCAGCATGGCGCCGGGATGCGGCTCGCCCTGCACGCCGGGGAACACGCCCTCATTGATGAACTTGCTCAATTCCGGATCATTCCACAGGATCACCGCACCGCGCGGCCCGCCTAAGGATTTGTGGGTGGTGGACATCGCGATATCGGCCGAATGCAACAGGTCCGCCGTGCCGTCATCATTGCGCACGAAGGGACTGGGATAGGCGCCGCCGACAATCATGCCGGAGTAATGCGAAATATCCGCCATCAGCAGTGCGCCGTTTTTACGGGCGATGTCCTTCATCACCCCGAAATTAATCGCGCGCGTGTAGGCGGAGCCGCCGACGATGATGAGGTCAGGTTTCTCTTCTTCCACCAGGCGTTCGATATCCTTGTAATCCAGCGTAAACGCATGGCGAGACACCATATCCTTCATCGCGTGGGGAGGAATGCTGTCTTCGTAAAGCGGGTATTCGGCGCGTATATTGCGCTCCGCCTGCGCCTCCGTCTGCACGAAATAGTCCACCGTGTCGGCAAGCTCGCTGGTGACGTTGATCTTGTCGCCATGCGTGAAATGCCCGCCCTGCGCCATGGAAAGAGACATGACCCTGGGCTTGCGACCAAGCTTGGTCTTAAACGCCATGAAGATAGCCGCGTTGGCAAGCGAGCCCGAGAAAGGCTGCACGTTGGCATGGTCGCAGCCGAACAGGTTCGTGGCGCGGGTGATGGCCAGCTTCTGCGCCCGCTGTGCCCATTTTTCGCCCTGATAGAACGCCACGCCCGGCTCGCTGCTTTCCATGTTGCGCGCGCTCAAATCCGGGCAGGCGGTGGCGAGCGCCACGGCGGCCGACATGAAATTTTCCGACGCCACCAGCGGGATGCTGGTAACACGCATTTCCTTCTCGCCCCTGGCTATGGCCTGCGCCTCGGCATCCACCAGGCCCAGTTCATGTAGGACAAGCTCATAAAGCCGCGAGTTACTGGAGCTCCTGCGCCACAGGCTGCCAGCCAGCTCGGCGTCTGATACCTCGGGTAAGGGCCTATCTTTCGGCAGGGTGATATCGGTCATGTCTTAAGCATAATTAAAAATTAAGGCGTTTAATGTGCCCGTTTTAAGGCTTAAGGCAAGCACTTTTGGAAAAGATTACCGCGGCCAGGGCGAGGTGGTGTTGCAACCGCCCGGCATGCCGGAAACATTCAGCGCATTGACTACCTGCCCGCCGCCGAAAACCAGCGCAATGCCCAAAGCCACGATCATCGCCGCCCCCCAGCTGACCTTGCCCAAGAGCGGCCCGATGGAGATAATCACGATGCCGATGGTGGCCAACCCCTTGCCGGTGTTGCCGGTGGCCCAGCCCACGATGGTGCAGAATACATTGCCCACGGGTGTGTCCACGCTGGCATACACAAAGTCCGGCAGGAATAAAACGAGAGCGCCGGCCGCAAGAGCGAGGCCGTATTGCAAGGGGCGACAGGTGGCCTTTTTTACCATCATCATGCAATTCCTGTTATAGCAGGATTGTATGACAGGCTGATGACAGCGATTCTTAAGCTAACTTAACCTTTTCGCCCTTTTTGCGCTCAGAGTCGGACTTCAGCTGCCCGCAGGCGGCCATGATGTCCTGCCCGCGCGGGGTGCGCACGGGGCTGGCGTAGCCGGCATTGTTCACAATGTCCGAGAACGCGCGGATGCGGTTGTTGGACGAGCATTCATACGGCGCGCCCGGCCACGGGTTGAACGGGATGAGGTTCACCTTGGCGTGCACGCCGTCCAGCAGGCGCACCAGCTCGCGCGCATCGGCGTCGGTATCGTTCACGCCTTTGAGCATCACGTATTCAAAGGTAATGCGCCGCGCGTTGGAAACGCCGGGGTAGTTGCGGCAGGCTTCCATCAGCGCTTCGATATTCCATTTCTTGTTCAGCGGCACCAGCTCGTCTCGCAGATCATCGCGCACGGCGTGCAAGCTAATGGCGAGGTTCACGCCGAGATCCTTGCCGCATTTTTCAATCATCGGCACCACGCCGGAAGTGGAAAGCGTGATCTTGCGCTTGGAGATGCTGATGCCCTCCTGGTCCATGATGATCATCAGCGCCTTCGCTACGTTCTCGTAATTGAACAGCGGTTCGCCCATACCCATCAGCACGATGTTGGTGAAGAGCTGGTCCTCGCTTTTCTTGCTCCATTCACCGAGGCCATCGCGCGCGATCAACACCTGCGAAACAATGTCATGCGCCGAGAGGTTGCGCACCAGCGGCATCGTGCCGGTGTGGCAGAAGCTGCAGGTCAGCGTGCAGCCCACTTGTGAAGAAACGCACAGCGCACCGCGGTCTTCCTCAGGGATGAAAACGGTTTCCACCTTGTTGCCGTCGGCGAATTCCACCAGCCATTTGCGGGTGGTATCAATAGAAGTTAGCGCGCGCGCGATGTTCGGGCGCGTGAGCGAAAAAATTTCCGCGAGTTTCGGGTGATCCGCTTTCGCGATTGTCGTCATCTGCGCAAAATCAGTGACGCCCTTGTTATACACCCAGTGCCAGAGCTGCTTGGCGCGGAACGGCTGGAAGCCGTTTTCCACGAGGATGTTTTTCACTTCCTCGCGCGAAAGGCCGACAAAAGGAATCATACCAATTCCTTCCAGTCTTCCTCGGCTACTACATCTTTCAACTTACTGCGCAGGCGGTAGAGATGCGTCTCCAGCGTGTGCGTATCCACGCCCTCGCCGTAACCCCACACTTTCTCCAGCAGCTTCTCGCGCGTGTAACCGGTTTCCCCCAGCAGGCCGGCGAGCAGGGCCGATTCCTTTTCGGTCAGCGCGATGGCGCGGCCATCCTCGTGCGTCACGGCGCGCTTGCCGCCGTCGAACGCCCAGTCGCCGATTCGCAAAGCCGCCGGGGCCAGGCGCTTCAGCGCCGCCACTATCTCCCCCACGCGCACGGGCTTTACCAGCGCCGGTTGTGGGCAGGTCGCGGGGTCGTTGCATAAAAACAATGCGGGGAGCTTATTATGTTGTATGATGCCCGCCGCCGCATCCGCGTCACAGAGCAGCATGTCGGCCTCCGCCTTGCTCCCGGCGCAGACGAAGCCGGCCGCAATCACCTGCTCGGCCAGGGCAGAGGCAATGGGTTCATCGGCGGCAATCAGGACGCGAAGCGACATAATCTATTGATTAATTTTTATAAAGCACTATTTATCCACCATGACCGATGCAAAGTCAATCCGCAACGTGGAGCGCGCGCTCGATGAATTGAAGCGCGGCAGGCCCGTGCGCCTGGCCAAGATGGCCGTGACCGCCGCCGAAAGCGTCACCGAGGCCCAATGTCCGCTTAAATTGCTGCTTTCAGAACAGCGGGCGGGGTATTTGGGCCTTACCGGACCAGTTATTCAATTGAATAACCACCAGTTTTTCATGATAGAACCCCTGCTCTTCGCCGGGGAACTCGAAGAAAAACCCACAGGCGCGGCGCTTTCAGAGGCAGAAAAAACGGCGGTGGAGCTGGTCAAGCGCGCCGGGTTCCTGCCCGCCGCCGCCGAACTCTCCCGTGCGGAAAAGGATCTGCACACCCTGACCATTGAGGAAGCAAAGGCTTACCTCGCCCTGCCGGTGGAACTGGCCTTAGATAATATAGTGTCGCTCCCCCTTGAGGCGAGCGAGGAAAGCCGGGTGGCGGTGTTCCTCGAGCGCGGGGGGCTGACCCACCTTGCCCTGCTGATCGGCCAGCCGGAAAAAGCCAAAACGCCCCTCACCCGCCTGCACTCCTCCTGCCTGACGGGCGACCTCCTGGGCAGCTTGCGCTGCGATTGCGGCAGCCAGCTGAAGAGCGCGCTGGAGAGCATCGCCGGGGAAAAACACGGCGTGCTTTTATACCTGAACCAGGAGGGTCGCGGCATCGGCCTTGCCAACAAATTGCGCGCCTACCGCCTGCAGGAGCTGGGGCTGGACACGGTGGATGCCAACCTCGCGCTGGGCTTTGCCGAGGACGAGCGCGACTTTGCCATCGCCGCGCATATGCTGAAGGCTTTGGGCATCCGTAATATCCGCCTGCTGACCAACAATCCCGGCAAGCTGAAAAGCCTGGAAGAGGCGGGCGTGAAAATTGCCGAGCGCGTACCGCTGAAAATCGCGCCGGGAGCGCATAACAAGAAATACCTCGAAGCCAAGGCGGCCAAGCTGGGGCACCAGTATTGAGCGGCCCGCAATGCAGCCATGCATGTAAAACCCGCCACGCCGGCCGCGCAGAATATATAAGGGAGTTATGAAAGCAAATCTCCGCAGCAAGGCCGCCGCCGAATGCATCGGCACTTTCACCCTCGTCTTCGCGGGTTGCGGCGCCATCATGGCCAACGCGCTCTACCCGGATTCCGTACCTACCGCCGTCATTCCGATGGTGTTCGGCTTCGTGGTCGCCGCCATGATCTACGCCACCGGCCATATCAGCGGCGCGCACATGAACCCCGCCGTCACGCTTGCCTTCGCGGCGGTGAAACGCTTCGCGTGGCGTGAACTCCCCGCTTACTGGCTGGCACAAATCACCGGCGCGGTGCTGGCCGTTGCAATGCTTGCTTTCACTCTTCCGGAAGCGGCGCGCTACGGCGCAACCGTTCCTTCGCTGCCGCTTGCAGGGGCGTTCCTGTGGGAAGCGCTGCTCAGCTTTTTCCTGATGTTCGTCATCATCGCCGTAGCCACGGACAGCCGGGCCGTGGGCGTGATGGCGGGCGCCGCCATCGGCGCGGTGGTGGCGGTGGATGCGTTTATCGGCGGGGTTTTCACCGGCGCTTCCATGAACCCGGCGCGCTCGCTTGCCCCTGCCCTGTTCGCAGGCGAGCTGGGCACGGCATGGCTTTACTGCGCAGCGCCCTGCCTCGGCACTGTCCTCGCTGCGTTCACGTACGATGCAATACGCTGTGACGCGCCTTCCGAAAAAAAACAGGTGAAAGGATGCTGCTGATGAAAAAAATCGTATTCCTGTGCGTGGCCAATTCGGCGCGCAGCCAGATCGCTGAAGGGCTGGCGAAACCAATGCTCGCCGGACTCGCGGAAGTGAAGAGCGCGGGCTCCGAGCCCAGCGGAAAAGTCAACCCGTTGGCGGTAGAGGTAATGCGCGAGAGCGGGATTGATATCTCCCTGCACACCTCAAAGGCGATTGATGAGCTGGAAGAAGATTTCCTGCGCGGGCTGGATTACGTGGTCACGCTTTGCGCCGAGGAAGTCTGCCCCGTGTTGCCCTCGAAGGCACATAAACTGCACTGGCCGAACCCGGACCCTGCCGCCGCGAGAGGCTCGCATGAGGAGCAGTTGCAGGCTTTCCGCATCGCACGTGATAACATCGCCGCGAAGATGCAAGATCTGCAGCAAAAACTGCAGGCGGAAACCAGCGGGAACAAGAAATTTGCCTGAACTTGTAGTTCTCCTGCACGGCATTGCCCGCACGTCGCGCAGCATGCGCGGGCTGGAGAAAGCGTTCCAGCGCGCGGGGTTTGAAACACTCAACATCGGCTATCCTTCCATAAGACGAGATCTTTCCGCGCTTGCCGATTTCGTGCATGCAAAAATTTCCGGCGCCGCGGCGGAGAAAATTCATTTCGTGGGTTTTTCCATGGGCTGTTTGCTTGCGCGCACGTATATTGCACGCCATCGTCCGGCGAATCTCGGCCGCGTGGTGATGCTCGCACCACCCAACAACGGCAGCGAGGTGGCGGACTTCCTGAAAAATTTCTGGCCCTACCGCGTGGGCTACGGCCCCGCCGGGCAGCAGCTCATCACCGACCAGCGCGCGCTGAAGGAACTGCTGGGAGCGGTGGATTACGAACTCGGCGTCATCGCCGGTAACCGCAGCATCGCCCCGTTCTCCTCATGGGTCATCGGCAAAGAAAATGACGGGAAAGTTTCGGTGGAAAGCACAAAGCTTGCAGGCATGAAGGAACATATCGTCATCCCCGCCAGCCACACGTTCATCATCAGCAACCGCCAGGCGCAGGCGCTGGCCGTGCGGTTCATCCGCGAGGGCTGCTTTTAGTCAGACTTCTGGATGATATCGATCAAATCCTTGTTGATGCTCTTGGAGTCCGGGTCCTGTGGCTGCGCGCCCGCCCAGGTGCAGCTGTCCTTTTTCCAGATCGGCGGCGGCTCGTCGAGCTTCACCTCTTTCCACTTGGGGTGGCCCTTCTGCTGCAGCATCTTCAGATTCTTGCGAATACCGCCGGAAAGCTTGCGCAGCTGCTCGCAGCGTGCTTTCTGGTGCTTGCTGCCGCCGGAGAAATCATACGTCACCAGCACCGCCGTCACGGCAATGGTGGGCACGGTCTCGCGCACGAAATCATAGTCTTTGCGCGTAATCTCGCCCACCTGGTATTCCTCCAGCATGCGCGGTTCTTTCAACGGCAGGAAATGCACGTCGTTCAGCAGCGCCTTGTACTGCACGTTGTCTTTTTCTTTCAGCGCCTCCAGGTTTTTAAACAGCTTCACCGGCTTGCCGCCCACGAACACCACGGCGTCCACCTTCCCGTCCAGTAGCGCGAGCACGCCTTCCGGCGGCGCCTTGCGGATGAGGTTTTCCGGCGTTACGCCCGTCATTGCGAAAATGTTGATGGAGGTGAGCATGTGGCCGCTGCCGTCTTCGCCGATCACCACCTTCTTGCCTTCAAGATCCGCAAACTGCCGGATTTCCTTGCGCGCGAGGATGTGCACCTCTTCGCGGTAGAGTGGCAGGATCATGCGTAAGTGCGCGGCCATGCGAATGGTCTCGGGGTTTTTTGAGCGGCTCATGAAGCCCAGCACGTCCGACTGCGCGATGCCCACCGCCGCGTTCTCGTTGCTGTTGATGCGCTTGATGTTATCGATCGAGCCGCCGGATTCCTTAACCAAAACGGAAAGGCCGGAATCCGCCGCCGCCGCTGCGATGTCGCGGCCGATGGCGATGTAGGTGCCGGTCTTCGGGCCTGTCACCATGCCCATCGGCTCCTCGGCGGCCCGTGCCGCAGGCGCAGGCAGCAGCGACACCACGAGTGTCAATATAATCGCGCGCGTGATCATAAAGAATTTGCAGGAATGAATTCAGCAGCGATTAACGCTATGATTAATCTTTGCTAAGAATCGAGAGTAGCCGGTCGCGGTCGGCGTTGTCAATCGACGGATTGGCGTTCATGGAATGCGCACGGCGCGGCAATACCGCCTGTTCGGTGTCCCGGGAGGGAATGGCGGGCTCGATGGATGTCACCCCCCCTTCAACATAAGGCTTGGGAACCTTGACAAATTCCGGCGCAGCCGCAGCCAGCGGCGGGATCGGCGGCGTGGCATCTTCCGTGAGAGCCGGGGTGATGAAGTGGCTTAAAACAAGCGTCATGGCCAGCACCAGCGTAACGGAAGCCAGCAGCAGCTTGGTGTCCCAGCGGCTTTTAGGCACAGGCAGGCTGGTTCCCGGCTCATTGGAGTTGGCGGGTTCAAGCTCTACCGGGGGCGGGGGGGGCTCTGCCGCGGGTGGGCGGCCTACCTTGGGGCGAATGGGAACAGTCGTCTGGGTTGATTGCATCCTGTGCCTGCATTAGTTTGCATGCTCACCACTTTATTAACATGGGTTTTCATGACACACAACTCCAAACCCGCTGCATTGCTTGAGAGCCTGATTTCACGGGCAAAATCGCTTGGGGCCGATGCCGCGGACGCAGTGTTTTTTGACTCATCCGAGACGCGCAGCGCTTCCCGCAAGGGCGTGCCGGAAACCATCGAGCTTGCAGAAAGCTCCATCACGGGCTTACGCGTGTGGGTAGGAAAACGACAGGCGCTGGCTTCCTCGACAGATTTGTCATCGCGGGCGATCAATGAACTGGCAGAACGCGTGGTCAGCATGGCGCGCGTCTCCACCGAAGACGCCGACAGCCGCCTCGCCCCGGCGGCGCGGCTTGCGAGCAGCATACCGAAGCTGGATATTTTCGACGGAACGGAACCCACGCCTGCCTGGCTGGAGCAGCAATGCCGCGAAGCCGAAGAAACGGCCCTCGCCGTGAAAGGCATTACCAACTCGGAAGGCGCGGAAGCTGCCTACAGTACCTACAGCGCCACGCTCGCCACCAGCGGCGGTTTCACGCAAAGCTACCAGAGCAGCCATTTCTCGGTTTCCGTTTCCGTGCTGGCGGGCACCGGCACGAACATGGAACGCGATTACGAATTTGCAAGCTGTCGCCACCGCGCGGATTTGCCGGCTGCCGCCGGTATCGGCAAGGAAGCCGCCGCGCGCACGCTCAGGCGTTTAAACCCGCGCAAGGTGAATACCGCATCGGTGCCGGTGATTTTTGACCCGCGCGTGAGCCGCTCGCTCCTTTCCTGTTTTTCCGGTGCCATCAACGGCAGCGCCATCGCCCGCGGCACCAGCTTTCTGAAAGACGCACTGGGCAAGCCGGTGTTTGCCGGAGCTGTGAATATTATGGATGACCCGCACCGCCTGCGCGGCCTCTCTTCACGCCCCTTTGACGGCGAAGGGGTGGCGGGCAGGCGCATTGCTCTGGTGGAAAATGGCGTGCTGAAAAGCTGGCTGCTTGATGTGCGCACCGCCAACAAACTGCAGCTGGAAACCACCGGCCACGCCTCGCGCGGGGCTGGCTCCCCGCCCTCTCCCGGCTCAAGCAACCTATACATGGAGCCGGGCGGCGATTCACCGGCGGCATTGATCGGCAGTGTCAAATCCGGGTTTTATGTCACCGAGACATTCGGCATGGGCATCAACCTCGTCACCGGTGATTACAGCCAGGGCGCTTCAGGTTTCTGGATTGAGAACGGGAAACTGGCCTACCCGGTATCGGAAGTCACCATCGCCGGGCAGCTGAAGGATATGTTCACGCAGGCAACGCCGGCGAATGATCTGGAATTCCGCTACGGGACAAACGCACCGACGTTACATATTGCACGGATGACGGTGGCAGGCACTTAATTTTACCACTCCGTATCTTCGATACACTCAACGCCGAAGATGAAGCAGTGCCACGAGTTGAGGCCCGCCACGCCGCTCGTGAAGCTGATGTTGTTGCGGGCGTCATCACGCCTTGCATTGGCGTTTTTCACATCGGGCCGGACTTCCATCTCGCGGGCGAGGTTCATGGAAATGGTGGAAGAGCTGGCCTGCGCGGTGATGTTCAGCGTGCCGTCCACGAAGGCAGAGAAGGTGTAGTTGCCGTTGCCG
>CAZUKF010000014.1:0-24031 GCA_964620765.1 uncultured Rickettsiales bacterium | reverse complement strand
TGCTCTACGGCGTGCTGCTCTGCAACGCCCGCGCCATGGGCGAGTTCGGCGCGGTTTCGGTGGTGTCCGGCCACATTCGCGGCTACACCAACACCATTCCACTGCACGTGGAAATCCTTTATAACGAATATAATTTCGTGGCAGCGTTTGCCGTGGCATCCATCCTGACGCTGCTGGCGCTTCTCACGCTTTTCATGAAAGCGCTGGTCGAACACCGCTACACTACTAAAAAAGCAGCATGAGCATCGAAGTCAAAAATATTCGCAAGCGTTTCACCAACTTCACCGCGCTGGAAGACGTGAGCCTCAACGTCGCGCCCGGTGAGCTGGTGGCACTGCTCGGCCCTTCCGGCTCGGGCAAGACCACGCTGCTTCGCATCATCGCCGGGCTCGACTTTGCCGATGCCGGGCAGGTGCTGATCGACGGCGAGGACTCCACCCGCCTGCGCCTGCGCGAACGCCGGGTTGGCTTCGTATTCCAGCACTACGCACTTTTCAAACACATGAGCGTGTTTGAAAACGTAGCGTTCGGCCTCAGAGTGCGCCCCAAGCCCGTGCGCCCCGCGGAAGACGAAATCCGTGACCGGGTGATGACGCTGCTCAAGCTCGTGCACCTCGACCAGTTCCATGACCGCCTGCCCTCGCAACTCTCCGGTGGGCAGCGGCAGCGCGTGGCGCTGGCGCGCAGCCTCGCCGTGGAGCCGAAGCTCTTGCTGCTGGACGAGCCCTTCGGCGCGCTGGATGCCAAGGTGCGCAAGGAACTGCGCCGCTGGCTGCGCCGCCTGCACGACGATATCCACATCACCAGCATCTTCGTGACGCACGACCAGGAGGAAGCCATGGAAGTGGCCGACCGCGTGGTGGTGATGAACCAGGGCCGCATCGAGCAGGTCGGCACGCCGGAGGTGGTGTACCACCAGCCGAGCAACGGCTTCGTCTATGACTTCCTCGGCAACTACAATGAATTCGCCGGCTGGCGCGATGACAAGGGCAACATCCACCTCGCTGAAGACGATTTGTGGAAAGCCCCGGAGGCCACGCCACCGCCCGCCGCCACCGCCTCGGCCACCGTGCCGTGGCTCACGCGCTACCCGGAAGTGGTGGGCCTCATCCGCAAAGTCTCGCCCGGCTTCATGAGCCCGCGCTACGGCAAATTAAAACAGGCCGCCATCACGCGCCGCCAGTTGAAGGCGCGCCTCGCCGAGCGCGGCGTGCCGGTGCGCGTGTTCGCGCGGCCGCACGAGATGTTCATCACCCGCGCGCCGGACGCGGATCATGAATATATTCCCGCCACCGTCATCCACATCAACCCCGCCGGCTCGCTAGCGAAGATCGAGCTGGAACGCGGCAACGGCAGCATCCTGCAGGCCGAGGTGCCCAAGCCCATCATCGACCAGCTGGACGTGAAGAAGCGCGACAAGGTGTATGTACGCCCCAAGAATGTAAGGGTTTTTGAATAAGTTACACGTTAACCGCTAGGGGGTTTCAATTGCATGCGGGATGGCTATACTCGCCGCATGTACCGCCAGATACCCAATTATCTCACCTATTTCCGCATCGCGCTGATTCCGGCGCTGGTAGTGGCGTTTTACATGCCGCCGCCCTGGGGCTACCAGCTCTGCATGTGGATTTTCCTCACCGCGGGTATTTCCGATTTCATGGACGGCTACTTGGCGCGCATCTGGAACGTGCAATCCAATATCGGCCGGTTTCTTGACCCGATTGCCGACAAGCTCATCGTCGCCACGGCGCTGATGCTGCTGGTGAGCGACGTGCGCCCCGGCTATTTCGAGGGCCGCGCCATGATGATCCCCGCCGTGCTGATCATCTGCCGCGAGATTTTGGTGTCGGGCTTACGTGAATATTTAGCCGAAGCACGCGTAAGCGTTCCTGTCTCCAACCTCGCCAAGTGGAAAACAAGCGTGCAGATGCTGGCCATCGGCATGCTGCTGTTCGGCAATAGCGGCCTTGCGTGGCTCAACCCCGGCATCACCGGAAATTTCCTCTTGTGGGTGGCGGCGCTGTTGACGCTGTTCACCGGCTTCGCCTATATCAAGACCGGCTGGAAGCACATGGAATCCTAGCTGTCATCCCGGCGAATGTCGGAATCCGGACCCCGTCATGCGACGGGGTGACATTATAAAGAAGCAGCGATTTTTTTAATTTCTTCCGGCACAAATACTTCGCCCGCATCGCCACTTTCACGGATGCGTGCATCGAGCGGAATTTCACCGAGCAGCTTCACGCCGCGTTCCTCTGCCAGCATCGCGCCGCCGCCATGGCCGAACACTTCGCCGCTCATGTTTTCCACCACGCCGAGCACCGGTATGCCCACCTTAGAAAACATCAGGGCGCATTTACGCGCATCATCCAGCGCCACCGCCTGCGGCGTGGTGACGATGATAGCGCCGTCCAGCGGCGCCGCCTGCGCCATGCTTAAATGAATGTCGCCCGTGCCGGGCGGCATATCAACAAAGAGAACATCCAGATTATCCCACGCGCTACCGCGCAAGAGCTGGTGCAGCGTCTTGCTGATCATCGGCCCGCGCAAAATGGCAGGCGCGTCACCCGTGATGAAGCCCATCGACATGCACTGGATGCCGCGCGCGGAGAGCGGCACCATCTTGCCGTTTTCAATCTCCGGCTGGGGAACTTGCGTCAACCCCATCAGCCGCGGCACGGAGGGGCCGTAAATATCCGCATCCAGCAAACCGGCACGCTTGCCGTTTGCCGCCGCGGCGAGCGCCAGCATGGCGCTGACGGTGGATTTGCCCACGCCGCCCTTGCCCGAGGCGACGGCGATAATTTTGCGCACGCCCTCCACCGGCGTGAAACTCCACGCCGCCGGTTTTTTGCCAATCGCTTCGCAACCGCTCATAAACTCTTGTCACGCTCCTGTGCGGCACTATATAAGGAATAGTATGAATAATTACCAGACGCGAAGCTGATGCCCTGGGGCAAGGAAGATAGCCCGGGCCCGTGGGGCCGCCCACCAAGCGGTGGCGGCGGCAACGGCGGTGGCCGCGGCGGCAAGCCGCAACCTCCCCCCAACTCCCCGGATTTGGACGAAATTTTAAAGAAAAGCCAGGACCAGTTCCGCCGCATGCTCGGCGGGGATGGCGATGGCAA
This sequence comes from uncultured Rickettsiales bacterium, assembly GCA_964620765.1. Taxonomy (GTDB): domain Bacteria; phylum Pseudomonadota; class Alphaproteobacteria; order Rickettsiales; family SXRF01; genus CAZUKF01. The sequence goes on along the minus strand of CAZUKF010000014.1, from coordinate 20,903 downwards.
GCGCGGCCTGGCGGTGATCGCCGCCGTGGTGCTGGCCATCTGGGCGGGCTCCGGCATTTACCTGGTGAAGGCGGACGAGCAGGGTGTGGAAATGCGCTTCGGCAAGTTCAACGCCGTCACCTCGCCCGGCATTCATTACCACCTGCCCTGGCCGGTTGAATCCGTGGTCACACCCAAAGTCACCACCGTCAACCGCATCGAGATCGGGTTCCGCAGCGGCTTCGGCGCGCGCAACAACCGGGGTGATGCGTCCGTGGCGGAGGAAAGCCTCATGCTGTCGGGCGATGAAAACATCGTCGACGTGAATTTTGAAGTGCAGTGGAAGATCGCCAAGGCGGAGGATTTCCTCTTTAACGTCCGCGCACCCGAGGAAGCCGTGCGCGCCGTGGCCGAAAGCGCCATGCGCGAGGTGATCGGCCGCACCGAGATCACCAAGGTCCTGGCCGAAGGAAAGCTCGGCACCGAGCAGGCGGCGATGGAAATCTCCGTTAAAAAATTGGTCCAAGGCACGCTGGATGCCTACAAATCCGGCGTCGAGATTGTCAGCATCAACCTGATGAAGGTGGAGCCGCCCTCGCAGGTGACAGACGCCTTCCGCGACGTGCAAAACGCGAAAACTGACATGATCACTGCCACCAACCAGGCGGAAGCCTACCGCAACGACATCATCCCCCGCGCACGCGGCGAAGCCCAGAAGATGATCCTGGATGCCGAGGCCTACAAGCAGGAAGTGCTGGCACGGGCGAAGGGCGAAGCCTCGCGCTTCGCGGCGGTATACAAGGAATACCGCGAGGCCAAGGACGTCACCAAGAAACGCATGTACCTCGAGACCATGGAAGAAATCCTTCCCGGCATGAACAAGATGGTGGTGGATAACAAAGGCGGCGGCGTGGTGCCCTACCTGCCGCTGGGTGAGCTTAAACCCGCCGCGGGCAGGCCGCAGGAGCCGAAACAATGAACCAGCGCACCCTGACGATTGCAGGCATCATGATGGTGGGTTTGGCCTTCATCGCCGCCAATACGTTCTTCATTGTCCGCCAGGCCGAGCAGGCACTGGTGCTGCAGTTCGGCCGCCCCGAGCGCGTGATCCGCGATCCCGGCCTGCAGATGAAAACGCCGTTCTTCGAGAACGTGGAATATTATGACAAACGGCTGCTGGATTTTAACGCCGACCCGAAGGAAGTCATCGCCGCCGACCAGAAGCGCCTGGTGGTGGACGCCTTCGTGCGCTACCGGATTACAGATCCCCTGCGCTTCAAGCAGACGGTGGCGGATGAGCGCACCATGCGCAGCCGCCTGAACGCCATCCTGGAATCCAGCCTGCGCCAGAGTGTCGGCACCGTGCCGCTGGCCGAGGCCATTTCGGGCAAGCGCGCTTACATTATGCGCGAGGTGAAGAACCTGGTGAACGCGCAGGCGCAGGGCGCGCAGCTGGACGAAAAGGGCAACCTCCTGCCCGGCGCCGATACGCGCGGCTTCGGCATCGAGGTGATAGATGTGCGCATCATGCGCGCCGATCTGCCGCCGGAAAACTCCGAGACCATTTACAAACGCATGCAGACTTCGTTTGAGCGCGAAGCCAAGCAGTTCCGCGCGCAGGGCGCGGAGGATGCGCAGAAAATCAAATCACAGGCGGAAAAAGACCGCACCATCCTGCTTGCCGAAGCCCGCAAGAAAGCCGAAATCGTGCGCGGCGAGGGTGACGGCGAGGCGCTCTCCACGTTTGCCGCCGCCACCAACCAGGACCCGGACTTCTACCAGTTCTACCGCACCATGCAGGCCTACCGCAAAACGTTGAGCCAGTCCGACACCACCCTCATCCTTTCCCCGGACAGTGACTTCCTGAAATATATAGGAAAAGGCACGGGCCGCAGCGAGTAGCCACAATCTCCTTCCCCCTGGAAGGGGGAAGGTTGGGATGGGGGTCTGGTACAGCATATTCCCAAGTGTATTGCGGATGAGAGAAGACCCCCACCTTCATCCTCCCCCTTCCAGGGGGAGGAAATCCTGAGTTTGAACACCCCTTTAGATGCCTTGCCTTTCTTGGTTTGCAGTAAATGCTTATTTCCATTATAATTTCGGTTCCTCTGCAGAATTTTCCGAAAGCGTTTCGGAAGATCGACTGCTGAGGGAAGTGTGTCCCCTTCCTAAAGGAGGTGCGACGTGTTCATTTCCCGGAGGGCGCTGTGCGCAGCTGCCCTCGCCTTCGTCATCGGCTTTATTGCCGGTGGCGTCTCGTTGTACCGGTGGGGCCCGGACAACGAGCAGGCGCAGGCCCCCCGCCCCGACCGCGAGGTCGTGGTGGTTGAAAAGGTGGTGGTTAAAACCGTGACCGTACCGGCTGAAAAGCCGGTTCCGGTCTATGCCGGCCTCGATCCGGTGGAAAGCCGGAAAGAGAAGCAAGCCGAACGGATTTTTTTCACCGACGAGAATGATGAAAGCGGCAACGCCCCCAACTCCGGCCTGATCGGCGAGGGTAATACCCTTAGATCGATTCTGGAGAGTTGGGATCCTCCGCTGGGTTCTGGACTCCTAACCGTTATCCAGAACTCGAGTAGGCTGGACCTGACAGGTTTGCTGATGCCGTGATGAGCAGTAAAAAACACAGGGACGCGTAGCGTGCCCGGTGGGGAGGGGCCGAAAGGCCCCTCCTTCGGTTTAACCCGTGATTGCCCCACAATAATAAATCTTCTATAATTCCGGTTCCTCTGCAGCGTTTCTCTTGCACCGTGCCTGGGAAATTTGCCTGCTGAGGAACGTGTCCTTCACACCCAGGAGGTGTGTATGGTCGTGTTCCGGAGGGCGCTAGCCCTCGCCATGCTCCCGATGATCTTCATCGGTGGGCATGAGTTGTCGCGGTGGGGCCCGCACAACTCGAAGACACAGGCCCCCCGCGGCGAGGTCGAATTCGTCGTGGCCGTGCCGGCTAAGCCGGCTGCTCCGCAAGGCCCCGCGGCCTTGCCGGACCCAGAGTTTCATGAACAGTGGGCGCGCTACCATCGTCTCATCGCCCGCAAGGGTAAGGAGACGAGCACGCTGACCGCCGACGAGCGCGAGTTCATGACAAAGGAATTCGCGCAAATCTGTGCGGAGTTAGACAAGTTGACCAAGTGACGTAACACACCGTAGCACGAAAGCGTGCCCGGCGGGGAGGGGCTTCGGCCCCTCCCTCGGTTTTAGCCACTTTACAAAAATTTCACTTCACGCCGCCTGTGGCTGGCGTATCATCCGCATTGTACCTTTACCTTCTTCCTTATATGGACATCTCCATGCGCAAGCTGCTTGCCCCCCTCGCCCTCACCGTATTCGTTTTGCTCACGCCGGTTGCATCCGCCCAGCCCGGGCCGCTGCCGGGCAGTTTCGCAGACCTGGTGGATAAGCTCTCGCCGGCGGTGGTGAACATTTCCACCACGCAGAAAGTCAAAGGCGGCGCGGGTGTGCAGTTCTTCGGCATGCCGTTCGAACAGATGCCGGATGACCCGCAGTTTGAACCGTTCCGCGATTTCTTCGAGCGCTTCGGTGCACCGCAGGGGCCGGGCGGTAAAGAAGCGCCCGAGCGCGAAGTTACCTCACTGGGCAGCGGCTTTATCATGGATGCGAGCGGCTACATCATCACCAACCGCCATGTCATCGATGAAGCGGAAGAAATCACCGTCACGCTGCACGACAACAGCAAATACAAGGCAAAGATTGTTGGCAAAGACAAGAAGACCGACCTCGCCCTACTGAAGATCGAAGCCAAGAAGCCCCTGCCCTTCGTGACCATCGGCGATTCAGATGTTGTCCGCGTGGGCGACTGGGTGGTAGCCATCGGCAACCCGTATGGGTTGGGCGGTTCGGTGACACAGGGCATTATCTCGGCGCGTCAGCGCAGCATCAACGCCGGGCCGTTTGATGATTTCCTGCAGACGGACGCCTCCATCAACCGCGGCAATTCCGGTGGCCCGCTGTTTAACGTGAACGGCGAAGTCATCGGCATCAACTCCGCCATTTTCTCGCCCAGCGGCGGCAATATCGGCATCGGCTTTTCCATCCCGGTGAATCTCGCCAAGCCCGTTATCCAGCAGCTGAAGGAATTCGGCCGCACGCACCGCGCCTGGCTGGGTGTGAAGATCCAGGAAGTGTCGGATGAAGTAGCCGAGAGCGTGGGCCTGGCAAAAGCCATGGGCGCACTGGTGGTGGAAGTGAACAAGGACAGCCCGGCCGAGAAAGCGCATGTGCAGGTGGGCGACGTGATCACGCATTTTGACGGCAAGGAGATTTCCGAGATGCGTTTCCTGCCGCGCATGGTGGCAGAAACCAAGATCGGCAAAAACGTGGAGCTCACGCTGTGGCGCAAGAACAAGAGCGTGAGCGCGAAGGCCACGCTGACCGAGATGGATGAAAGCGAGACGGATGAAGCCGCCAAGGAAGGCGAGCCCAAGCCCAAGCCGGGCACAACCGGCGAAGTGGTGCTGGGCATGGAACTCGCCCCCGCAAGCAAAGACCTGCGCACGCGTTACGGGCTGGATGAAAAGGCCGCCGGCCTCGTGGTGCTGGAGGTGAAGCCGGGCTCCGAGGCCGCCAAGCGCGGGCTGGAAGAAGGCGCGCTGATTGCGGAAGCCGGCTCTGAGCCGCTGAAATCCGTGGCCGATTTTAAGGCCGCGCTGGAAGCCACCCGCAAGGCGGGCCGCAAATACGTGCTGCTCAAGGTGATGAGCGAGAAGGACACGGCGTTCATCACCCTGCCGATTGATGAAAAAGAAAAGAAATAGGCAAACAGAACCTGATCGATTTTTGATGCCGCGGCGGGGGATAATTTACACCCTGTTTAACCAAGGAGGCTTTTATGACCGACAAGATTCCCCAAGGATTCCACACCATCACCCCGCACATCACCTGTAAAAACGCCACCGCCAGCATCGAGCTTTACAAGAAAGCTTTCGGCGCGGTGGAAAAAGACGGCCCGGCGATGAGAGACCCGAAGACCGGCAAGGTGGGCCACGCCTGCCTGACCATCGGAAATTCCAAGATTTTCCTGGCCGACGAGATGCCCGGCTGCGCCGCTCCCGCCGGTGAAACCAGTGTTGGGTTTTATCTTTATTTTGAAGATGCGGATGCCGCTTTCAAAAAAGCGATTTCCGGCGGCTGCAAGGAATTCATGCCGGTGACCGACATGTTCTGGGGCGACCGCATGGGCGTGGTCTCCGACCCGGACGGCTACAAGTGGAACGTCGCCACCCATGTGCGCGAAGTCTCCCCCGCCGAACTGGAAAAGGGCATGAAGGAAATGAGCGAGAAGCACAAGGCGGCGTAAGACTTTGTCATTCTGAACGTAGTGAAGAATCTACTTCCAGTAGATCCTTCGCTGCGCTCAGGATAACATTAATTCACCCGCAGCCGCTTCGGCTTGCCGGGTATTGCCGCGGGCGCGATGTTCCACGACAGCGTGATGCGTGGGCGCGCGCCGCGGTAAAGCCCCACCGTGTGTACGGCGCTGGCAGGAAAGACAATCATGGAACCCGCACGCATGGGCGGGATCATCAAATTCGTCATGTAGCCCGGCGCCACCTGGCAGCAGCAGGCCATGCGCGGGTCGGCAAAGCAGAGTTTGCCGCTGAGCGGGTCATCCACCACTTCGTCGCCCGGATCCAGCAAATAGACCACGCTGCCGGTGGCACGCGTGTGGCTGTGCGGCATGCAGTAATCTCCCGCCGCGTAAATGCTGGCCCAGCTTTCATCCACCACCGCCGTGGGATGGCCGGTGACGCGCTTGAACAACTCGCATGCCCGCGCATTCAGCAAATCCGCCGCCTCGATCCCCCACGCCGCGATATCACGCAGCTTCTCGCCGCAGCCGCCGGGAAAGCGGCCGTCATAATGCACTGAGCCTTCCCGCATGCAGAGCAGCTTCGCAATAAGCCCCGCGTGGTAATCCTCCCAATCTTCAAAATGTGCAAGCACGATGGAAGGCTCGGCGGTTTTCTCCAGCTTTTGCGCCTGCGGCCAGGCCGAAGGCTTCTTCTGCAGCGCAGCGTCGCTCATGCGGCGAACTCCTCTTTCTTGTAGCCCTGCAGGTAAAGCAGGGCCGAAAGATCATTGTGATTGATGCGGGCCCATGCCTGGTCCTGCACGCGCGGCTTGGCGCGGTAGGCCACACCCAGCCCCGCTTCCTTCAGCATGGGGATGTCATTGGCCCCGTCGCCCACGGCCAGCGTGTAATTGCGGCTGATATTCTCATGCGTGTAAACATCCTTGAGTTTTTCCAGCTTGGCTTCCTTGCCGAGGATGGGCGGCACCACCTTGCCGGTGAGCAGGCCGTCTTTCACCTCCAGCGTGTTGGAGTGGTCTTCATCAAAGCCCAGCGCCTCCCGCACGCGCGAGGTAAAGAAGGTAAACCCGCCGGAGACCAGCACGGTTTTTGCGCCGTTTTTCTTCATGGTCTGCACCAGTTCACGCGCGCCGGGCATGAGCTTCACCCGCTCGTTATAACATTGCTCCAGCGTGGATTCCGGCAGCCCGGCCAGCAGCGCCACGCGCTCGTTGAGCGCTGCTTCAAAATCCAGATCGCCGTTCATGGCGCGCTCGGTGATGGCCGCCACTTCCGTTTTTTTGCCGACAAAATCCGCCAGCTCATCGATGCACTCCACCGTGATCAGGGTGGAGTCCATATCCGCTACCAGCAGCTTTTTTTTGCGGCCGTGCGTCGGCTGGATGATGAAATCCACCGGCGCGCCGCCGATGGCCGCGGCCACCCGCCGCCACTCGCCCTCGAAAGGAACTTCGGTGAAGGCGCTGGCGTAGCGGTTAAACGCCGCGCCGACGGCCCGCCGGATGAGGTAGGCGGGGTTGAAGCTCTGCCATTCCGCGCCCGACCCCAGCGCAAAAAAGAAATCGCACGCCACGCCGGGCTCCACCCAGCCGAAATCCCGCGTGGGAACCGCCTTTGCAAACTCCAGCATCTGCTCTTCGGTGAGATCGAGGTTTGCAGGGTCGGCGATTAAGGTTATAACGTACTGACTCATGGAAAAAATTATTATAGTTGCGGGGCCGACGGCCAGCGGGAAATCCGCCCTTGCTATGGAAATAGCGGAAAAACGGGGCGGCGTCATCATCAATGCCGACAGCCAGCAGATGTACGCGGAGCTGCGCATCATCACCGCCCGGCCTACGCCGGAGGATGAGGCCTGCGTGCCCCACCGCCTCTACGGCACCCTGCCCGCCTCCGAAGCCTGCTCCGCCGGCAAGTGGATGCGGCTGGCGAAAATGGAAATTGACTGGGCGCTCTCCGAGAAAAAAACGCCCGTCGTCTGCGGCGGCACCGGCCTCTATCTCATGGCACTCATGGAAGGCATCGCCGAGATCCCCGACATCGCACCCGAGGTGCGCGCACAAGCGAAATCAGACCTGGAGGCGATGGGTAATGACGCGTTCCACGCGCGACTGAAAATCGTCGATGAGAAGGCGGCGGTTAAAATCCGGCCCGGTGACCCGCAACGCATGACAAGGGCTTACGAGGTGTGGCTCGGCACCGGCAAGCCGCTCTCATGGTGGCATGAACAGGGCAATCTTTCTTTCTATGACAAGGCAATGTTCGAGGTGATTAAAGTAGACATTCCCACCCCGGAACTTTACCGCCGCTGCGATGCGCGCTTTGACACCATGATTAACCATGGCGCGGTGGAGGAGGTGCGCCAATTATTAGCATATAAACTTTCGCCGGACCTGCCCGCCATGCGCATCATCGGCGTAGCCGAGTTAGCCGCCTACATAAATGATGAGTGCTCGCTGGAGGAGGCCTCCGAACGCGCCCGGCAGGCCACCCGCAATTACGCCAAGCGGCAGATGACCTGGATCAGGAACCAACTGGCCTGATTTGCAGTTATATTTTTAAAACAAATACTTAATAATATTGTCCCTTTATGAGAATCTCTGCTTTTCTTAAAGCCTGCGATACTGTATGTATTTATTAATTTACATTAACTAGGTAGGCGCCCATGAAGGAGAAGACCAGCATCTCCCCGCACCCGCGGACCGTAAAAATTGCCGCAACACCGGGCATCAAGCCGGTGGATAACGTGACCGTGCTGGACGCGCTGCTCGCGGACGACAGCATCAGCGAAATCATGGTCAACAGCGCCGACAAAGTTTACGTTGAGAAAAAAGGCATCATCGAGGATAGCAGCTTTCATCTCGGCTCCCAGGAAGCCGTGGATAAGCTTGCCCAGGCACTGATCGAGCGCTGCAACAAGGAAAGCATCGAAAAAACATCGCACATCATCGAGGGCATGTTGCCCGGCGGCGCGCGCCTTAATATTGTCTTGCCGCCGGTGGCGGTGGATGGCGTCGCCATTTCCATCCGCAAATTCCCCAATGATCCCATCACCCTACAAAAATTGCTGGAAGCGGATTTCCTTACGCAGGAAATGGCCAACTTCCTGCGCGAAGCCGTGAAGGCGCGCGTAAACATCCTGGTGTCGGGCAATACCTCTTCCGGGAAAACTACGCTGCTCAATGTGCTCAGCTCCTTCATCGCCGGACATGAGCGCATCGTAACACTGGAAGATACGCCGGAACTTAAATTGCAGCACAAGAATGTCGTGCGGCTGGGCACCAAGGGCTGCACCTATGAAGAACAGGCCGGCGCGGTCACCCTGCGCTACCTCGTAAAAAACACGATGCGCATGCGGCCGGACCGGATCATTATCGGCGAAGTGCGCGGCGCGGAAGCGATGGAGCTCGTAAACGCCATGAACACGGGCCACAGCGGCTGCATGTCCACCCTGCACGCCAACAGCCCGCGCGAGGCGCTCACAAGGCTGACGCACATGATTCACCTCGCCAATGGCAGCATGCAAACCAAGTTCATCCAGTCGCAGCTGCCGCATTCTTTCGAGGTTATCGTGCACACAAACCGCGATGAAACGGGCAAGCGCTCCATCACCCATATCTCGGAGTTGCTGGGCATGGAGGGCGACATCTTCGTGCTGAAAGACCTTTTCCTGCACCCGGCCCAGGGCAAACCCATGCCGGTCTTGCCGCAGAACAAGAAAATGCGGAAATTGAGGCTGGTTTAGCAATTCCCTCCCTGTAAGCGGGTGATGGAAGCGAAAACGAGCAAACCTAAAGAATTGCGTCAGGGCAGCGTGCTTGGCTCGATAGCCTATATTATTCTGTAAAATAACATTTTTTGTGTTTTTTAAAGCCTAAACTCGACAGTTGCCGCGATGCAGCAAGGCTGGTATATTTAGGTTATCTAAACTCTAAGGCCGTTATGAAAGACATCAAGGACCGCATCATCACCAAGTGCGGCGGCGTGAAAGCCGTCGCGGAAATCTGCGGCGTCACCCCCGGCGCCGTCTCACAGTGGGGCATCATCCCCGCCCGCCACCAGCTGACGCTGCTGAAAAAAGCAAGGCAGCGCGGTGTGGATCTCACGCCCGAAGATTTCACCCACGCGGCGCAGACCGAAATAGCTAAACCACCGCAGGCTACCGGCCTGACCGGCGCGGACGTGATCATCAAGTCGCTGGTGAACGAAGAGGTGGATGTCGTGTTCGGCTATCCCGGCGGCGCGGTGCTGCCGGTGTATGATGCGCTGTTCAAGCAGAACCAGCTGCGCCACATCCTGGTTCGGCACGAACAGGGCGCCACGCACGCGGCGGAAGGCTATTCGCGTTCCACCGGCAAGGTGGGCGTGGTGCTGGTCACATCCGGCCCCGGCGCCACCAACGCCGTCACCGGCCTCACCGACGCGCTGCTCGATTCCATCCCCATCGTCGTCATCACCGGACAAGTACCCACCCATCTCATCGGTTCAGACGCATTCCAGGAAGCTGATACCACCGGCATCACGCGCAGCTGCACCAAGTACAATTACCTCGTGAAGCGCGTGGAAGATCTATCGCGCATCATTCACGAGGCGTTCCACATCGCCCGCACCGGCAGACCCGGGCCGGTAGTGATCGACATTCCCAAGAACATCATGAACCAGGCGGCGGAATACCTGGGCAAGGCGGATGAGCCGCGCCCCTCCTACCGCCCGGCCACGAAAGGAGACCCGCTGGCCATTGCGCGCGCGGTAGAGCTCATGGCCTCCGCCAGGCGGCCGATATTCTACATCGGCGGCGGCGCGATCAACGCAGGCTCGGATGCCTGCGCCACCATCACCCAGCTGGTGCAGGAAACCGGCTTCCCCGCCACCTGCACGCTGATGGGACTGGGCGCTTACCCCGGCAGTGACGAACAATTCCTCGGCATGCTGGGCATGCACGGCAGCCTGGAGGCCAACATGGCCATGGCCGAGTGCGACGTGATGATCAACATCGGTGCCCGGTTTGATGACCGCGTCACCGGCAGGCTGGACGCGTTCTCGCGCGGCTCCCGGAAAATCCATGTTGATATCGACCCCTCCTCCATCAACAAAACCGTGCGCGTGCACGTGCCCATCGTCGGCGATGCGGGCGTGGTAGCGGAACAGATGCTGGCGCAGTGGCGCAAGAAAAAAGCCAAGCCCGACACGAGCGACTGGTGGAAGAAAATTGAAGGCTGGCGCGCGAAGAAGAGCTTCTCCTACAAGCACACTAACCCGGTGGTAAAGCCGCAATACGCGCTGGAGCGGCTCTACGAGCTGACGAAAAAACAAGCGCCGCATGTAACGACAGATGTCGGCCAGCACCAGATGTGGGCGGCGCAGTTTTTAAAATTCGAGAAGCCGCGCCGGTGGATGACGTCCGGCGGCTTGGGCACCATGGGCTACGGCTTTCCTTCCGCCATCGGCGTGCAGGTGGCGCACCCGGAAGCGCTTACCGTCTGCGTCACCGGCGAAGCGAGCTTCATGATGAACATCCAGGAGCTTTCCACCGCCGTGCAATACCGCCTGCCGGTGAAAATCTTCATCCTCAACAATCACTACATGGGCATGGTGCGCCAGTGGCAGGAAATGTTCCATGGCTGCCGTTACTCCGAAAGCTACATGGATTCGCTGCCCGATTTCGTGAAGCTCGCCGAATCCTACGGCATGAAGGGCCTGCGCGCGACCTCCGTGAGCGAAGTGGATGGCGTGATCAAGGAAATGCTCACCCACCCCGGCCCGGTGATCGCCGACATCCATGTAGACCGCAACGAGAACGTCTACCCCATGATCCCCGCCGGTGCCGCACATTACGAGCTGGTGCTGGGGCCGGAAGAGAAAAGCGGGCCACTGGACAGGGATTCGGTGTAGGAAAATTTATGGACGATAGATATCTGAGCACAGATCCATTCACCGCCGATCAGAAAATAGTGCAAATACTATGCGTGATATTATGTTCAAGAATAGATATCAAGACAAGCGTACATAATACTTTTAAAGCATTTATAGAAAGCAACCGCTTCGTAGATCCTTTGCGGGGTGAAATATTAGCCGTTCTAGACGGAGAGAAAGAGTATCTATCGCCAGCCGCAAGAAAAGCCGTAGCCGCAATGTACCAGGGTAAGTTTATGGAACGGCAATGTAAAAAGATTTTTCCAGAGACAGAGTTCCAAGAACTGATTCAAAGTCTGCGTAGCAACACGACGAAGTTAGATACGTCAGCTAATTCACTTGAAGCGCACCTCGAAAGTCGCCATCCAACAATATATGAAAATCTAAAATATATCAGAAAAGAGGACAGAAAAATTGAGGATTACCTAGTGGATGCAAAAGATTATCTAGAAAGACTGCAGGAAAATACAGCGGAATCATTACAAGAAAACCAAGCGGCGCGGCAGTCTGTTCACGGCCTTTCCCTCTCCGATGTGGAGGCAGCCCTCGGCTCGCAGCTCGCGCCCGGCTCTGAAGCCTATAACAACATTATGGCGCAACTCGCCAAAAAACTGGAGGAGAAGCAACTCCCCCCCGGGAGCGCCCCCCAATGAGCGCTACACATTACGAGCTGGTTAAGAGACCCGAGGACAGCGACGGCAATGGCGAGATCAAGAGTAAGGATTTGTTGTAAGAATGACCGAAAAGCTGACGAACACTCAGGTGGGCATACTCAAGGCGCTTAAGTCCTATGCAGAGCGGATGTTGCTTTTCGATATGCCCGCTGCTCCTCCCTTAGAAAACCCTATTATGTATATGGCTCAAAGTTCACTGAAAGAAATCATGACACGGCAAAAAGCAGCAGCGGTTACATTCGATAGTAGGGGCAAAATAGATAGGACCACCAATCCTCACCGCTGCAGCAAGGAAGAGTTTGAGGCCGCATTCAAAGAATTAGAGCGCTGGAAATATATCGAAGTAACCGGAGATCAGTATCATCAAATCGCCATTACGGCTGCCGGGCTCCATGCGCTTCAAACCAGCGTAGGACCGACAACAGAGATGATAAAAGCAGGTTTTCAACCTATGTCCGATAAAGTGGGTCGCTAAAACCGTATTTATTTTTAACCACGTCCCGGATAATCGTGCATCATGCATAAATACCTGCTCCTTCCCCTCCTCTTCCTCACCGCCTGCGGGCCGGTGTACAACACCGAGTACACGCTCACACCGCCCACCTCGGCACAGGGCAAACAATGCGCCAACCAGTGCTTCTACACGCGTGGCGGCTGCGTGGATGCCTGCAGCAGCATCTACACCAGCTGCGACCGCGGCGGGCTTTACGGCGGCGTGGGCTACGGCTCCGGCTGGCGGCGCGGCGCGTTCGGCGGCATCGGCTACGGCACCTCCTCTTATGACCGCGCCAATTGCCGCTATGACACCGACATGTGCGTCGAGCGCTGCGAAATCATCTACCGCCAGTGCTTCACCGGCTGCGGCGGCAGCGTGACGCCCACCACCACCTGCGTGCGGGATTGCCCGCCGCCGCTCCAGCCTTAAGGAGACGCCATGAAACTGCTCACGCTGATTTTTACCGCGTTTTTTTTCGCAGCACTCGCCCTGCCCGCCGCCGCCGCGCCGCGCTCAACCGAGAATTTCGTGAAGAATGCCACCGTGGGCAACATGTTCGAGGTGCAGTCCAGCATCATCGCGCTGGAAAAATCGCAGAACGAGGCGGTGAAAGAGTTTGCCGGGATAATGGTGGAAGATCACCGCGAAGCGGCACAGGCAATGAAGAAGGCGCTGGCCGATTCCGGCACCGATGCCGTGCCCCCCACGGGGCTGGATGAAAAGCACCGGAAGCTGCTGGACAAGATGCAAAGCGCGGAAGGCGCCGCCTTCGACAAGCAATATATCAACGCCCAGGTCATGGCGCATAACGAGGCCGTGGATCTCTTTGCCCAGTACTCCCGCAACGGTGAAGCCGGCCCGCTGCAGGCGTTCGCCGCCGGCACCCTGCCCACTCTCAAAGAGCACCAGGAGCACGTAAAAGAGCTCAATACCCGCCGCCGGTAAGCCTTTGGTGCATTGACGAAAGCCTGCAAATCTCGCAGAATGCGCATTTGTTTCAAGAGGTACGCATGACCATGACAGATATTGTCTACGACATACCGGAAGTAAAAGAAGCGGCGCGGCGGCATATCCTTGCCGTGCTGGTGGATAACGAGTTTGGTGTGCTGGCGCGCGTGATCGGGCTTTTCTCCGGGCGTGGCTACAACATCGAGTCGCTCACCGTGGCAGAGGTAGACCACGAAAAAAATGTCTCGCGCATTACCATTGCCACTTCGGGCACCGAGATGGTAATCGAGCAGATCAAGGCACAGCTGGAACGCATGGTGCCGGTGTACAAAGTGCATGACCTCACGGTGGAAGGCCCGCACGTGGAGCGCGAGCTGGCGCTGGTGAAAGTGCGTGGAGAAGGTGACCCGCGCGTGGAAGCGCTGCGCATCGCCGATATTTTCCGCGCCCGCGCCGTGGATTCTACCACCGAGTCTTTCGTGTTTGAAATTACCGGCACTTCCGAGAAGATCGATGCGTTCGTGGCACTGATGCGGCCGCTGGGCCTGATCGAAATCTGCCGCACGGGCGTGGCCTCCGTGGCGCGCGGGACGGAAGCGTTTTGAGCAAATATTTTGAAGATTTCACCGTCGGCGAGCGTTTCGAGAGCGGCACCCACACGGTTAACAAGGAAGAAGCGGTGGCGTTCGCCACCTCCTACGACCCGCAGTATTTCCACACCGATCCGGAAAAAGCCGCCGGCAGCGTGTTCGGCAAGCTGGCCGCCAGCGGCTGGTTCACCGCGGGGATCTCTATGCGCCTCAAGCTGGAAACCCCGCTGAATGACGTCTCGGGCGGGCTGATCGGCATGGGGGTAGAGGCAATGCGCTGGATCCGGGCCGTCTACCCCGGCGATGTCCTGCGCGTGACCGTAACCATCGTAGAAAAACGGGTTTCACAATCAAAGCCGAATTACGGCGTGGTGCGCTATAAGGTGGAAACGCGTAACCAGAACAACGAGGTGGTGATGGAGATGACCCCCACCGTGCTGATGCCCCTTAAAAAAGCCGCATAAGGTTTTTTAACCTCCTTACTGTAATAAAAACTTCAAATATAAAGCTTATACTAAGTGGGTTTTCAGGGGGGATCATGACGGCAATTGCAGCAAGGCAAGGTATTTTCAATGACCAGTGGCGCGGGCGCCCGTACCTGCTTTCACCCGCTCTTGACTTCCTGATGTGCGGCGGCGGTGCACTGCTTGCACTCTTTGCCATGATGCTACTGATCCCGTATGAAAAACACACCGAGGCCGATGTCATGGGCGCAGCCTATGTCACCGCCATGGTGGGCTGGCTCTCCTACGCGGTGAACTACCCGCACTTCCTTTCCTCCTACCAGCTGTTCTACCGCAACCTGCCCACGCGCATGCAGGAGATGCGTCCGCACAAGACGCTGTGGCTGCGCACGCTGAACTCAGCGTTTATCGTACCACTCCTGCTGCTGGCCATGATGGTTTATGCCGGCGCCGCTTCGGCCGGCGGCAACAGGCAGTGGATCAACTATTCCCTGCAGCTGATGTTCTTTACCGTCGGCTGGCATTACACCAAGCAGGCCTTCGGCGTGTTCATCATGCTTTCGGCGCTGAAGAATATTTTCTACACCGGCGCGCAACGGCGCATTCTCGTCGTCAACGCCTACACGGTGTGGATCGCGTCATGGGTGTATCTTTCCTATACCAGCCAGTTCCTCGGCGTGGGCTTCCAGAAAGGGTTCATCAGCGTGGCCGGCGGCCGGTTTGAATATGACATCATCGAGATGCCGGACATCATCCGCATCCCGCTGCTGCTGGTGGCAACGCTCACCACGCTGGCCACCGCCTGGGTGATTTTCTCGCAATGGCGCGCCACCGGCGTGCGGCCCTCTATCACCGCGCTTGCCGGCTACTTCACCATGTATTTCTTGTGGGCGGCGGTTTCCATGGTGCACCCGGAATGGGCCATCGTGGCACCGTTCTTCCACTCGCTGCAATACATGATGTTCGTCATCGCCTTCAAGCGCGGCGAGCTGCATGCGCGGCTGGAAGCGGCGGGGCTCGAGACAATGGAAGAGAAAGCCGCCGCGAAAAAGGCCAAACGCCTGCGCGGAAAGTCGCAGGAGTTTTTTGGCTTCTCGTTCATCCTCGGCACCATCGCCTTCGTGGTGATGCCGGCCATCTTTTTCGCGCTCTACAACAGCTCCAACCCCGGCCTCATCCCGCTCAGCACCTTCGTGATTTTGTTTGCGGTGTTTATTAATGTGCACCATTTCTTTATTGATAACGTCATCTGGCGGCGCGAAAATAAAGATGTCTCTCAATATCTTATTGGATGGAGAAAAGCGAAGAAGGTTGCTGCCTAGGCATGCTTTTGCTTGCTAAAGTGCAGGTTTTTCCGTATATTTCGCGCTCAAAATTCAACCTTTCAGGGCTTTTATGCGCGTTTATTACGATCAGGATGCCGATTTGAACCTCATCAAATCGAAGAAAATCGCCATCATCGGCTATGGCAGCCAGGGCCATGCCCACGCCGCCAATTTGCGCGATTCCGGCTGCAAGGACATCCGCGTCGGCCTGAAGCCCGACTCGCTCTCCGGCCAGAAAGCCAAGAACGCCAAGTTCGAGGTGATGACCCCGGCCGAATGCGCCAAGTGGGCAGACATCGTGATGATCCTCACCCCCGATGAAACGCAGGCTGAGCTCTACGCGCAGGAAATCGCGCCCAACCTAAAGCAGGGTGCCAGCATCGCCTTCGCGCACGGCTTCAACATCCACTTCCAGCTCATCGAGCCACGCGCTGACATGGACGTTTGGATGGTCGCCCCCAAGGGCCCCGGCCACACCGTGCGCGCCGAGTACGCCAAGGGCGGCGGCGTGCCGTGCCTCGTGGCCGTGCACCAGGACGCCAGCGGCAACGCGCTGGACCTCGCCCTTGCTTACGCCTCCGCCTGCGGCGGCGGGCGCAGCGGCATCATCGAAACCACCTTCCGCGAAGAGTGCGAGACCGATCTGTTCGGCGAGCAGGTGGTGCTGTGCGGCGGTCTTTCGCACCTCATCCAGGCCGGTTTTGAAACACTGGTGGAAGCGGGCTACTCGCCGGAAATGGCGTATTTTGAATGCCTGCATGAAGTGAAGCTGATCGTCGATCTCATTTACGAAGGCGGCATCGCCAACATGCGCTACTCGGTGTCCAACACCGCGGAGTATGGTGATTATGTCACCGGCCCGCGCATCATCACGGATGAAACGAAGAAAGAAATGAAGCGCGTGCTGGCCGACATCCAGGCCGGCAAGTTTGCGCGGGACTGGATGCTGGAAAACAAATCCGGCAAGGCCAGCTTCAAGGCGAAGCGCCGTCTCTCCGCGGAACACCCCATCGAGCAGGTGGGCGAAAAACTGCGCGCCATGATGCCCTGGATCGGCAAGAACAAGCTGGTGGACAAGGCGAAGAATTAATCCCTACACTGCCTGCATGACTCTTGAGCAGGAATTCAGCGCATGGGACGGCACGGCGAGTGTTGATGAGGGCAACCCCCTTAAACAAACGTTTGCCGTCATCGCGGGCACAAAACCCTGCGCCATCATGGCAATGGGAGAAAACCCTGTTCATACAGCCGAGGAAATCACCGAGTTTGCCGAGGCGCGCGGGGCGCATGTCCTCAGCTACCATTTTCCATGGCTAGTGGTGGAAGATGCGAAAAACTCTGACGTGGAGATGGCCAGCGTGCGCCTGCAGCGCACGCTTTTCATTTACCGCGATCCATCGGTACGTGATGCATTCATCGAACTGGAGCGCGATTGTTATGCCCATGGCGACTCGCCTGAATATCACACGCGCCTTGGCCGGTTATTAGGCTACACGGAGGCAAACATCACCGAGTTTCATGCACGCGAAGATAAGCCGCTTGCACACCCGCTGCTGGCACGCCCGCTCACTGAAACCGTTGCTGAATTTGCCTACCCGGCCGTTTATGATATGCTGAAGAAAGACCCCATCCTCGGCCCTATTTTACCTCCGCGTGCAGAACTGCCTGTTGTTTATATCGAACGATGACCACACTCACCTGGGAAGAATTTGAAAAAGTAGAACTGCGAACCGGCACCATCGTGCGCGCCGAGGATTTCCCGGAAGCGCGCGTGCCTGCGTATAAATTATGGGTGGATATCGGCGCGGGCGAGCCGAAACTCTCAAGCGCGCGCGTAACCACGCTTTACACCAAGGAAGAGCTCATCGGCAAACAGGTGATCTGCGTCACCAACTTCCCGCCCAAGAAAATCGGCCCGCTCCTGTCCGAAGTTTTGGTGACCGGCTTTTACCACACGAAGGATGACGTGGTGCTCGCCGTGCCGGATAAGAAAGTGGCCAACGGCCTGAAGCTGGGCTGAACACACATCCTTAAAAAGGCGAACCCCCGCCCGGATCAACCGGCGGGGGTTCTTTTTTACTGCTTGGCCTCCTCCTTCTTGCCGAAGGCGAGACCTGCCAGCGCCCACAGGCACTGGTACAAAAACGCGAGCTGCAAGCTCGCCGTCCCCGCGTTGAACTGCGACGGATGCGCCGTGCTCAATCCGAAAGTCAAGCACGTGCCACCGAACAGCAGCAAGTACGGGGCCTTGGCGGGGTTGAGCCCGCCACGTTGCATGTGAATCAGGACGACCATCAGCGCGATGGACGTCCAGCTGGCAACAGACTGTGCCAGCTGAGGCGGAAACTGCTCCGCATACTTGGCCAGAATCGGCCAAGCGACCTGCACGGTGCACCACGCCGCTCCGTAGAAAACGGCGCAGTAGAGCAGCGTACCCAGAAACTTTCTCACAGCCTCTCCTAAGCACGGGGAAACGGGAAAGAATCAACACTGCCATTATTATTAGCAGTTTTTAACTATGCTGTCATCGGCGTATTTCGCCAATTAATATAATGCCTTAAACCGCGTTCTGCCAGCCTGGCTGCGGCACCATGGCGCGGGAGAACGCTGCGCGCAGACTGCGGTCTGCCTCGGCGGAGAAGGCGAAATAGACCTGGTTGTCCAGCCCGATGGCATTGCCGCCATACTTATCAAGCCGCGCTTCCACCTCGCTGAGCAATCTCTCACGGTTGCCTGCCTCCATATCCTTCACGGATTTCTGCGAAAGGAACGACAGCAGGTTATACATATCGCGCCCGCCCTGATCCAAACCTTCCGGAGACGCATCTTCGCGGAAGCGCTGCAGATACTGGCGGGGATTATCCACCGGCATATGGATGCTGCTATCAAACGAAAGCGGGTGAATAGAGTGAATGCGGTTGGCCACGCGTGCGAATGCGCGGGTCAGGTCGCCCATATCTTCCGGCACTTCCTGGCTGAGGCGCGAGTTCATGGCATACATCATCACCGTGTTGGGGTGGCCCACCTCCGCCACCTCCTGCAGGAACTTTGCCTTGTCGGGCGCGAAATACATGGCGTGCGACATGATGGTAAAATCCGGCGTGAAGCCGCCGGACAATTTGCTCTGCAGCGGGCGACCGTCGAACAGGTCGCCCTGCACTACCTTGCCATCCAGCTGCCCGGGGGGAAGTTCCGCCGCCAGCGCGACGAGCGCGCCATTGGCTTTGGCAACAGACGCCTCGCCAAGTTCGATGCCAAAATAATTTATTTTCTTTCCCGTGTGCTTTGCCAGCAGCTTCAGCATCTGCACGGTGAGCCTGCCATCGCCCGGCGCAAGCTCCAGCACGTTGAGCGTATCCTTGTCCTCCCACGCGGGCGGCGGATTTTGACCGAGCTTTGCAAACCAGCCGTCCAGCGCCGCGACGATTTTTTCATGCTGATCGTTCTGGCGGTCAAACACTTCCAGCCATTTGTGCCAGCCATGCAGGTGTGCAGCGGTGGTGGTATCGCTCATAGGCAAAATCCCTTTTTTAAATTACATTAACTAAAGCGTTAACAGCTTGGAAAGAACACGTCAATACGCAGGAATTGCAAGGGCATCATGCATAATTATAGTGCTTGAAAAGCATTCGCCCGGCCAATTGGCCGGGCGAAGCTTGGGCTCTCAGCCGTACAGGCCTTTGCTCTTATACGGCTGGTTCTTCAGCCCCTCCAGATGCACCACCCCGCCGATACAGCCGGAGAGGCAGTAGGTGATGACCAGATGCGGCTTGTACTCGGGCAGGAAGCCCGAGGCGCAAGCACCGAACAAGCAGACAACCGCCGTGAGCAGCAACGCCACCACGAACACGTCGCGTAACATGGAAAATCTCCGAAGCTTCCGCCGTTTGCGGGGTTCGCAAAGGTTCTGTGGATACGCTTTCCACAAAAGCCAGTCATCTTAGGAACAAGACGAAACGGGCATGAAGGCCTTCAGTATAATCGAATGGCAAGCTTGGCTCAATCCCAATTAGTTGATTGAAAATGCTAGCTATTCAGCTTTGCGGCTCAGTCCCATGCACGCTATCCTCCAGCTGTCACCCCGGCGGATGCCGGGGTCTGGTTATTAATATGCAGCAAAAACATTATTACGTTTATATTCTAGCCAGAAAGCGCAACAGCACCTTCTATACGGGCATAACGAATGATCTCATCCGGCGCGTGTGGGAGCATAAAGAAGGAATTATCAAGGGCTTCACTTGGGAGTATGACGTCAAGCAACTGGTGTACTATGAAATCTTTGATGATATACGGGAAGCTATCCGCCGCGAAAAACAAATCAAGAAATGGCGGCGGGCAATTAAGTTAGAAGCTATCGAACGCATGAATCCTGAGTGGAAAGATCTGTACTACGAACTGACGGGTGAAAATAACCAGACCCCGGCATCCGCCGGGGTGACAACGCCAAGGATATAATTATGGCAGACCGCATCATCATTTTTGACACCACCCTGCGTGACGGCGAGCAATCGCCTGGCATGAGCATGAACCTGCAGGAAAAGATCCTGGTGGCCGACACGCTGGACGCGATGGGCGTTGATGTCATCGAAGCGGGCTTCGCCATCGCCAGCCAGGGTGATTTCGAGGCCGTGCACGCCATTGCAAAACGCATCCAGAATTCCGTGGTGTGTTCGCTCGCACGCGCCAAGAGCATTGATATCGAGCGCGCGGCGGAAGCGGTGAAACCGGCGAAGCGCCCGCGCATCCACACCTTCATGTCCACCAGCGAGATTCACCTTACGCACCAGTACCGCATCGGCCAAAAAGAATGCCTGGAGATGATCAAAGACAGCGTGTCGCTCGCGCGCAAGCACACCGAAAACGTGGAGTGGAGCGCGATGGACGCCACGCGCACCGACAAGGATTTTCTCTGCAAGGCAGTAGAGCTCGCCATTAATTGCGGTGCCGGAACGGTGAACATCCCCGACACGGTGGGCTACGCCACGCCGAGCGATTACGGCGCGCTGATCGCATACTTAAAAAAGAACGTGCCGAACATCGATAAAGCCATCATCTCCGTGCATTGCCAGAACGACCTCGGCCTCGCCACCGCCAACTCGCTGGCTGGCGTACTGGGCGGCGCACGGCAGGTGGAATGCACCATCAACGGCAACGGCGAGCGCGCGGGCAACGCGTCGCGGGA
>CAZUKF010000013.1:0-24042 GCA_964620765.1 uncultured Rickettsiales bacterium | reverse complement strand
CTGCTGCACTTAACCGGCAACTGCCATACCTACGTGCATGCAGCCGCTGATGCGCACATGGCGCGCGACGTACTGCTCAATGCCAAGCTGCGCCGCACCGGCATTTGCGGAGCTACCGAATCGCTCCTCATTGATGCGCAGGTGGCCACAAAACTGCTGCCGGAACTGGTACACGCGCTGACCGCCAAGGGCTGCGAACTGCGCGGGGACGACGTGGCGCAGAAGATCGACAAATCCATCCGCCCGGCCTCGGAGGATGACTGGAGCACGGAATACCTGGACGCGATTCTCTCCGTCAAAGTGGTGTCCGGCATCGAGGAAGCGATCACGCATATCAATAAATACGGCTCGCACCACACCGATGCCATTATCACCGCCGACACACAGGCTGCGCGGCAGTTCCTGCGCGGGGTGGATTCCGCCATCGTCATGCACAACGCCTCCACGCAGTTTGCCGATGGCGGCGAGTTCGGCTTCGGCGCCGAGATCGGCATCGCCACCGGCCGCCTGCACGCCCGCGGCCCCGTGGGCGCCGAGCAGCTGACGACCTATAAATATGTAGTGCATGGGACCGGGCAGGTTAGGGGTTAGGCATTGGGCTTTGGGGATTAAAGTATCCGTGCGCAATCAATCCCCAATCCCCAATCCCCAATCCCGCATTATCGGGTTGCTGGGCGGATCTTTTAATCCCGCGCATTCCGGGCACCTTCACATTTCGCGCGAGGCCCTGAAACGGCTGGGCCTGCAGGAAATCTGGTGGCTGGTATCGCCGCAGAACCCGCTCAAGAAAAAAGAAGACATGGCCGATTATGCCACGAGACTGGCGGGGGCACGTGAAATGGCGGCGCCGGAAAAGCGGATTATCGTTACCGATATCGAGCGGCGCTTAGGCACGGTTTATACCGTCGACACGCTTACCGCCTTGCAAAAAAACCACCCGCGCACCACCTTTGTATGGCTGATGGGAGCCGACAACCTGGCCGGCTTCCACCGCTGGAAACAGTGGCGCAAGATTGCGGATCTGGTGCCGGTTGCCGTGCTTGACCGGGCACCGTATTCGCATCCTGCCCTGCGGTCTAAGGCGGCTCTCGGACTGGCTGGTTTTCGCATAAAAAGCGGTCTTTTAGGCCATAAATGCCCGCCTGCTATCGCTTATCTAGCCATACGGCGGGACCCGGTATCTGCTACTTCCTTGCGTAAAAAGCTTGGAAAACCGGGTATTTTGAGGCATAATAAGTAATGTAAGGTTTGGTTTTCAGTTTAACCCTTTACAAAGGAGGCGCCCCATTCAAACCCCTTACTCCCCGGGCAAGCTGCCGGTCATACAGCTAGAAAATCTTCTCGTCGCCACCCTCGACGACCGCAAGGCCGAAAACATCGTGGCCATCGACCTCACCCAGAAAGCTGACTTCGCAGACCGCATGATCATTGCCAGCGGCACGTCCGCGCGCCATGTCATGTCGCTTGCGGATCATGTTGTGAAGGTGCTGAAGGACGCGGGCTACAACCCCATACCGGTCGAGGGCATGGAAGCGGGCGAATGGGTGCTGGTAGACGCGGGCGATGTTATCGTTCACGTGTTCCGCCCCGAAGCTCGCACGCATTACAACCTCGAGAAGATGTGGTCTCTAACCCTTCCCCCTCCGCATGTGCTTCAACCCGAAGCCGTGAACTAAAGGTGCGAGTAATCATCGCCAGCATCGGCCGGTTCCGCGAAGGACCGGAAAAGCAGCTTTGGCTGCATTACGCCTTGCGTATCCCCTGGAAAATCGATCTCAAGGAAATTGAGCTGAAGAAAGAACTTCCGCCCGCGAAACGCGTGGAGGAGGAAGGCCGCCTGCTGCTGGAAGCCTGCGATAAAGCGCAAAAGCGCGTGCTGCTGGACGAGCGGGGCAGGGATCTTGCCAGCGCCGAGTTTGCCAAAAAGCTGCAGGACTGGCAGGTGCAGGGGCAGGCGGACATTGCCTTCCTCATCGGCGGGGCGGACGGCGTGAGCCCGGGTTTACGCAAGCAGGCGGACCTCATGCTCTCCTTCGGCCGCGTCAGCTGGCCGCACCTCTTGATGCGTGCACTGCTTGCAGAGCAGCTATACCGTGCGCACACGCTGATGACCGGCCACCCCTATCACCGTGCCGGTAATTGATTGTTAAGTTCATCGGACTAGGCTAAAAAGCGGTTTATGGAACTCGCCGGCCACACTCTCAAAGCCTACGACGAACAGCTCTCCGAGCTGGAAAGCCTCATTTTGCAGATGGGCGCGCGCCTGCGCGTGCTGGTGCTGGCGGTGAAGCATGCCGTGCGTGCGCGCTCGCGCGAAGCGGTGGATGCCGCCCGCGCCGAAGACAAGGAGCTCAACCGGCTGGAGCTGGAGCTGGAGCACGCTGCCACCGTGATCCTCGCCCTGCAGAACCCGCTGGCCATTGACCTGCGTTTCGTGACCTCCGCCCTGAAAATCTCCGGCGTGCTGGAGCGCGCGGGTGACCTGGCTAAGAACACCATCAAGCGCACCACGGGCCTCGGCGCCTACGGTTCCCCGGAAATGCTGGATAAGTTTGACCGCATGGCCGATGTCACGGTTTCCATGCTGGACGAGGCATTGGTGGCGGTGAAGGAGCGCAACGCCGACAAGGCTATTGCCGTGTGGAAGCGCGATGACGAGGTGGATGATCTCTACCACGCCATCTTCCAGGACGTGCAGCGCGAGATGCAGGCCAACCCCAAGGCGGTAGAGGCGGGCACGCACGCGGTGTTCATGGCCAAGAACATCGAGCGCATCGCCGACTACGTCACCAACCTTGCCAAGACGGTGCATTACATCGTCACCGGCCAGCCGGCCGACAAATCCCTCATCCGCGGCCCGAAAAACAACGCTTAAGTACTTGCAAATCCCGCGGTTCATGCCAAAAACAGGGCATGGCACGGCCAAAACCCGTAATACTGGTCATCCTTGATGGCTGGGGCGAGAACCCCGGGCTGGAGCACAATGCCATAAGGCAGGCCAACACCCCCACGTGGGACCGGCTGATGCGCGAGTTTCCGCACGGGCTGGTGAATGCCTCCGAGCTGCATGTAGGTCTGCCCGAGGGGCAGATGGGTAATTCCGAGGTGGGCCACATGAATATCGGCGCCGGTCGCGTGGTGATGCAGGAGCTGCCGAAGATCGACCAGGCAATCAAAGATGGTTCACTCGTCAGAAACCCGAAGCTGCTGGCGTTTATCGCGGCGTTAAAAAAATCCGGCGGTGCGTGCCACCTCATGGGTCTGGTGTCTGATGGTGGCGTGCACTCGCACCAGGCCCATATTAAGGCGCTGGCGGAAATGATCAGCCGGGCGGGGGTGGAGGTAAAGCTGCACGCGTTCTTGGATGGTCGCGACACACCGCCCAAAAGTGCACTGGAATACCTGGCACAGCTTGGCATCGAGCCGGTCACCGTTTCGGGGCGCTATTATGCGATGGACCGCGACAAGCGCTGGGACCGCATCGAGAAGGCCTATGTTGCGCTGACCGAAGCAAAGGGCGAACGCGCAAAGTCTGCCAAAGAAGCGGTGGAGCAATCTTACGCCAAAAACCTCACGGATGAATTCGTGCTGCCCACCGTGATCGGTGATTACAAGGGCATAGAAAACGGCGACGGCGTGCTGTGCGCCAACTTCCGCGCCGACCGCGTGCGCCAGATTCTTCTGCCCTTCCTACACATGCCGGGCAGCGCATGGGAACCGGCCTTTATCCCGCGCCTTGCCGCCGTGCTGGGCATGACGGAATACGCGGTGGAAATGAGCCCCTTCATGAACGTGCTGTTTGCGCCGCAGCAGATGAATGCCACGCTGGGCGAGGTGGTTGCAAGTGCAGGCCTGAAACAACTGCGCATCGCCGAGACGGAGAAATATGCGCACGTGACATTCTTCTTCAACGGCGGGCGCGAGCAGGAATTCGCAGGCGAGGAGCGCATACTGGTGCCGAGCCCCAAGGTAGCGACCTATGACCTCAAGCCCGAGATGTCTGCTCCTGAGGTAACCAATAAACTGCTCGCAGCACTCCCGCGATTTGATCTCGTGGTCGTCAATTATGCCAACACGGACATGGTCGGCCACAGCGGTGATATCGAAGCGGCAAAGCGCGCGGTGGAGGCGGTGGATACGTGCCTCGGCAGGTTGGTAGATGCCGTGCTGGCGGCCGATGGTGCGCTGGTGATTACTGCCGATCACGGCAATGCCGAATGCATGTTTGACCATGACAGCGAACAGGCACACACCGCGCATACGCTGAACCTGGTGCCCTCCCTCGTGGTGGCCAATAAATACAAGGGCAAAAGCACTTCGCTGCCGGAAGGCCGCTTAAGCGACATCGCGCCCACCGTGCTGGCCCTGATGCAGATAAAGCAGCCACCGGAAATGACGGGTTCTTCACTGATACGGGATCTCGCATGAGGTTGCTGGTTGCGCTGGCGCTGCTCGCTTTCCCCGCTTTCGCGGAGCCGGAAACCAGCGAAAAGCTCAAGGCGACGAAAGAGGAAATGGCACGCGCCGAAGCCCGCGCCACGGAGATCGAGGCGGAGCGGGGCAGGGTGGAGGTGGAGCTCAAGGGTATCCAGAAAGAGCTGATCGGTCTCGCCGATACCATGCAGCGCAATGAAAGCGGCCTGCTGGATGCCGAAGACAAGATCAAGATCCTGAACCGCGAGCTGGAGGAGAAGAGTACCTCGCTGGCCGAGCAGCAGGCGCGGCTTTCAGCCATGTTGCAGGCGGCGGTTTCGCTCAGCCACACTCCGCCTGAAGCGGCGGTGATGATGCCCGGCACCTTCGGTGAAACGGTGAAAGCCGCGCGCGTGCTGGCCTCGCTTTCGTCCTCCATCCGCGCCGAATCGGAAAGCATACTGGAGCAGGTAACGGCGCTGGAGGAATTGAAACACAAGGTGCAGCGCGGGCGCGACCAGATCGGCGAGAGTCAGCACCTGCTGGTCAGCCAGCAGCAGGAGCTGGGCGGCAAGCTGAGCGAGCGGCAGAAATTGGCCAGCCAGCTCATGCAGGAGCAGGCCGATATCCGCAAACGGCTGGATGAGCTGGCCAAGGCCGCCAAGGACATGGAAGGGCTGGTGCAGGCGGTGGAGACGGCGCGGCTGGAGCGCAAAAAGAAAGAGCCGGCCGACCGCGGGAAAGTCCGCTCCATGGCATCCGCCAAGGGCGGCCTGAAAATGCCGGCGGCGGGTAAGGTGTCGCACCGCTTTGGCGAAGCGCTGGGCCGGAACGAGACCAGCAAGGGCGTGGTGGTTAAAACCCGCAGCCGCGCGCAGGTGGTGGCACCGTTCGATGGCGAGGTGGTGTTCACCGGCCCATTCTTAACATATGGTAACATGGTGATCCTGCGGCACAGCGATGATTTCCACACGCTGCTGGCGGGCTTTGCAGGCGTGGATGTCAGCCCCGGACAGTTTCTGTTGGAAGGCGAGCCGATTGGTGCTATGGGAGAGGATTCCTCGGGTGCTGATCTTTATGTAGAACTCAGGCATCACAACCAGCCGATTGACCCGGCCCCGTGGATAACGGCCTTCAAATAAACCAATGATGGTAAAACATGTTTCCGCCTAAATCCCGCTCTTTGCGCTCTTTGCTGCTCTGCTTTGCCCTCACGCTTCCCGTTACCGCCTTTGCCGCCGAAAAGGCAAAAGAAAAGCCCGCGGCTGAAGCCAAGGAAGATACCTATGAGCTGCTTAAGCTCTTCGGTGATGTGTTCGACCGCGTGCGCAGTGATTACGTGGAGGAAACCAAGGACGCGGAACTGATCGAGGCGGCCATCAACGGTATGCTCACGTCGCTTGACCCGCATTCGAGCTACATGAACGAAAAAGCCTTCAAGGAAATGCAGGTGCAGACCAAGGGCGAATTCGGCGGCCTGGGCATTGAAGTTACCATGGATAACGGCCTCGTGAAAGTGGTCTCGCCGATTGATGACACCCCGGCCTTCAAGGCAGGCGTGCACGCGGGCGATTACGTGAGCCATATCGATGACGAGCCGGTGCTGGGCATGACGCTCTCTGAAGCGGTCGAGAAAATGCGTGGCCCCGTGGATACCAAGGTAAAGCTCACCATCCTGCGTGAAGACGCAGCCGAGCCGCTGGAGCTTCCCATCACCCGCGCGGTCATCCGCATCAAGGCGGTGAAGGCGCGCGCCGAGGGCGATGTGGCCTACCTGCGCATCAACTCCTTCACCGAGCAGACGACCGATGCACTGGTGGCGGAAAGCAACAAGCTGAAGAAAGAGATCACCAACATGCGCGGCATTGTGCTTGACCTGCGCAACAACCCGGGCGGCCTGCTCGATCAGGCGATCTCGGTGTCGGATGTGTTCCTCAAGCAGGGTGAGATTGTTTCCACCCGTGAGCGCGACCCGAACAAGACGAAGCGTTTCAGCGCCCATGCAGGCGATGAGCTCATCGCAGACAACCTGCCGGTGGTGGTACTGATCAACAACGGCTCGGCCTCGGCCTCGGAAATTGTCTCCGGCGCGCTGCAGGACCACAAGCGGGCGGTGATCCTCGGCACCAAGTCTTTCGGCAAGGGCTCCGTGCAGACGGTGATCCCGCTGCCGGACCACGGCGCCATCCGCCTCACCACCTCGCGCTACTACACGCCGTCGGGCCATTCCATCCAGGCCAAGGGCATCACGCCGGACATCGAAGTCCAGCAGGCGAAGATCGAGCCGATCAAGAGCGAAAAGGTGCGCCTGGAGGCCGATCTGAAGAAGCGCCTGCAGAACCTCGAAGATGAGAAAGATAAGAAGAAGAACGGCGAGAAGCCGGCCGCCGAGCCGAAAGAATCCATTCTGCCCTTCGGCAAGGATAAGGATAAAGACAAGGACAAGGACGACAAGAGCAAGAAGCCGGGTGCTGAGCTTGAGCCGGAGCAGGATTACCAGCTCCAGCGCGCGCTCGACCTGATCCATGCCGTCAGTGTCTATAACGAGGTCAAGCCGGAGTAACAGGCCATGCGGGAACGCATTCGCCGGATACTGATTACAGGCGCGCTCCTGCTGTTGCCGGTGGTTCTGCTGGGCGGTTCGGCGTGGCGTATCAGCAGCAAGGCGAAGGAAGACAGCACGCAGGCATTTACCGAAGGCCGCACCGTGATGGTGCGCCTGCCCAGCGGCGACGTGGAAGGCGGTGGCGTGGTGCGCGGATCCAAGCGTTCCACGGCTCTGCCCGGAGGGCCATCCGCCAAATCTTCTGAGATGGCGGCGGCGCTTATTCCCCCGCCCGGCGAGGGCCTGAAAGCTGCGCCGCATCCCGAGATCACTGAAGATACGGATCTTGGCCCGCTTCCAGCGGTGGGTAAGGACGGCATGAAAGCATGGCGCTACTACGCCAAGGAGTTCACGGTCGAGAAGGGCACGCCTACGCTCGCCATCGTTGTCTCCGGGCTTGGCTTGAGCAAGCAGGTGGGAGATCTTGCGCTGCGCTTACCCGCGGCGATCTCTTTAAGCTTTTCCCCTTATGCCCGCGAGAGTAATATGTGGGCCGGTTCCGCGCGGGCGCTGGGGCACGAAGTTTTCGTGGACCTGCCCCTGGAGCCCACCGGCTACCCGGCGGTGGACCCCGGCCCGAAGGCGATCCTGGGCGCGCTGCCGGACGAGGTGAACGAAAAGCACCTGGAATGGGTGTTGAGCCGCTTTCCCGGCTATGTCGGCGTGATGGCGCTGCCGGGCGAGAGGCTGCTCTACCACAAGTCATCCGCCCAGCCGGTGCTGCAGCAGCTGGGCAGCCGCGGGGTGATGCTGATTATCGGCAACACCAACACCTCGGAGCCGGTGACGAAGATGGTGGAGGGGGTGGCGTTGCCCTTCGTGCAGGCCGACGCCGAGGTGGAGGCGGAGGACGCGCATGACGAGATGCTGACCCAGCTGATGGCGGCCGAGACCGCCGCCCGCCGCAAGGGCTCTGCCCTGGTGGTGGTGAACGCCTCGCCGCTGGCCCTCAGGGCGCTGGCGCAATGGGCGGAACAGCTTGAGAAAAAAGGCATAATACTGGCCCCCGTCTCGGCGCTTGCAAGGCAGAAGTTTTCGTGATTCATTAACCAGATGGTAATGCTTATGTACGCGGCGGACATGCCGGCGCATCTTACTTCGCTTCCCTACCGCAACGGCGTGGGGGTCATGGTTATAAACCGTTCCGGCCAGGTTTTCGTGGCCAAGCGGATTGACACCACCTCCGAGGCGTGGCAGATGCCTCAGGGCGGCGTTGACCCGGGCGAAACCCCCTTGCAGGCGGCGATGCGCGAGCTCAAAGAAGAGATCGGCACCGACAAGGTGGAGCTCCTGCGCGAGAGCGCCGACTGGTACACCTATGACCTGCCGGACGAGCTGATCGGCAAGATCTGGGAAGGCAAGTACCGCGGCCAAAGGCAGAAATGGTTCGCCGTGCGCTTCACCGGCGAGGACGCCGATATCAACATCGAAACGCATGACCCCGAATTCTGCGAATGGCAGTGGATCGACATGCGCCTGCTACCGGATATCATCGTGCCGTTCAAGCGCAGCCTCTACAAGGCGCTGGTGGACGAGTTCCTGCCGCTGACCCTGCAGGGCTGAACTGACTAGTCAGAACGGCAAAGCCGGGTTTTTCACGTTTTTGGTTTTCTTACAGGCGATTGCTTTTGCAGAAACTGTGTAATTAAGCGGTTTTTGAGCATTCCTCGCCGTTCTTTTTTATGTTTTTATCGTCATTCCAGCGAAAGCTGGAATCCAGTGCGCCGCGTTGCGGCGCGAATATGTTTTTCAACTGGATCCCGGCCTCCGCCGGGATGACGGGGGTCTATAGATAGTATGAATTGGAAAGGCTTGGGCCGGAAGGGGGAGTCACCCCGTAATCATCGTCCCCGCCCCGTGCTGGGTGAAGATCTCGATCAGCAGCACGTGCGGGATGCGGCCGTCCAGGATGTGGGCGGCTTCCACGTCATTGGCCACGGCGTGAATGCAGTTTTCAATCTTGGGGATCATGCCGCCGGTGACGGTGCCTTCTCTGATCAGCTTTTTGGCTTCCACCGAGTTCATCTCGCTGATGATTTTGCCGTCCGGCATCAGCACGCCGGGCACGTCTGAGAGCACCATGAGCTTGCAGGCGGCGAGCGCGGCGGCCAGCACCCCTGCTACCGTGTCGGCGTTGATATTATAGGTCTCACCCTTGTCGCCGATACCGATGGGGGCGATGACGGGGATGACGTCGGAGTCGTAGAACTCCTCCAGGATCGAGGTGTTGATGTGGCTGGGCTCGCCGACGAAGCCGAGGTCGAGTATCTGCTCGATGTTGGAGTCCGGGTCCTTGATGGTGCGGCGAAGCTTGCGCGCTTCGATGAGCTGGCCGTCCTTGCCGGAAATGCCCACCGCCATGCCGCCCGCCTTGTTGATGGCGGAGACGATCTGCTTGTTGATGGAGCCCGACAGCACCATTTCCACGATTTCGACCGTGGCGGCGTCCGTCACGCGCAGGCCGTCAATGAACGGGCTTTGGATTTTCAGGCGGTCGAGCATCTGGCTTATCTGCGGGCCGCCGCCATGCACCACGATGGGGTTGATGCCCACCTGTTTGAGCAGCACGATATCCGCCGCGAATTGCTCGGCGCTGCGTTCGTCGCCCATGGCGTGGCCGCCGTATTTCACCACGAAGGTCTCACCCGCGAACTGGCGCATGTAGGGTAAAGCTTCCGCTACCGTGGCGGCGGTGCGGATCCAGGCTTCGGGGGTTTTGACTTCTCTCGTCTTCATTTTGTTTTGAGTAATGCCGTGATTGTGCCGCGCAGTTCGTCCAGCCCGGTCCTGTTTTCCGCGCTGGTGATGACCAGGTCCGGGTACGCCGCCGGGTGCTTTTCCAAGTCTTTGAGCGTTGCTTCCTTAACCTTTTCAAGCGCATTGGTAGAGAGCTTATCGGCTTTGGTCAATACCACTTGGTAGGAGACGGCGTGGTCATCCAGCAGGGCCATCATCGCGTGGTCGGAATCCATCAGCCCGCGGCGGGCATCTACCAGCACCAGTGCGCGCTTGAGGTTGGGGCGGTGCTTGAGATACGCCTTCACCAGCCGGTTCCAGGCATTGACCATGGATTTGGGGGCCTTAGCGTAGCCGTAGCCGGGCAGGTCTACCAGCATGTATTTCTCCGCCAGCAGGAAGAAGTTGATGGCCTGCGTGCGGCCCGGGGTGTTGGAGGCTTTCGCGAGCTTCTTGCTGGTGAGCGCGTTGAGCAGGCTGGATTTGCCGACGTTGGAGCGGCCGATAAAGGCAATCTCGGGGTGCCTGTCCGGCGGCAGGAATTCCATCTTGGGCGCGCTTAAGATGAACTTGCAGTCTTTTTTGAAGAGTTCTGTCATGCCGCACTTGGCCTACTCCGCCGAAGTAGCCGCGTCTAGCTTTTTCAGCAGCTGAAGACGGCTACGTAGGCTGGATTGCGGCATCTCCCGGGAAAGTCAAGGAGACCCCGCAATAAATGCGGGGTGACATATTAAGGTTCCACCGTGTGGCCCGGGTGGGCGGCGTTGTATTTACGCGTGATAACCCACTGCTGCACGATGGAGAGCAGGTTGCTCCACGTCCAGTACAGCACCAGCCCGGCGGGCATGCTGGCGAGCAGGAAGGTGAGGAAGTAGGGCATGATGGAAATCATCTTTGCCTGCACCGGGTCGGTCGGTTTGGGCTGCTGGCGCATCTGCACCCACATGGTAAAGCCCATCAGTATCGGCAGCAGGCCGACATGCAGGATGGGCGGCAGGTCAATGGGGATCAGCCCGAACAGGGTGAAGATATTGGTGGGGTCCGGCGCCGAGAGGTCTTTCAAATAGCCGATGAACGGCGCATGGCGCATTTCGATGGTGACGAAGAGCACTTTGTAGAGCGCAAAAAACACCGGGATCTGCACGAGGATCGGGAAGCAGCCCGCCGCGGGGTTCACTTTCTCGCGCTTATAGAGAGCGATCAGCTCCTGCTGCATCTTCACCTTGTCCTCGCCGTGTTTTTCTTTCAGCGCGGCCATTTCCGGCTGCAGGGCACGCATGGCGGTGGTGGCGTGGTAGCCCTTGTTGGCGAGCGGGAACATCAGCAGCTTGATGACGATGGTCATCAGCAAAATCGCCACGCCGAAATTGCCTGCATGCGTGAAGAAGAAGTTCAGCAGCAGAAACATCGGCTTGGTGAGGAAGTAGAGCACGCCGAAATCCACCGCGCGGTCAAACAGCGGGATGGGGGCGCGGCCGGCATCTGCATTGCCCATGGCGTAGGCGTCCAGCGCCTCGATTTCCTTGGCGCCGGCGAAGAAGCGTGTATGGGTCTGCATGCGGCTGCCGGAGGAAATTTCGAGCGCCGGGTGGGTGACTTCTGCCTGGTAGCGGTCCTGCTCCTTGCTCTTGTAATGGCTGACGCCCGCCTTGAAGCTGTCCTTGTCCGGCACCAGCGCGGTCAGCCAGTACTTGTCGGTGACGCCGAGCCAGCCCTTCGCGTTATCAAACGTTTTGGGGCCTTCCTCGCGCAGTTCCTTGTAGGTGATTTCGGAAAGCGCGCCGTCCAGCACACCGAGCGGGCCTTCATGCAGGATGTAGTTGTGCATGCCCGTATCCGGGTAGGCGCGGTTGATGAAGGCGTAGGGGCTGACGCTGATGGCGCCGCCGCTGTTGTTCTCCACGCCCTGGGTGAGGGTGAACATGTAATCCTCGTCCAGCGCGGCGGTGACGGTGTAGGTAATGCCGGCGCCGTTCTCCCAGCGGAAGGTGACGGGCTTGCCGGGCTCGACGGATCTGCCGTCGGCGCTCCACTGGCTGTTTTCGTCCGGCACGGCGGGCCCGTCTTTTTCCGCCAGCCAGCCCGCCTGCATGAAATAGGCATCCGCGCCGCCCGCGGGCGAGAGCAGGATGACGGTGGGGCTGCTGGGGTCGCGCGTTTCGTGGTACTTGTTGAGGCGAAGGTCATCAAAGCGCAGGCCCTTCAGCGATACCGAGCCGGTGAGCGTGCCGGAATGGATGCCGACGCGCGGGCTTAAGGCGAGGCGCTCCTCGCGCGTTTTGGGAGTGGCAGGCGCTGCCGCTTCGGCGGCCTTTTCCGCCTGCTCGATCTGGGCGGCTTCAACCTTTTTCTGTTCCTGCAGGGCCTGCCATTTGGCGAGCTCCTGCCGCTTGGGAATTTCCACCATGATCTGCCACGCCACCACCAGCAGCGCAGACATGACCACGGCGATGACCAGGTTGCGCTGATCCGCCGGGTTCTGCTTGCGGGGAGGGAGGCGCGTCTTCATGGGACCGGGTCAAACCCCGAGCCGCCGAGCGGGTTGCAGCGGCAGAGGCGGCTTGCAGTGAGTTTCAGGCCGCGCAGCCAGCCGTGGCGGGCAAAGGCTTCTTCCGCGTAATGCGAGCAGCTGGGCTCGAAGCGGCAGTTGCAGCCGAGCAGGGGGGAGAAAAAACGGTACAGGCGCAAGATCATGCTCTCTTCTGTGCGGGGGGCTGGTTGTGGACGCGCGGCAGCGCGAACTGGAGATCACGGATTAGCGTATCATACTCACACAGTAAAGCGTTCTTGCGGGCGATGAGCACGTAATCATGCCCCGGCTTTGCATGGCCGGGGGCGGCGGCGCGGAAGGCCTCGCGCAGGCGGCGGCGGATGCGGTTCCTCACCACGGCGCCGCCGAGTTTTTTGGTGGCGGTGAGGCCGAAGCGTACTTCGTCCGGTTTCGGGCCGGGCAGGGTGAGCAGGATGAAGGTGGAAACGGCAAATTTGCTGCCCCCTGCCGAGATGCGCAGGAAGTCCGCACGTTTCTTGATGGAATCGATTTTTATATTAGGCCGACAGGCGCTTGCGGCCCTGGCGGCGGCGATCACCGATCACCTTGCGGCCACCGACGGTGGCCATGCGGGCGCGGAAGCCGTGGCGGCGCTTGCGGACGATCTTGCTGGGCTGGTAGGTACGTTTCATGGGCGGCCTGCTTAAATCCTTGAGTTTTAAGAGGGGACTTTATAAGGCCTGCGGCCCCGCCTGTCAACTTTTCTCCTGCATAATTAAGCCATTCTTATCATTTCCCCGGATATGATTGAAATTCCAGTACTATATCCGAGCTTTACCCCATGCTGAGCTACCTGCGCTTCTTCACACTGATAAGCCTGCTGGCCATGGTCGTCGTTGCGGGCGCGGTGGGGGGCTTTTTTCACACGCAGGCGCAAGGAGCGCTGCGCGAACTCGGCCAGCAGACCAATATTGCCGTTGCCCGGCATTTCAACGTCGATATCTGGGCCCGCCACCGCGAGACGCTGGCCAAGAGCGAAATCGCGCCCGCGCTGGCCGACGACATGCAGCGGTTCATTACCTATTCGCAGGTGAAAGGCGTGCGCCTTTACGGGCGTGACGGCGCGCTGCTTTATACCACCGGCGGCACCACCCACACGGGTGCGCTGTTGGCGGATGCGCAGGCCGCGAAAGCCTCTCCCATCCGTGTTGCAAGCAGCCTTTCAGGTTCCCAAAGCATGGTACCGGGCAAAGACCCGTTGCTGGTGCGCAGTGTGATTGTGATGGGCCCAAACGACGGCGAGGCGCTGCTGGAGTTGTTCACCGATGTCAGCGTGCCCAACGGGCAGTTCCTGCTGCTGCTGGTGGCGGTGGTCATCAGCATCGTGCTTACGGTGCTGGGCATGCTGGTGGTGATGAGCATCGTCTACCGCAAATCCGAATCCGTCATCGCGCGGCAGCATGAGAAAGTCATGGAGATGGAAGCGGTGGCCGCCAGTGCGCAGGAAGCCACGCGCCAGAAATCGCAGTTCCTGGCCAGTATCAGCCATGAGCTGCGCACACCGCTGAACGCCATCATCGGGTTTTCCGACATCATCAAGAACGAGATGATGGGCGAGGTGAAGAACGCGCAGTTCGCCGGCTACATGAACGATATTCACAGCTCCGGCGTGCACCTGCTGTCGCTGATCAACGACATTCTCGACTACTCCAAGGCCGAAGCCGGCAAGCTGGAGCTGGAAGTGGAAGAGGTGAATGCTACCAAGCTTGCCGTGAACTGCCTGCGGCTGGTGCAGCCGCGCGCGGAAACGGCGGGGGTGGAGCTGGTCAACGGCCTGCCGAAAGAGCATTTCGTGCTGGAGACGGACGGCAAGAAGTTTAAGCAGGTGCTGCTCAACCTGCTTTCCAACGCCGTGAAGTTTACCCCCTCGGGCGGCAAGGTGCGCATCACCGGCTGGCAGGATCTGACCGCCGATACTTACGTATTCCAGGTGGTGGATACCGGCATCGGCATGGCGCAAAAGGACATCGCCAAGGCCATGGCGGCCTTCGGGCAGGTGGATAACGCGCTTTCCCGCAAGTATGAAGGCACGGGCCTGGGCCTGCCTCTGACCAAGAAGTTCGTCGAGCTCATGGGGGGCAAATTCGGCCTCCAGAGCGAGCTGAACGTGGGTACGACCATTACTTTCAGCCTGCCCCGTACGTTTAAGGGGGGTGAAGGGATAGTTGTAAAGAAAACTATCTAAGAAAAAGTTCTGTACGAATTAACTCTGCGGCTTTTCCGGTGTCTTGACTTCAATCGGAAATGTTTTCAGAAGCAACCATTTCTCGTGTCCTTTTTCTCTATAATAAACGGATGCATCCCCAGCATGTTCAAGTTGAAAGGGCACTAGAGTAATCGGTAAAGGTGCTTTAGATGGCAGTTTAGCCGAAGGAGTTGTGAACCCTGCTTTAATACCAATTTTGTGCTCAGAATTAGGACTACGCACTTCAATCTCAAGCTCAAGACTCCCAGCTTCTAGGCATTCGAATACCAGCCACAGTGAAAGAGGGATAACGATAGGCAACTCTGCAACGGTAATACCGGATGGGTATACACCTATTAAAAAATATTTGCCGTTTGCTTCCTGACGAATGTCATCACAAACGATTACGTCTACAGGCTTAAGTTTAGAGGCGTTCGACATTAAACTCTCTTTTGTAGTTTATCGTGGCAGAGTTAGATGGAGTGTTACTTGTATTTACAACATTGCGGCGAAAATTAGGTGTAGTTAGGTTAGGTGTAGTTAGAATCGTGTAAGTTCCAGATGGTTCTGTCTTGTTAGAAACAAAGCTATCTCCATATTCCATAATAACATCTTCGTAAGGTACAATGACTACACGAAGGCGCGCGTCTAATTCATCAGCAATTTTGAGTAATGTTTTAAAACTCCAGCTGCGATAGTCAGCCTGTTCAATGCGGCAAATAGCGGGCTGCTTAGTGCCTATTCTGGTTGCTAAGTCATGCTGATTCATGCCTCTGCGTTTTCTCAATCTAATGAGTTGTTCTGCAATAAGCGCAGATGATTCGGCCAAAAAGAATTTGCGCCGATAAGCCGAGTTTTTTAGCTTCTCGGTCAAATTTAGTTTAATGGACTGTGCGGTTTCTGTCATATGACTGCCTCTGTTTCTGTTCGTATTCTCTCTTTCGCTTACCAGCTAATTCATATGCTCTTGTTTGTTCTTGTGGAGATGACTTCTTATGAATCCGGAATAGGACAATCGTATTTCCGTAGGGAGCGTAAAGTATTCTCACTTGACGCTTCTCTACCTTAAGATTGACTTGCCATAATCCCGCATTCTCTTTTCCTAAATTTTTTGTTTGATACCCGCAGTCCGTAAGAGAGGGACCCTTTCCCCTCATTTTCAGGATGACTGCATCTATTGCTTCCATTGCTTCCGGGCATTCCTCAATTATTTCGTCGGGATACACGGAGCTTGGGTATCTTTGGACATCCCACACCATTTATATCACAAAATTGTTATTTTTTGCAAGTGCGCGCTTGACCAATATATAACAATTTTGTTATAATTCGGTCAAGCCAATTAAATAATAATATTATACAGCGCCTTATTTTTCTCGTTGCCCGGTCATCTAACGGTAGGACACCCCTCTCCCAAGGCCGGAAATCCAGGTCCGAATCCTGGCCGGGCAACCAAAATCCAGATTACCCAAATATCAGGCATTACGAAGCACCGTGCAAGTTGCATATGCAGGGCAACCACTACACCTTGAAGGGTGAGCCACTTAATAGTATTATCAGCGCCTTATGTCAGTTCACAACGATAGCGCCAAGCGCGCCACCCCGGTGACGATCCGTGCCATGAAAGGCGCGGAGAAGATTGTTGTGCTTACGGCCTACACGGCGCCGCAGGCGCGCCTGCTGGACCCGTACGTGGATATCCTGCTGGTGGGCGATTCGCTGGGCATGGTGGTGTATGGCATGGAGACCACGCTGCCGGTGACGCTAGAGATGATGATCGCGCACGGGCGCGCGGTGGTGAATGCCAGCCGCCAGGCGATGGTGGTGGTGGATATGCCGTTTGCCTCGTACCAGGCGTCTACGGAACAGGCGTTTTTAAACTGTGCCCGCGTGCTGACGGAAACCGGCTGCGGTGCGGTGAAGGTGGAGGGTGGCGCGGAGATGGCGCCCATCATACGTTTCCTCACCGAGCGCGGCGTGCCGGTGATGGGCCATGTGGGCCTGAAGCCGCAGCACGTGCGCGCATTGGGCGGTTACCGCACGCAGGGCAAAACCGCATCCGAGCGCGAGCAGATCATGCAGGATGCGCTGGCGGTAGAAAAGGCCGGGGCGTTCGCGGTGGTGGTGGAAGCTACCGAAGAAACGCTGGCGGCTGAGATTTCGGCGCGGCTGGATATTCCTACCATTGGTATCGGCGCGTCGCCTGCCTGTGACGGGCAGGTGCTGGTGATTGACGACATGCTGGGCCTGACCGAGCGCGCGCCGCGCTTCGTGAAGAAATATGCCGATCTGGCGAAGAAGATTTCCGCCGCCGCGGCGGCCTATGCGGAAGATGTGCGCTCCGGTGCCTTTCCGGCGCCCGAACACTGCGTTACTTCGCCGCAGCCGCAGATGGTAAAACCGACTCCCCGGAAGAAGCAGTAGCCGCAGGCTCTGCCTTGGATTTCTGCCGGTACTCGCTGGGCGAGGTGCCGGCTAGCTCTTTGAACACGCGGTTGAACGAGGCGATGGAGTTGAACCCCACCTCGAACGCGATCACCGTGATGGCGGTTTCCTCGGCTTTTAGGCGTGTCTTGGCTTCCTCGATACGGTAGGTGTTCACCAGCTCATTGAAGTTCTTGCGGAAGTAGGCGTTGATGATGCGCGAGGCGCGGTGCTCGCTGATGCCGAGCTTGTCGGCCAGCACCTTGCGGGTCAGGCCCATCTCGCGGTAGATACGCTCTTCCTGCAGGAGCGACTTTACTTTCTCCACCAGTTCCTTGTCTATGTCCACGCCGCGCGGCACATCCGTGTTGGAGTCGATCTCGAACAGTTCGTAGAACACCGCGAAAATCGAGGTCAGCACCAGGTAGATGAAGGTAATGCGGATGATGGTGGAGGAAAGCAGCACTTCCTCTTCCGGCAGCTTGCCCGCCACCATGAGCAGGTCAAACCCCGCCATGACGAGGTTCAACACCACGATGGACATGATCAGCCAGTAGCGGTGCTTGCGGTCAATATCCTCAATGGCGATGCGGGAGGAAGAAATGGAGAGCTTGTAGATCAGCAGCAGGAAGATCATCGCCGTGCTGAAGATGTTGAACAGCGTGCGCATGTAGGCGGTGGGGTAGCAGTTCTCCAGGCCTAAGCAGACTTCGTTGGCGCTGAGCATGGCGTAAATGAACGGGGTGCCGCCAATGATCGGGAGCGCCAGGATGAACCAGTACGGCGCCTGCGGGATATTGCCTTCCAGGAATTGCAGGATGAGCAGGAAGCTGAAGGCGACCGTCATGTTCTCGCCAAAAAGCAGCATGCCCTTCACCCAGGGTTCCTTGCCGAAGGGAACCAGCCCGAGCAGCGGCAGCATGAAACTGCACATGAGCGCGGCGAAATAAAGCGCAGGCAGGACATTCTCACGGCTGTAACGACCGGTGAAGAGGAGGAAGACGATGACGAATATGCAGGGCGCCATCGCGACCAGTTGCAGTGCCTGTGATATGGTGAGCAGTATGTCGTTCACGCTGGGTTCCCCATTACCCATTCATATATATATTTTTTTATCTATACAAAAGCAGTTTATTGCCCTGCACCATTGTTCTCCATTTCCTTGAGCTTGCCCAGCCGCTCTTCCACGAAATAACGCATGAATCGTAAATCTTCGTCGGTGATGTCCTTGGCATTGGCCTCGATGGTTTCCATGATGCGCAGCGCGTCCTGCATCTCGCCGCGCTTTTCATGTACCACCGCCACCATCTGCTGCGCCCAGGCCGGCACGCCGGGGTCTATCA
The DNA here is from genome assembly GCA_964620765.1 of uncultured Rickettsiales bacterium. Lineage (GTDB taxonomy): Bacteria > Pseudomonadota > Alphaproteobacteria > Rickettsiales > SXRF01 > CAZUKF01. The sequence continues at coordinate 5,788 of CAZUKF010000013.1, read as the reverse complement.
TCGGCTTGGCAACCTTCAGCGCGAGGTCAATGTCATTTATCTTGTAGAGCGCAAGGTAGATGGATTGCAAGAGCCACCACCATTTATGCGGGATATCACGCTTGGAGTGGGCGTAGAGGTAGCTCACCATGTAATGCACGTCGACCGGGTTCTGCGTCTGGCTGAAATAATAGGTGGAGATGGAAGGCAGCATGTTTGAGCGCGAATTGATCGTATCGAGCAGGGTGAGCCACTGATAGAGACGGCTGTAGTCGTAAAAGCGTAAGGAAACAGAGCGGCCGTAATTGTCACCGAAATTCTGCAGCTGCATGGCGCGGAAGCGGAAGTAGGATTCGCTGTCGCCGAGCGAGAGCGCTTGCAATGTGCTCTTGCCGGGCGGTGTAGGGACGACGTCCGTGGGCGGGCGTACGAGGTGGTACTGCCACCAGAACGCGGCCTGGAACCCTGTGAAAAGTGCCAGCAGGACAACGAAAACACGGGTGCTCATGTTAGAACTGTTTGCGCTTGAAGTCGATGATGGCGGCGAGCAGCAGGATGGGGATGAAGATCACGCTCTGCGCCAGGAAAAGCCGCAAATCCAGGCTGCTGCTCATGCCGTAAATCAGCCATTCCGTTTTGCTGAAGAAATCCAGCCGCGGCATGATGGCCGAAACCAGTGTGAGCATGTACTTGGTGCCAATCAGTAGGAAATCCTGCTTGGTAATGGAATCTGCCGTCATCACGAAAAACGCAATCATGCGAGACAAAACGTAAAACCCGAGCGACGCCATGACGGAAGCCACCGCGCTTTTAAGCGCCAGCGATGTAAACAGCGCTAGCGCCACCACGAACCATGTTTCCAGCAGCAGGCTAATGCTCCAGGCGATGAAGCCCGCTTCGCTGATGGGGCCGATCAGCAGGATGACACCAGCGGTGGGCACGGCCAGCAGCGTTGCCACGGCGGAAAAGCCCAGCCAGTAGGCCACCACCAGCTGCGGGCGTGACAGCGGGCGTGATAACATCACGTCAATCTCGCGGGAATCAAAGGCCTGGCGCACGTGGAAGCAGGCGAAAACGATAAGACCGATGACGAGGATGAGGCGTGCCGCCGCTCCCGCATAGGCGAGCGACATCTCGCGCTCCTCGAGGAAGGCGGTGCCGCCAAGCATAGAGGAAATCAGCGTTGCTGCTGCCACGCCTGCCAGCAGCCCGACGAACAGCCGGTCACGCAGTGCGCAGAGGAGAATATAGCGAATACTAGTAAGCATCAGAACTCCAGTGGCCTCGGGTCTTGCATGAATTTTTGGTAGATCTCCTTGTCGGCGCGGTCTGCGCTACCGTGCGGCGAAACCACGGTGGCGCGAATGAAAATCACCAGCTCTTTCTTGGTATCCTGCTTGTCGACGCTCTTAAACAGATTGCCTATCCACGGCACTTCGCTCACATACGGTACGCCAGTGTCGTTGTTCATGATTCTGTCCTCCAGCAGGCCGCCGATTACCATAGTCTGGCCGCTTTTGATCTTGAGCACGGAGTCAAGCAGGCGCTTCTCGATCTGCGGGATCGGGCTCTCCAGCGCAGAAAGCTCAGTCTGGAGGTCGGTATCGGTGATGGCGGAAATGGCGCTAGCCAGCGAAATCTTAAAGCCAGGATCGTTCACGAACTTCACCAGCTTGGTGATGGTAGGCTGCACGCTAAGCGTGATTTCGTCGGTCTCCGGGTCAATGGTCGGCTGCAGCACCAGCGTGATGCCCACCGGCTGGGTTTCCTTGGTGCTGGTGATCTCGATTTTAGCGGGCGTGGGTACCGGGTTCGAGTCGGTGGCAGGAATGGGGTCGGTGGTTTTAAGATCGACTCTGAAATAGATGATGTCTTCGGTAAAGTTGAGCACGGCCTGCTGGTTGTTCATGGCGTGCAGGCGCGGGCTGGAGAGAGCGCGCGTAGTGCCGAATTCACTGAGCAGGTTTACCGCCAGCGAAAGGTCATTGCCGTTGCCGAATGCATTCTGGGCCAGCACGCTGATCCTTGCCGGGCTTGCGCCGGTGGCTGCGGTGGCGACGGTATCAAAGGCGCTGGTAAAACTGAGGCTGTCGGTGCCGAAGCGTCCCCAGTCGATACCGCTCTGGTAGCGTTCGTTCAGCGATACCTCGACGATTTTCGCTTCGATCAGCGCCTGGGTAGAGGTGTTTCCCTGCATGGCGCGCAGGTAGCGCTTTACAATGGCGTGTTGACGCTCCGTGCCGGAAACGGTGACCGTGCCCGCCTGGCGGTTGAGAACGAAGAAAGAGCGTTCGCCGGATGGTGTTCCCGCGAGGCTGGTGGCGGCTGGCGTAGCGGATTGGCCGGAACCGCTGGCAGCCGTGGCGGACGTGCCGGCGGAGTTGAGCGACGACGGCTTGTATGTTAGGATGCTTGCCATTGCCTGCTCGAATTGCTTCCAGAAATCGCTGATGGAGGTAGATGTGATGCTGGCGCTGCCGGTTGCGCCGCCGGCGCTGGCGCCGCCCGCGCCGCCGCCTCCCGCGCCGCCTCCCGCACCGCCGCCGCCCGCGCCGCCTGCCGTACTGCCGGCGCTGGCACTGCCGGTGGAGCTGCGTTCCACGTTGATGAAATCCAGGGAGTACATCTGAATAAAGGGCGTATCGCGCTCCACACGCAGCACGCCATTTTTCATGGAATAGCGCAGACCCGACATGTCGGCGATTCGCTCGACCACTTCGTTGAAGGGGCGGTCCTTGGCGCGAAAACCGATACCGCCGGTAATGCTGGCGTCTACCTCGATGTCTACGTCGGCAAGCCGCGCCAGCTCCCACAGCACATCTTTGAGCGGCACATCATCCGTGACGGCGATGGAGACCAGTTTAGTCTGGCCGATTTTGGGTTGCTGCGGCGCGGAAAGAATCGGCGCGAGCTCTGGAATCGGCGGTTCCAGCACCGTGCCTGTGGCGGTACCCGGCGCAACGTGTATGTCTTTGAAATCCTTGCGGGTGAGATTCTGCTGCGGGTCGATCAGGTCATATTTCTCAGCATTGAATTTTTCCTTGTAATTTTCGGGCATGTGGAAGCAGCCGGCGAGTATCAGCAGGAGCGAGAGACACGCTATGCGGGCTGCGCTAAACACGGGCAGAAAGCCAGATCGCGCAGCGCGTACCGAATTGTATGGCATGCGAAAGTGCATGGTAAAAGGGAGTCTCCTCTGCGCCGTGTTCCAGCGCGGTGTCATGGTGTTCCATTTCTTCCTTGCGGAACTGCGCAACGGTTTCTTTCAGTTCCGCCTCGTCTTCCGGTAGCGCAGCTTCCTGCCCAGCATAATGCTCATTGATGACTGATTCCACCGCCACCGTGCAGGCCATGGCGGCTTTCTCTCCCATTAGCGCGGTGGCGGCGCCCAGTGCGTAACCGGCCACGTGCCAGAGCGGCATCAGCGCCGTCGGCCGTACGCGGCGCTGCGCGACCAGGCGGTTGAATGTTTCCAGGTGCCGGTCTTCCTGCGCGGCCATATGGCGGATCGTTGCCGCGGAGGGGCGGTTCTTCAGCACCGCGAGCTGGCCCGCGTAAATGCGCCGCGCACCGTATTCGCCCGCCTGATCTACACGTATAATACGCGCGAGCGCGCGCTCGCGAGAAATATCTCCGGGTAGCAGTTGCTTGGGCTGCTTGATCATAAATTTTTACTGAAAATCGTCATGGCGGCGGACTCTACTATAGCCATAAGAGGCCAATATGGTTAAAAAAAGGTATATCAGTGTGCTCCAGACTGCCAGCGAGAGGCCCAAAAGGTGACCCAGCGGCTGATCACACGAAACGAGCGGGGCACCCATGATCTGTGCACGCAGCTCTTCAATCGTCTCGTTGCCGGTGGAGGTGCTTGTGCAGGAGCTGGGGCCGGGAAACAGGCCGTTTTCCACGCCCGCATGGTAAAAGGCGATGCCGCCGCCCACGAGGAAAAGCGCGATACAGAGCAGCAGCAGCAGGCGAAGATGTTTCGTGTTTTTAGTTAATTCAGGGCCAAGCAGGCCAATGAGAATAACCCCGGCATACGGCCAGCGCTGCAGGATGCACAAATGGCAAGGGGCGAGCAGGAATACGTATTGGGCAATGAAAGCCGCGGCGAGCGTTAACATGGAGAGGCCCGAAAGCAGCCGCAGAAAAGCAGGGGATTGAGGGCGTAAATTAAGAAACCGGGTGGCCGCTTGCCGCATGACGCGATCTTACGCAAGGAGGCTGCGGGTTACAAGAGGTTTGCAGCGTGTTGCTGTGTGTGCCGGCAGGTTGTAGTAAAGAGGCATCATGAATGATTCTGCCCGCGTACTTCTTTTCTCCTACGGCACCCTGCAGGATAAATCCGTCCAGCTGGCCAATTTCGGCCGTGAACTGGCAGGCAGAAGCGATGCGCTGCCGGGCTACGTGCAATCCATGGTGGCGATCAATGACCCGGAAGTGGTGGCCGAAAGCGGCAAGACGCACCATCCCATCGTGCAGCCCAGTGCCAATCCTGCGGATGAAGTGCCGGGCATGGTTTTCGAAATTACACCCAGGGAGCTGGCTGCCGCCGACGAATACGAGGTTTCTAAGTACCGGCGCGTGGCGGTAACGCTGAAATCCGGTGCAAAAGCCTGGGTCTACGTGCGTTCTTGACGCAGTAAGCCTTGTGTTTATGATATGCGGCCTTGCCCCGGTGGTGGAATTGGTAGACGCGCTAGACTCAAAATCTTGTATCCGCAAGGGTGTGTCGGTTCGAGTCCGACCCGGGGCACCAGTTTTATAAAACCTCACCGCTGGCATATTCCTAATATTCGTTTATAAAAGCCGGGGGAGAGTGAGCCTACGGCATGGACATATACGAGGAAATTGGCCGGGCAGTCAGCCGGCATAACACAGACAAGGTGGCGGAGTTATTGGGAAAAGCCAGCCGCCGGCATCGTTTTTCGCTTGGGCAGGATTATTTACACCGTGCCATGGATACCTCTCGCTTTCGTAAAGGTGATCCCGAGATAGCTATAATGCTTTTGCCGTATTCCGATCCGAACGGGCACATGGACCGGGCGGCGTCAGGGGCCACATCGACAAACACTTTCACACATGCCAGCGAATTTTCGTCTGATTCGGAAATTTTGCGTAGCGCGGAAATCGATGGAAAAAAAGGCCCATCGCGATCCCGCCTACCTGGCATTCAACCCGTATGCCCGCGTTCCAACACTGGAGGAGGACGGCTTCATTTTGTATGAATCGACCGCCATCCTCAATTACCTGGAAGCCACGCACCCCACGCCCGCGCTGGTGCCTGATGATGCGCGCGGACGCGCACTGGTCGACATGCACATGAAATTGTGCGATCTGCAGATGACGCGTCAGGCGGGCACCATCATTTTTCCCAAGCGCTTCCTGCCCAAGGACCGCTGGGACATGAAGCTGATTGACCAGTCCAAGGGGGAAATCGAAAAGCACCTCGACATCCTTGAGCGCATCTACCTCAAGGACAAAACCTGGCTGGTGGCCGAGCGGTTCTCTCTGGCTGAAATATGCTACGCCCCGTTCCTTGAATTCCTGCCTTTGATGGAAATCACCCCCGGCCCCGCCGTAGCCGCCTGGCGCGAACGCATGCTGTCACGGCCCAGTGCCCTGGCGACCAAGCCGGATCTTTGATCCCCCCACATAGCCCTGACGGACCGAAAATATTCGATATGTTCAATTCGGACTTGACAATATATGTCGATATGATTAAACTCATAGTCATATTGGCTTGAGTACACCGAAATGAAGAAGAACTACATGCGGGCCATTCCGCGGGACTGGCAGGAGATGGCCA
>CAZUKF010000012.1:16780-24796 GCA_964620765.1 uncultured Rickettsiales bacterium | reverse complement strand
CTCCCGTCGCCCGCCGCCCGTCGCGCCAGTCTAGTCGGGCGCGCCGTCCTTCAGGCGCACGTAAGAAACAACTTTCTTAACGTAAGAAGTCGTGCTCGCCACGTAGGTCGCCTTGTCCAGCTCTTCCTGGTTCTGCGCCACGCCCATGAGATACACCACCTGGTTCACAGTGATGACGGAGTAGTTCACCGACTTGATGCCTTTGCCGAACAGCAGCCGCGAGCGCACCTGCGTGGAGACCCACACATCGCGCGCGTAGTTGGAGAAGCCGGACTGGTCGTTGATCTGAATCTCGTTGATGACTTCCTTCACGCCCTCCACCTGCCAGGCGAGGTTCACCGCCTCGATCTGCGAATCCGGCTGGTCGACATTGCCGGTGAGCAGCACGCGGCCTTCCACCACTTTCACTTCCACGTTGGCGAGCATGTCCTTGCTCTCCTGCTGCGAGAACTTGTACTTGATCTTGGAGAAGATGCTGGCGTCATCCACCGCGTCGCCCACCGAGCGCTCCTGCGCCACCACCACCGCACCTTCCGTAGCCGCGCCCAGCACCAGCGGGAAGCAGCCGGAAAGCAGGGGCAGCGCCAGTAAAACCAAAATCACATTACGAATATTCATTCTCAGGCCTCCATGCATCTTGCAAATGCAGCGGCGCACCGTTCATGCCCACCGCCATAACATCGAAACGTATATTAGGCACTGCCGCGCCGCCGAGTCCAGCAAGAAACGCCGCCGCCGCGCGCGCGAGGCGCTTCTGCTTGGCGGGTGTTATGGCATAAAGCCCCGCGTCATGCGTGCGCCGCGCCTTCACTTCCACGATCACCAGCGCATCTCCATCACGCGCCACGATATCCAACTCGCCGCCTTCCGTGCGCAAGCGCACACCGACAATTTCATATCCCTTCGCCCGCAGCAATTCGGCGCAGCGCTGCTCTGCTTCCAGCCCACGCGCATGCGCTGCTTGTTTACGCGCCGTCATTTTTCAGCTCCAGCGCGCGGGCATATATTTTCTTGTGCGGCAACCCCAGTTCTTCCATCACCTCCGCCACCGCGTCTTTTAAAGACATCTTGCCCAGTCTTTTTTTAATCGAATCATCGATCATCGAATCATCGATCATCTTCTTTAAAGGCGGCCCCACCACGATCACCACCTCGCCGCGCGGCTCACCGGCTTTCGCATAATGCGCCGCCAGTTCCGGCAGCGTGCCGCGCACCGCCTCTTCATACAGCTTGGTCAGCTCGCGCGCCACGCAGGCTTCGCGCGGCCCAAGCTGCGCACTCATGCGCGCAAGGCTTTCCGCCACGCGCTTGGCCGATTCAAAAAACACCAGCGTCGAGGGAATGGCGGCAAGCTCCGCCAGCTCATCTGAAGCCTGCTTGTCGCCCGCGGGCAGAAACCCGGCGAAGAAAAACCGGTCCGTCGGCAGGCTTGCCACCGCCAGCGCCGTCATCACGCTCGATGCACCCGGCAGCGCCTCCACGTGCACGCCTTCCGCCACCGCCTCACGCACCAGCTTGTAGCCGGGGTCAGAAATCAGCGGCGTGCCGGCATCTGAAACCAGCGCCACCGGCGCGCTCTTCGCGGTTTCAATAATCGCGGGCCGCATGCGCGCGGCGTTGTGGTCATGATACGGCTCCATCGGCGTCTTCAAACCAAAATGGTGCAGCAGCCTGCCCGTTACGCGCGTATCCTCGCAGGCGATCAGCTGCACCGACGCCAGCGTCTCCAGCGCACGGTAGGTAATATCCCCGAGATTACCGATGGGTGTAGCCACCACGTAGAGCCCGGCTTTCAGCGGTTTTTTCGCGATGTTTTGACTCATAGCCTTATCCGGAGTAAATTATATATCCCATGTCACGCTCTTTCCTATCATTTTTGCTCGTTGCCGCGCTTTCGGCCTGTGCCTACACCGGAAAAGTGCCCCCGCCGCCGCCACAAAACCGCGTCAGCACCACGCCACCCGGCGCCGCTGCCCCCATGGAAAAAACCATACCCCCGGGCAACCAGGCCATGCAGGACATATCGGGCAAGCTGCCGGAGAACCTGCCCGCCGTGCGCGTGGCGCTGCTGCTGCCGATGAGCGGCGAATCGCAGAGCCTCGGCCAATCGATGATGGATGCCGCCACCCTCGCGGTTTATGACGTATACATGCCGCTCAACCCCTCGCAGATTACCGCGCAGGTGGTACTCATCCCCAAAGACACCGGCACCTCGCCCGCCGGGGCTTCCGCCGCCGCCGAAACCGTGATCGGGCAGGGGGCCAGCCTCATCGTCGGCCCGCTTTTCTCCACCGGCGTCAGCGCCGCTGCCCCGGTCGCGCAGCGCGCAGGCGTGCCGATGATCGCGCTTTCCAACAACCGCGCCGTCGCTGCGCCGGGCGTATATGTCTACGGTTTCCTGCCGGAGCAGCAGGTGGTGCGCATGGGCGAATATGCCGCGCGCCAGAACGTCTCCTCGCTCGCGGCCCTGCTGCCGAATGACGCGCACGGCACCGCCATCGCCGAAACGCTGAACACCACGCTCACCGGCAAGGGCGTGCGCGTGGCACCGGTGGAAATGTATTCACGCTCCACCACCACGCTCACCGCCGGCGCCACCCGCCTGAAACAGGGGTTGGACCGCGCACCCGCCAACGCGATTTTCCTCGCCGATGGCGGCGACCAGCTGGGCCAGACCCTGGGTGCGCTGCAGGCCGCCGGTATCGAGCGCCGGAATTACCGCCTCATCGGCACCGGCCAGTGGGATGACGAGCTGGTGCGCCGCAACCCCGCCATGCAGGGCGCATGGTTTGCCAGCTCGCCGCCGGAATACTACGCCGCCTTCGAGCGCCGCTTCCTCGCCGTCTACGGCTATAAGCCGCAGCGCCTGGCCAGCCTCGCCTACGATGCCGTCACGCTGGCCGCCGAACTGGCGCTGAAAAACGGCGGCGCGCGCTTTGACGCCAACACGCTCACCGATCCGCGCGGCTTCCTCGGCCCCGGCAACGGGCTCTACCGCTTCCGCGCCGACGGCACCACCGAACGCGCGCTGGCGGTGATGGAAATCTCCGAAGGCAGCATGAAAACGCTGGATGCCGCGCCGAAAGCATTTGATCAGGGCAGCAGCTCGCCCGCCAGGTAATTAAGCAACAGGCGGCCACGCGCCGTCGGGCGGATCATTTCTGCATTTTCCTCCAGCAGGCCTTCACGCGTGAGCTTCGTAACATTTTCCAAAAACGGCATGTCCCCGCGCGCAAAACCTTCACGCAGCCGCAGCCGCATCATCAGCTTTTCCTGCCGTTTTTCTTCTTCCGAAAGCTCCTGCCACACTTCGTAGCCGTGCCCCTGCCTGCCCACCGCCTCCAGCCACCGCTCCGGGCTCTTGATCGTCACGGTTGCCGTGCCGTTTATTCTTCCGTGCGCGCCGGGCCCCACGCCCGCGTATTCATGCCCGCGCCAATACGCCAGGTTATGGCGTGATTCCTGCCCCGGCTTGGCGTGGTTGGAAATTTCATACGCGGGCATTCCCGCATCTTCCATCACCTGTTGCGTCAGCTCATAAAGCGCCGCCGCTTTCTCATCTTTCGGCATTGCAAACGCGCCCTTCGCATGCGCGTGGTGAAACGCCGTGTTCTCTTCAATGGTGAGCTGGTAGAGCGAGAGATGCCCGTCCGCATGCTCCAGCGCTTCCTTTAATTCCTGCTCCCACGTCTCTGCCTTTTGCCCCGGCCGCGCGTAAATCAAATCAAACGAATAGCGCGGGAAGGTTTTCGCGGCGAGCCGCACCGCCTGCATGGCTTCATCCGCGCTATGCTGCCGTCCAAGAAATTTCAGATCCGCCGCGTTCAGCGCCTGCACGCCTAAGGACACCCGGTTCACCCCCGCCGCCTTAAACCCGGCGAAGGACGCAGCCTCGGCAGATGTGGGGTTGGCCTCGAGCGTAATTTCAATATTTTCTTCAAAACCCCAGTGCCGCTCCGCCGCCTCGATCAGCGCCGCCACGGTGGCGGGCGGCATGAGGGAAGGGGTGCCGCCGCCGAAAAAAATGCTCTCCAGCCGCCGCCCGGGCGCTTTTTCCGCTGCCCAAGCCAGCTCGGCCAGCAGCGCCCGCTCCCATGCCTTTTCATCCACCCCTTCGCGCACATGCGAGTTAAAGTCGCAATACGGGCATTTGGACCGGCAGAACGGCCAATGAATATAAAGTGCAAGGGGATGACAAACCGGCATAGCTTCGCTACTATCAGCGCCCGTTAACCTTTAGGTCAAGCAATGAAGCTCTCCCCGGGCGATATTTCCGGCGTTATCGACATCATGAACCGCCTCTACCGCGAGATCCTCGCCGTCGAGGAGGAGTTCGGCCTGCAATTCGGCAGCGGCGATTTCCGCCCCCGCATCGAGTATTTTCATGATGCGGTGCGGGAGTTTACCGCCAGCACCGCCGGCGCGTACGGGCAGGGCGGGCGGCTCAGCGTGGAGATGCTGGCCTATGACCTCACCTGCCTGCGCTATATCCAAAGCATGCCGCTGGCCAGCTTCAACAAGAATGACCGGCCGCTCTCCGTGCACCAGCAGGTGCTGAAACAGAACGAGAACCTTCCCGCCGCGCCGAAGGCCAAGCCGGACCGCACGGTCAAGATCCGCCTCACCGAGCTCTACCAGCAATACGGCGTGCTCTTCTCGGCCCTGTTCAAGCCGCATGCCGACCATAATTACCACGAGCGCACCGAGGCCATGAACGAAGAGGTCAAGCAGATGAGCGCGGTACTGCAGCTGATGCAGCGCGGCGCCTCCGAGCAGCAGGTGCTGGACGCCATCGCCCACATGGACAACGCCGAGTTCCGCCAACTTCTTTTCAACATGTTACGCAACAAGAAGCACGGCGACGCCATCCCCGCCATCAAGGATGAAACCCGCAAGACCGACCAGGCCATCGCCAACCTCGACGCGGCGCATTTGCAATACGCCTCCGGCCACCTCGCCCTGTTTGAAGACGGCAAGGATGTGGTGAAGGCGCTGGCCGCCAAGGGTATGAATCTGGCCGGGAAATTCGTCGAATCCGCCATGAAGGCGGCGCGCACCGAAAAAGGCCGCGGCGGCCGCTGATCTCTAAAGCCTTCCCCCTGGAAGGGGGAAGGTTGGATGGGGGTCTGGTTCAGCGCACTGCGGATGATAGAGGACCCCCACCTTACTCCTCCCCCTTCCAGGGGGAGGAAATCTAGAGTACTAAATATTGCATTTTTAGTGGCTTAACCCTATAAGCGAAGGGAAATGCGGGCCGGGTTGTATAAAGAACATCACCCCCGCCAATGGACAAATATGAAACTGCTTTTGATTGAAGACGACAAGGAAGCCGCCAATTATCTCGCCAAGGGCCTGCGCGAGCACGGCTACGTGGTGGATCACCGCGTCAGCGGCAGGGACGGTTTGTTCCTCGCCGCCAGCGAGCCGTATGACGCTCTGATCGTGGACCGCATGGTGCCGGAGGTCGACGGCGTCACCATTGTGCAAACGTTGCGCGCGTCCGGCAACCAGACGCCGATTCTCATCTTAACCGCGCTCGACAAGGTGGATGAAAAAGTCAAAGGCCTGAAAGCCGGCGCCGATGATTATCTCGCCAAGCCGTTTTCATTTACCGAGCTGCTCGCGCGCCTGGAAGCCATCACGCGGCGCAAGGCCAGCGGCCCCTCCGCCCCACAAACCCGGCTCACCTGCGCCGATTTGGAGCTGGACCTGCTCACCCGCAACGTCAAGCGCGCCGGTAAGGAGATTGATCTCCAGGCCCGCGAATTCGCGCTGCTGGAATACCTGATGCGCCATTCCGGCACCGTCGTCACGCGCACCATGCTGCTGGAAAATGTGTGGGATTATAATTTTGACCCGCAGACCAACGTGATCGACGTGCATATCTCCCGCCTGCGCCAGAAGATTGATAAGGGTTTTGACAAATCGCTGATCCAGACGCTTAGAGGCGCTGGCTACAAGCTGGCCGCTTAAAAGTCCAGCCCCGCTCCGGCTTAGCTGGAGCGGGGCTTGCAACATCACCATTCAAAGCTCGGCGCGTCCGTTGTCGGGCATACGCTGTCGGGTGCGTCGGGCAGCGGCGATGAGCCGGTGCTCCAGACGATGAAATCACCGGAGTCGACGATAGCCCCCTCGGGCAACGCGTCGATCTGAACCGTGCCGTACCCCGCCAGTTCGAGCGTCTTCGGCACGTTCAGGGCGAGGTCAAGCAGCGCCCACTCACACTGGCCATCCGGCGTAAACCGGCATGCGGCGCGGCGGTTGCAGACGTCCATGGCGAGCGCGACCTCGCGATACCCATGGTGCCGCAGGACGCGCGGAGCATTACCCGCCCCGATCCCGTGAACCACCCTGATCATGGGAAATCTCCTCCGGAAAATCGTGCCGGGGACACGCCAAGGCGTAAAACTCAGGCAACACTTCGCCTCAAAACTCTGGCCTTGGGGGGTAGAGTTAAATTGCAGCAATTCTATATATTTTTTAAGATACTGACAAGCACAATGCATTTACAAACGTGCCTCGGCCATTTATTCTAACCGCTTATGCTTTCTCGCCTTTCTCGTCTTTTTCATACCTTCACCTTCCGGCTCGGGCTGGTCTATGTCGGCCTGTTCTCGCTGTCCGTCATCATCCTGTTCGCCTTCATTACCACCTTCGCCACCAACTATCTCGAAGACCAGATCACCGAATCCGTGCGCGCGCGCTACGCCATGCTGCTCGACGAATACCACCAGAACGGCTCGGCCGGGCTGGAGAGCCGCATTAAAGAACTCATGGCGAGCGACGAGGAAGGCAGCGAAATCTATCTCGTCATCAACAACAAGGATGAAAAGCTCGCGGGCAACCTCGCCGAGTGGCCCAAATACGCGCGCGAGGAAGGCATCTTTGAAAAAGAAGGCAAATGGCTGCGCATGAACATCGAGGGCACGCGCCAGCACCCGGACAGCATTGAGGTGAAAGCCGTCGCCGTGCCGATTTCCAAGTGGCGCTCGCTGCTGGTGGGCCAGACCATGCAGAACATGAACAAAGTGAAGCAGACCATCACCCAGACTTTCTGGGCGAGCCTGCTGCTCACGCTGCTAATGGCGTTCGCGGGCGCCGTCATCATGACCCGCAGCGTCATCAGCCGCCTAGCCGTCATTAACCGCTCGGCGCATACCATCATGCGCGGCAATCTCTCTGCACGCATCCCCTTCAACCGCGGCGGCGACGAGTTCGACGAACTTTCTTCCAACCTCAACCAGATGCTCGACAAGATCGAGACGCTGCTGCAATCGCTCTCGCAGTTTGCCAACAACATCGCGCATGATCTGCGCAGCCCGCTCACGCGCATCATCGCCCGCACGGAAGCGGGTTTGCGCGGCATGCGCGAGACCAGCGCCGCCCGCCGCCTGCTGGATAAAAACGTCGAGGAAATGCACGAGCTGATCGGCACGTTCAACTCCATCCTGAAAATCTCGGAGCTGGAGGCCAACACCGATTTTCGCACCTTCGAGCCGTGCGATCTCACCTGGATCACCAGCCGCCTGCTGGATTTCTACGAGCCCTATGCCGCGGAAAAACACATCAAGCTTGCCTCCACCCTCAAGGGTCCGCTCATCATCCAGGGCGAGAAGAATTTGCTTACGCAAGCTTTCGCCAATCTGCTCGACAACGCCATCAAGTTCACGCCGGAAAACGGCTGGGTGAATGTGAGCGTCATCGCGGGCGAGGATGAAACCGAAATTATCATCGCCGATTCCGGCCCCGGCATTCCTAAAGAATTTAAAGATAAAGTATTTGAAAAATTCTTTCGCCTCGAGAGCAGCCGCAGCGCGCGCGGCAACGGGCTCGGGCTCTCGCTGGTAGCCGCCATCGCCAGCATTCACGGCGCGGAATTAAAGCTCGAAGACAACGCGCCGGGCCTCAAAGTACGTTTTATCTTCCCGCAACCGGCAAGGAGTGATTATACTGCGCCGCAGCAAAAGGAGGCATAACCTATGCAGATATTACTGACTGGAAATACGATAATGTGTC
>CAZUKF010000012.1:0-16770 GCA_964620765.1 uncultured Rickettsiales bacterium | reverse complement strand
AGAATGCCATCGTCACCGGCTCCACCAGCGGCATCGGCCTCGCGGTAGCGCACGCGCTGGCCAACGAGGGCTGCAACCTGGTGCTCAACGGCTTCGGCGATAAGGCCATGATCGACTGGCTGCTCGCCGAATTCCCCAAGCAATACGGCATCAAGGCGCTGTATTCGCCCGCCGACATGAGCAAGCCCAAAGAAATCCGCGAAATGGTGGAGCTCTGCGAAAAAAACCTCGGCGGCACCGACATCCTTGTCAACAACGCCGGCATCCAGCACACCGCGAAGGTGGAGGAATTCCCCGAAGACAAATGGGATGCCATCATCGCCATCAACCTCTCCGCCGCCTTCCACGCCAGCAAGGCCGCCATCCCCGGCATGAAAAAGCGCGAGTTCGGCCGCATCGTCAACATTGCCTCCGTGCACGGCCTGGTGGGCTCGGAAAACAAATCGGCCTATGTCGCCGCCAAGCACGGCATCGTCGGCCTGACCAAGGTCATCGCGCTGGAAAACGCCGACAGCGCCATCACCTGCAACGCCATCTGCCCCGGCTGGGTTCTCACCCCGCTGGTGCAGAAACAGATCGACGACAAGGCGAAGGCGGAAAAAATCAGCGAAGATAAAGCCAGCGCCGCGCTGCTCGGCGCCAAGCAGCCCAACAAGCGCTTCATCAGTCCCGAAAGCATCGGCGCCATGATCGTTTTCCTCTGCAGCGAAAACGGCAACGCCATGACCGGCGAGATGATCACCATGGACGGCGGTTGGACGGCGCAGTGAGTGCGAAAAAAATAAATCTAGCGCTGCAAGGGGGAGGGGCTCACGGAGCCTATACCTGGGGCGCATTAGACAGAATCCTGCAGGACGAAGACCTCGTCATCGAAGGCATTTCCGGCACCTCCGCCGGCGCCATGAACGGCGTGGTGCTGGCCAACGGCTACCTCAAGGGCGGCCGCGAAGGGGCGCGCGAGGCGCTGGCGCATTTCTGGAAATCCATCTCCGATATCAGCGCCTTCGGCCCGTTCAACCAGAACCCCATCGAGCAATGGCTGCTGGGCTGGAACCTCGACTGGTCCCCCGCCTACCATTATTTCGACGCGCTCTCGCGCATCCTCTCGCCCTATGACGTCAACCCCCTCAACCTCAACCCGCTGCGCAACGTGCTGGATGAGCAGCTGGATCTCCCCGCCCTGCATGACAGCGGCATCATCAAGCTGTTCGTCACCGCCACGCACGTATCCAGCGGCCAACCGCGCGTGTTCGACTGCCACGAAATCACCACCGAGGTGCTGCTCGCCTCGGCCTGCATACCCTTCATGTTTCAGGCCGTGGAGATCGAGGGCGAGGATTACTGGGACGGCGGCTACATGGGCAACCCGGCCATCTGGCCGCTCATTTACCGCTGCGAATCGGAAGACGTGCTGCTGGTGCAGGTGAACCCGCTGCACCGCGACGGCGTGCCGAAAAAGGCGGGCGACATCATCAACCGCCTCAACGAGATCACCTTCAACTCCAGCCTGATCTCCGAGATGCGCGCCATCCAGTTCGTGCAGCGCCTCCTGCACGAGGGCAGGCTGGAGCGCACGCGCTACAAGGACATGAAAATCCACCTCGTCTACTCACCTGAGGAGTTGAAGGACCTCAACGCCTCCAGCAAGCTCAACACCGGCTGGGCGTTTTTCAAACATCTCTACGACGTGGGCTACCAGGAGGCGGAAGACTGGCTGAAAGCGCACAAGCATGACGTCGGCACGCGCTCGACGGTGAATATCACCGAGAAATTCCTGCGCGGCCCCGGCAGGCACCAGGCCTATGACGCGCTAGGCCGGGAAAAGCGCAAGACCAATAAGCACGAGGAAGCTGGCTAACCACGTCAGCAGTACGGCGGTGCGTACATGCCCCGGCGTTGCCTGCGGCACAATGCCGCCAACCCACGGTCCCTGCGCATACACGGAAAGCGTGCCCCCCAGCGCCAGGTTCAGCGCCGCACCCGTCACCGCCAGCGCGCGGCGGCGGTAGGAAAAATCCGCCACGTGCATCACCCAGTTTTTAAGCGCCGCCTGCCAGTTGCAGGAAGGCAGGAACGGCGAAGCCAGCGCCAGCAGCAATGTGGCAAGCAGCGAAGGCACATAATGCAATGCCGCCGCCGCGCGGCCCGCCGCGAAGCCGAACTCTTCCCGTTTGTGCATGGTGGATTCAGAAAGCGCCGTCACCAGCCGCGCGGTGAGCGCACCCGGCAAGCCTAAGAACAAATACCAGAAAAGCGGCGAAAGCGTGCGGTCGGTAAACTGCACCGAACCCGTTTCAATCACGGCGCGGCAGATGCCGTGGCCATCCAGCAGCGGCGTATTGCGCCACGGCGTCCCGGCCAGTTCATCACGCGCGGCTTGCGCATTGCCTTCCTCGATCTTCATGCTTACTGCCTGCCCGAAATCCGCCGCCTGCCGCACGGAAAGCAGTAAGGCAAGCAGCGCAATCTCCACCAGCCCGCCCCAGTAAACACCGCGCAGGCCATACGTAATCGCACCACCCGCCATAATCCCCGCGATGATCAGCAACACCGCCGTCACCGTGCCGCGCTGCCTGCTGCCGGCCGCCGCCGTATGCAGCGCGCGCATGAACCACAGGCCCGGCCGGTTCAGCCCCAGCTTGCGGTGCAGCGCACGCGGCCCGCCGAACAGGCCATTGAGTATCAGCGCTACCACCGCCGCCATCACGTGGTTGCTGACCCATTCGTTCATTTGAGCAATTCCTCCCGCGTGGGTTTGTAATCCTTCGTTTCCCACGCCTCCTCCAGCTCCTTCAGCTTCGCGCCGAGCTCCGGCCCTTCCTTGAAGCCCTTGCGCAGCAAATCATCGCCCGTCACGGGGAAGGGCGGGGGCGCCCAGTTGGCGGCGAGTGAAAGCATCTCGCGCGAAGGCATCTGCCCGGCCTGCGCCGCCGCCATGCGCACGCCGCGCGTAAACGCGTCGGCCCCGTAGGCGCGCAGGAGCTTTTTCTGCGTTTTTTCATCCGCTGAAAGCTGTACCGCCACCTGCATGATTTCTTTCAGCGCGCGCAGCTGGTTGGTGGAAAGTTTCCAGCGCGCATGCACGCGCTCCAGCGTTTTTTCATCCGCCGCCCACAGCGCGAGGCGCGTCAGCGCATCGCCGCCAATGCGGAAAAGCGAAGCAGGCGGCGGCGGCAGGCCCAGCTCGTTCACCACGCCTACATCCTGCATTTTGCTGAGCAGCGGCGGCGAAAGCTGCTGCACGGAAAGCAGCTTCAACATCTCCTGTGCAATCCGCTCGCCGCTTAAATCCCCTATCATGCCCGCGTGCTTTTTGCAGGCCGCCAGTGCCGCTTCATCCGTCTCTTTCGCGGCAAGCTGCGCGCAAAAACGGAAGAAGCGCAAAATACGCAATGCGTCTTCCTGGATGCGGTCACCGGCATCGCCGATAAACAAAATCTGCAGCGGGTTTAAATGCGCGAGCCCACCCACGTAATCATGCACGCTGCCGCTGGGTTCCGCGTAAAGCGCGTTGACAGTAAAATCCCGCCGCCTCGCATCTTCCTCCCAGTCTTGCGTGTATTCCACCTCGGCATGGCGGCCGTCGCAGGCCAGATCCTTGCGCAGCGTGGTAATTTCAAAATGCCGGTCCCCCAGCAACGCCGTGATGGTGCCGTGCTCAATCCCGGTGGGAATGGCGCGGATATTGGCCTTCTCCAGCAGCGCCTTCACCGCCTCGGGCTTTGCGGGGGTGGCGGCATCCACATCCTGCACCGTGCGCTTGAGCAAGCTGTCGCGCACCGCGCCGCCCACGAAACGCAACGGCGCCGCCGCTTTCTCAAACGCCTTGACCAGCGCCTCCGTCTCCGCCGCTTTCAGCCACTCGCCTGTGATGCGGGTGCTCATTGCTGCATGCGCCCCGGCACCAGCGTGTTGCCTTCCAGGTGTGCGGGCTCGTAAGCGCCGTGCTCACCCTCGCGCAGTCCGAGCATGAACAGGCAGAGAATGGCCACCGCAATGCTGGCCATGAACGCCCAGAACCACGGGCCTTCCTTCCAGCTGCGCGGCGCCTTGCGGCGCTTCCACGCAATCCACGCCGCGCAGAGCAGCAATGGGATCATGGCAGGCAGCAGTTCTACGAGAAAGCGTAACATAGGCCCTCATTATAACGGTAAACGTACCACCACGCGCAAGCCCCCGCCGGGCGCCTCGCCTAAAGATATATCACCTCCGTGGCTACGCGCCACGTCCCGCGCGATGGTCAACCCCAAGCCAACCCCGCCAGTGGCGGGGTTACGTGAAGCATCCAGCCGCGTGAAGGGGCGGAACACCTCCTCGCGCTGTGATTCGGGGATGCCCGGCCCCTTGTCATCCACGTTGATCTCCACGCGGTTGGCGCTCACCACGGTGGAAATGCTGCATTCCCTTCCGTAGCGGAAGGCATTGTCGATAAGATTGTGCATCAGGCGGCGGATCGCGCCTTCACGTAAGGCAAGCGTGGCGTCCTGGATATCCAGCTGCACGTTTTTCCCCTGCCGCCGGTAATCCCCCGCGATGTCCTTAAGCAGTTCGGAAATGCGCATCACATTGCTTTCCTCGCCGCTGTCGCCGCGCGCAAAATCCAGGTACTCGGCGATCATGCGCTCCATCTGCTCCACGTCCTCGCTTAAGCTCGTGCCCGATTGCGCATCCTGCGGAAGCGCCAGCTGCAGCTTCATGCGCGTGAGCGGCGTGCGTAAGTCATGGCTGATGCCCGCCAGCATCTCCGTGCGCGAGCGTATCTGCCTTGCAATGCGGTCTCTCATAATCAAAAATGCGCGCGCCGCGCGCCGCACCTCCAACGCACCGTAGGGCTTGAAACCCGGCATGTCCTGCCCCTTGCCGAAATTCTCCGCCGCCTCCGCCAGCTGGCGGATCGGCCGCACCTGGTTGCGCAAAAACAGCAGTGCGATGCACAAGAACACCAGCGATGAGCCCGCCATCCAAAGCAGGAAAATCACCGTCGTGCCGCTCTCCAGGCGTTTCAGCGTCGTATCAAACGAAAGCACGCCGTCGCGGATCTGCATATCAATCCGCACTGTTTCGCCGTCACTCAGCCGCATAATGGAAAAGGGCAGGTCCGTGCGCGTCTGCAGCGATTCGCGGAACTCGGGGAAATCATTACCCGGCATGGACTGCGCAATCTGCGCCCCCGGCTTGAACGTCACCTGTATCCCCGTCGTCTCGCCGAAAATCCACGTCAGCGCCTCGCGCGCTTCCGGCTCCATCCGCCCCGCCTGGTAGGAGATGAACGCAATCTCGCCAGCCAGCGAGTTCGCCATGTGGCGCGTCACGCTTTCCCAGTGGCGGTCGTAGAAAATAAACGCCGTCACCAGCTGCACCAGCACCGTCGGCAGCACCACGATCAGCACCGCGCGCGCCAGCAGCGTCTTGGGCATGAGCTGCTTGATCATGCCGCGTCACCCTGCAGGCGGTAGCCTTCCCCGCGCACCGTCTGGATGAAATGCGGCCGCCCGCCCGCCTCGATCTTCTTGCGCAGGCGCGTCACCTGCACGTCCACGCCGCGCGCATTGGCCGGGTCCAGCCCCAACTCTCCCGCCAGCGTTTCGCGCGACACCGGCTGGCCCGGCTGGCTCGCCAGCGCCTTGAGCAATAATTCCTCCGCCGATGTCAAATGCACCTTCTCACCCAATAGCGTCAACTGCGCGCGCTCCACGTCAAACGCAAAATCACCGAACACCACCTTGCGGATGCCGGATTTCGGCTTCACCGACCGCCGCAAAATCGCGCGGATGCGCAACACCAGCTCCCGCGGCTCAAACGGCTTGGTAAGGTAATCATCCACCCCCACCTCTAGCCCCGCCACGCGGTCTTCCGAGGCCGAGCGCGCCGAGAGCATCAGCACCGGCGGCTTCACCTTCAGGCTGCCCGCCAGCTCAAGCCCGCTTTCGCCCGGCATCATCACGTCCAGCACCATGAGGTCAAACGCGAAGACTTTCAGCAACACCCGCGCCGCGCCCGCATCGCCCGCACCGGTCACCGTGAAACCGTGCTCACGCAGATACCGCGTCAGCAGCCCGCGCAGGCGGTCATCGTCATCCACCACCAGTATATGCGGCTCTTCTTCCACCCTAATCTCTCTTCCTTCGTATCAGCACGTAAAACGCCCCCGCCCCGCCATGCGCCTGTATCGCGCGGTCAAACGCCAGCACGAAAGGCCGTAAGTCCGCGTCGTTCAGCCAGCCGGGCAGGCTACCCCGCAATACCTCGCCCTGGCCGGTAATCACCAACAGGCAGCGCGCGCCCGCATGATACGCCTGCTTCACGGCTGCGCGCAACGCCTCATGCGCGCTTTCCCGGTGATGGCCGTGCAGGTCAAGTGTCCGTGAAATAGCGAATTTCCCGCGTTTGAGCTTGCTTGCCGTATTGGCATCCACCCCGTCAAACACCCCTCTTTCCAACGGCGCCACTTTCACTTTCGGCGCGGCGGACACGGGTACTGGCTTGCTTTTTTTCACAGGTTTTGCCGGTGCGGGCGGCAGCTTGATCTCAGCCGTGTTCTTAAATTTCTTCGTACCCCGCATCGCCTCGTGCCAGAGGTGCAGCTCCTCATCTGTCGGCTTGCGCGGCATCAGAATTTCGCGGCGATGGTATTAGGCAGTAGCAGCACGTAGCCGCCCTTGCCCTTCATGCGCCCGGCGCGCTCCTCGGCTTGTTTCCCCGCGCCGAAGAAAATATCCCCGCGCACGATGCCCTTGATCGCGCCGCCCGTATCCTGCGCAATCATCACGCGCTGCCACGGCGTTTCATCATGCAGCATTGTCTGCACGAAGAGCGGCATACCGTAGGGAATAAAACGGTGGTCCACCGCCAGCGACCGCCCCGGCGTCAGCCGTGCGCCCTGCGCACCGGGCGGGCTGCCGCCGTCTTCCATCTCTTTAAAGAACACGTAGGATTCATTGCTCTCCAGCACTTCCTGCTGCTGTTGCGGATGCTCCGCCAGCCACTGGCGGATGGTGAACATGTTCACTTCCGTCAACTCGCCGCGGTCTTTGAGCACCTTGCCGATCGCCGTGTAGCCGTGCCCATTCTTGCCCGCATAGGCGAGGCGTGTGTACCCGCCGCCCGCCAGCTTCACCCGCGCCGAACCCTGGATATGCGCGAAGAACAGATCCACCTCGTCATCCACCCAGAGAATTTCCAGCCCGCGCCCTTTCAGCCCGCCCGCGTTGATCTGCGCATGCGTCAGATGCGGCGTGCCCTCCACCCGGTCCGGTGGCAATGCATAAACCGGCACGCGGTATTTCGCGATCTTTTTGCGCGAGCCCTTCAGCAGCGGCTCGTAATAGCCGGTGAAGAGCCCTTGCGTCTCGCGGTCCGGCAGGAAGGGCGTGAAGCGCGTTTCAAAAAACTGCCGCGCGCGCCGCGGGCTCAACTCCATTGCTTCTTCGCACACGTCAAGCCATTCCGCAGCCGGAACGGCAAGCAGCCCTTTGCCGATGGGTTTTTCCGGGTCTGTTTTAAGAATAATCTCGCAGGAGCGTTTGAACGCCGCCAGCGCTTCCTTGTGCGCATCGCGCTCCCAGCCTGCCATGGCATCGTAATTCGTGAGATACGGCTTCAGCTCTGGCGGAGCGGGGGCGCAGGCGGTGAGTGTGAGCGCGGCCATGAGGAATAACGCGCGCAATGACATTACGTATCAATAATCTTCCAGTTTGGATTCCGCGAGCCCACATCGCGCTCGAAAACCCACTCGTCTTCCACGTTATGCGCCGCGCCCGGGTCACCTTCCACGATCTTGCCGCCCTTGTCGCGCACCACGCTCACCTGCTCGCTCACGTAGCGCACGGTGATGCGGGCCATGTTTTTCTCCAGCCGCACGTTTTTCGCCTCCGCTGTTTGCACGGCCAGCAGCGTGGTCTCGGTACGGTTGTCGCCCGTCTTGCGCGCATCGAGCTCGGCGGAGAACACGTCATAAAGCGGCGCGGAAAGCAGCATTTTCAGCGTGTCGCGGTCATCCTTGTTGAAGGCGTCATGCGCCATCTCAAAGGCCATGCGCGCGCCATCCAGGAAGGTTTTCAGGGTAAAATCCGGATCCATCATCTTAATGGCGGCCAGGGTGGTCACGGTCGTAACATCGGATATCTTATCAACCAATTGTTTATCATCATCTTTTTCCTCGTCCGTCAGGGCGCGAGCCGTTTTTTCCTGCAATTTCACTACCGGTGCCTCGCTGTCCGCGGCCCGGTAATCAAAGGGGGGAGGCGTATCCTGGCCGATTTTCTGCCCCAGCACCGCGCGCAGGCGCAGCAGCACGAAACCGGCAATCAGGGCTATAATGATGATATCGTAGGAAGCGAACCCTTCAGACATAAATATTAGCCTTACTTCATCAATTATTTACTATATATAGCATATAGTTTTTTACTTTGAACAGTATAGTGGTTTTGTGTTAGCAATCTCCACCCAAAAACCATGAACCTGCAAAAGTAATTCTTATGACAGCTGAAAATAAAAACCCGAGCTTCGCCGTCAAGGGCCAGTACATCAAGGATCTCTCCTTTGAGAATCCGCATGCGCCGCATAGCCTTACGGTTGTCAACCAGAAGCCGGCGATTGACGTTAACGTTGACCTGAAAGGCGACAAGCTTCAGGACAATTTCTACGAGATGGTCCTGAAGATCACCGCCAAGGCAACCGTCGAGAATGGAACGCTTTTCCTGGTCGATTTGTCTTACGCCGGCATCTTCGAATTGGTTAATATTCCGCCGGAGCGCATCGAGCCCCTGCTGTGGGTGGACTGCCCCTTTGTCCTCTTCCCGTTTGCACGCCGTGTAATCGCGGACATCACGCGTGACGGCGGGTTTCCGCCGCTTATGCTCGATCCGATCGATTTCAATGCGTTGTATATCCACAACAAGTCAAAAGCAAAACAACAGAAGGCCTGAAAAACCCTTTGGCAGGAACCCCCTTTTCATATTATGGTCCGATTCAAACAGTTAAGCTGTCAACTACGTATCCACCTCAACCATTACAAGGATGAAATTATGAGCATGAAAACTTTGTTGGCCTCCGCACTGGTGGCATTGACGCTTGCGCCGGCTGCCTATGCCGCCGACAGCAACATGCAGGATGAAGCCATCGATAAGTATGGCCGCCCCATCATGGACGCACGCGGTAACTGCGTTCTCACCAAGTGGCAGGATCAGGATGGTCTGTGCGGCAAGCGCCGTATCAGCAAGGCCGAGCGCACCGTGTATTTCGATTTCAATCGCTCCACCATCCGCGCTTCTGAAAAGGCAAAGCTGGACTCCCTCATCCGCGCCCTGAAGGGCTCCAAGGAAGTCGCCAGCGTCGACATCACCGGCTTTGCTGACAAGATCGGCAACAGCGGCTACAATCAGAAGCTCTCCAGCAAGCGTGCGAACGCGGTGAAGTCTTACCTGTCGAAGTCCGGCGTCAAGACTCGCAAGATGTCCGTCAAGGCGCTGGGTGAATCCGGTTCCGTCACGAAGTGCGATGATTCGCTCCCGCGCGAACAGCTGATCGACTGCCTGGCAGCCGACCGCCGCGTGGAAATCGACCTGAACGTTGTGAAGTAATCAGGCCGGTTTAAGGCAAAAAGGAAAGGGGCCCCTCCGGGGGCCCCTTTTTATTGTATTGATATTCAAGACTTTTACACTTTCTACCCTGCCTTCACAAAAGCATAACAAACAGCTATGCCCGGTTTTGCTATCTTCAACATGGCCATTTATATGCAGAATACTGAAAACAACACACCGGCAGGCAATGAGCAGGACATCTCCGCTGTCCGCAAAATCCTCCGCTTTGCCGCGTTCCCGATAGCCGCCATCGCGGGCTTTCTCGTTACGCACACCGAGATCCGCGGCGCCGCGAATAAAACCGCGCTGCAGGACGGCACGTTCAAAGACATCTTCGAGGAAAATGATGCCGCGCGCAGGCCCAACATCATGGCGCGCATTAAGAATGAAATCACGCAGGAACAATTCCTGGAACGCGAAAATACGATACGTGACCGCTACCGCGCCACCGCCGATGCGCGCATGGAGCATATGGGCCATGGCGGCTTCTGGGAAAAATTCGCTTATGTCAGCCGCAGCAACGCACAAAAAGCCGTGATTGACGGCCTGACTGTCGGCGGCGTCACCTTCGGGGCATTGCTCGCTCTATCGAGCAACAGCATCATGGACAAGCTTACCCCCGGCCACGGCCGGGAAGACTAATTCACCGTTTCCTTCAGCTTCCCCCAGATCGCGTTCTTGATCTGCTTCAGGAAAGATTCGTGCGCCGCCAACTCCGCTTCCGGCACCGGGAAATCGCGCGCGGGCAGGGCAACCGCTGCGGCTGCAGCCTGCGCCGCCGCCTTGGCGGCACCCGGCGTCAGCAGCTGCATGCCCGCCTGCCTGCCGCCGCACAGCTCCAGATACACATCCGCCAGCAGCTCGGCGTCGAGCAGCGCGCCGTGCACCTTGCGGGCGGAAAGATCAATCTCGTAGCGCTTGCAGAGCGCATCCAGGCTCGCCGGCGCGCCGGGGAATTTGCGCCGCGCCATCGTCACCGTGTCCACCGCCCGCTCCATCGGCAGCGGCGCAAAGCCCAGCCGGGTGAGCTCGAAGTTGATGAACTTCATGTCAAACCCGGCATTGTGGATGATCAGCGGCGAATCCCCGATGAACTCCAAAAACCCCTCCACCGCCTCTGCAAAGAGCGGCTTATCCAGCAGGAATGCGCTTGAAATCCCGTGCACGGCCTGCGCCTCCGGCGGCACGTCGCGCTCCGGGTTCAAATAGCTGCGCCAGTGCCGCCCGGTGCGGATCTTGTCCACCATCTCGACGCAGCCGATTTCAATGATGCGGTGGCCCGAGCCCGGGTCCAACCCCGTGGTTTCCGTGTCGAAGGCAATCTCCCTCATAAATCCAGCTCTTTGATGATCTTTTTGATCTGCCTTAAACTATACGCCCGCCCCTTGCCGGTGTTAACCACGAAATCGGCGCGCTTCTGTTTTTCCTTATCCGGCATCTGCCGCGCCAGGATGGCTTTGAACTTCTCCTCCGTCATCCCCTTGCGCGCCATGACCCGGGCTCTCTGCACCGCCGGCGGCGCGCTCGCCACTATTATATAGTCAAAGCGCCCCGGCTTATCCGTTTCAAACAGCAGCGGGATATCCGCCACCACCAGCTTCGTGCCTATCTTTTTCTCCCGCTTCATGAATTTCTCTTCTTCCTTGCGCACCAGCGGGTGCAGGATGCTCTCCAGTTTTTTGAGCTTTTTCGCATCCCCGAACACCAGTTTCGCAAGCGCCTTACGGTCCACCGCGCCGCTTTTCACCGCACCGGGAAACGCCTTTTGAATCGGCTTCACCGCAGCGCCCCCCTTGGCCACCAGCCGATGCACGGCCGTATCGGCGCAGTAAAAGCTGGCGCCCAGCCGTACGAACTGCCGCCCTACCGTGCTTTTCCCCATGCCGATCCCGCCAGTCAGCCCAATGGTGATCATGACAATAAATACTCCTCCAGCTGCGGCGTCACCTCCGGCTTCAACCCGAACCACGCCTCGAACCCCGGCACCGCCTGGTGGATCAGCATGCCCAGCCCCGTCACTGTCCGCAACCCTCGGGCCTGCGCGTCCTTCAACAACTCCGTCAGCAGCGGTTTATATACAATGTCTGCCACAACCGCGTCTTTGGGCAATTCCTCCAGCCGCACTCTCAGCTCCGGCTGGCCCGCCATGCCCAGCGTCGTGGTGTTGACGAGCAGCGTCGCATCCCCCAGCTCCTTCGCATACTCCTCCCACGCCGCCGCCTTCACCTCAAAAAATTCCGCCAGTTCTTCCGCACGTTTTTGCGTGCGGTTGGTAATGACAATGTCCCCGAAACCCTCTTTTTTCAGGGCAAAAACCACCGCCCGCGCCGCGCCGCCCGCGCCGAGCACCACTGCTTTTTTTGCATCAATCTTCCCTGCCTTTTCCTGCAAATTCTGCGCAAACCCATACGCATCCGTGTTGCTGCCGAGCAACGAGCCATCCGCCCGCACCGTTACGGTATTCACCGCCCCGATCGCACGCGCCGCTTCATCCACCTCATCCACGCATTGCAGCGCCACCTCCTTGTGCGGCACGGTAACATTCCACCCGGCAAAGCCCACTTTCGGCAGCGCCCGGAACTCATCCTTTACATTATCCGCATGCACCGAAAGTGGCAGATACGCTGCATCCAGCTGCAGCTGTTTGATCCAGTAATTATGCAGCTTCGGCGACAGCGAATGGGAAACGGGCCACCCCATCACCCCCGCCAGTCTCGCCGCCCCGGAAATCATTCCTGCCGCTCTTTATGCTTCTGATGCTGCTGGATGATCTGCGCCGCCGTCTCTTCCACCGAGCGCTTGGTGACGTCAATCACCGGCCAGCGGTGCTGGCGGAAATATTTCTGCGCCTCTTCCAGCTCGCGCTGAATGTGCTCGCCGTCGACGTAATTCGTATCATCCTCCTGCTTCAGCGATTGCAGCCTAGTTTTACGAATCTGCTGCAGCCGGTCTGGGCTGATGGTCAACCCCACCACCAGCGGGCCCTTCAGATCGCCCAGTATCGGCGGCAGCGGGCAACCCATCACATACGGGATATTCGCCGTCTTAAACCCCTTATACGCCAGGTACATGCAGGTGGGAGACTTGGAGGTGCGCGAAGGCCCCACCAGCACAATATCCGCCTCTTCCAGCTCCCAATGCGCCTGGCCGTCATCATGCGCCAGCGCGTAATTGATGGCATCCACGCGGGTGAAATATTCCTCGTCCAGCTGGTGCTGCTTGCCCGCCACCGCGTGCGTCTCCAACCCAAGGTAGCTGGAAAGCTCCGCCACCACCCCGCTTATCACGGCGATGCAGGGCTGCTTCAACAGCATGCATTCCTTTTTAAGCTGGTCTCTAAGCTCGTTATCCACCAGTGTAAACATCACCGGGCCGGGATTCTCCTTGATACCCGCAATAACCTTTTCCATCTGGGTCTTAGTGCGCACCAGCGTCCATAAATGCTCGTCGGCATCCACCTCTTCGAACTGCACCAGCGCCGCCCGCGCCACGGAGCTCACCGTCTCCCCGGTGGAATCGGAAACAAGGTGCAGGTTGAAGCGCTTCATACGGGTGTGGATAAGGGTGTGGTCAGGCGTACTGACATTAAGGGGATTCAGGGGTTTGGGCAATGTCATATCCAGTTGTCCAACTGATTTCGCACAGGTTCTGGCCACTAAAAGAATAACGGCAGTTCGGTGTATAAGTAACCTTGCGTCTTGCTGCCAGCCATTTTTATAGCTTTTTGATGTGTATTTTATTGTGGATAAGTTTTTATCCACGCTTTACCTGTCTCCTACTATCTACAACAACCTTTATATATTCTTTATTTGATTGGTATGGCTGGCACACTGCTCCTTGATGTCCTGAAAAAGGGAAAGGCGGAAAGAACGCCGTTCTGGTTCATGCGCCAGGCTGGGCGCTATCTGCCGGAATACCGTGAGCTGCGCGAGAAGGCGGGGAGCTTTCTGGATTTATGTTACACGCCGGGTTGGGCGGCGGAGGTGACGTTGCAACCGCTGCGCCGGTTCGACATGGATGCGGCAATTTTATTTTCCGACATACTTATTGTTCCGCACGCTTTGGGTGTGGATCTGAAATTCGTAGCAGGCGAGGGGCCGAAGCTCTCTACTGTTCGCAATCAGGATGATCTGAAAAAACTTTCGTTGGAAAAAGTGGAAGAACATATTCAGCCAGTGCTGGAAACCGTGCGGCGCGTGCGCGCAGAACTAGCGCCGGGAAAAACGCTGATCGGTTTTGCAGGCAGTCCGTGGACAGTTGCCTGCTACATGGTCGAGGGCGGCGGCTCACGTGATTTTGAAAATACGCGCAAGCTCGCCCTCACCGAACCGGCGCTGTTTGCAAAAATGATCAGCCTTGTTGAGCAGGCCACGCTGGTTTACCTGTTGGCGCAGATAAAAGCGGGTGCACAGGTGCTCCAGCTGTTTGATTCGTGGGCCGGTATTTTACCGCCGGATGAATTTGCCAAGTGGGTGATCGAGCCCACCACGCGCCTTGCCAACGCGCTCAAGGCTGCGCACCCGGAAATTCCGCTGATCGGTTTTCCGCGCTTGGCGGGTGCCAAAATTTTCGACTACGCGAAGATCGAAGCGCTGGATGCCATCAGCATCGATCACACGGCCGACATACACAAGACCCGCAACATCACCGGCAAGACACTGCAGGGGAATCTCGATCCCGTGGCGCTGGCGCATGATCTGCCACGCGCGCTGCAGACAGCGCGCGTGCTGCTGGATGATGCCGCCGGGAAAAACTTTATCTTCAACCTCGGGCATGGCATGTTGCCGGAGACGCCGGTTGCGCATGTACAGAAGTTGAGCGAGGTGATAAGAGAGCATCATGCCTGATAGAAACTCAGCACTTGTCACCCCGCATTTATTGCGGGGTCTCCCTGAATACAGTGAGATGCCGCAACAAGTGCGGCATGACAGAAAGCGAGAGCATCATGCCTAAGGATCCGAAGACGGCGGTTATTTTATTTAATCTGGGTGGCCCGAGCGATCTGCAATCCGTGCGCCCGTTCCTGCGCAATCTTTTTTCAGACCCGGCAATCCTGCGCGTTTCGCCCCTGCTGCGTCCCATCCTCGCTGCCTTCATCTCGCTGCGCCGCCTGCCCGCGGCGAAAAAAATCTACGCGCAGATCGGCGGCAAATCCCCGATTGTTGAGCAAACACGCGCACAGGCCGTGGCGCTGGAAGACGCGCTCAAAAACCGCGGCAACTGGCGCGTGTTTACGTCCATGCGCTACTGGCACCCGCTGAGTGCAGACGTGGCAAAGCAGGTAAAAAGCTGGTCGCCGGACCGGATTATTTTGCTGCCGCTCTACCCGCAATATTCCACCACTACCTCCGCCTCATCGGTGGAAGACTGGAAACACGCGGCGCTGGAAGAGGGCATTAAGTGCGAGACGCACACCATCTGCTGCTACCCCACGGATAACAGCTTCATCGCCGCGCACGCGGAACTCTTGCACAAAGCATACTGGGAAGCCTCGGGTGACGGCGAGCCGCCGCGCATTTTATTTTCAGCGCATGGCCTGCCGGAAAAAATTGTGGCAGGGGGAGACCCGTATCCCTGGCAGGTGGAACAGACGGTCAAATCCATCGTCAACGTCATGGCGATGGACGAGCTGGATTACGTGGTCTGCTACCAGAGCCGTGTGGGCCCGCTGAAATGGATCGGCCCTTCCACCGAAGAAGAAATCGAGCAGGCAGGCAAGGAAGGCAAATCCGTGGTCATCGTGCCCGTCTCCTTCGTCTCCGAGCATTCGGAAACGCTAGTAGAGCTGGATATCGAATACGCGAAGCTGGCGAAGAAAAAGGGCGTGAAGCAATACGTGCGCGTGCCCGCGCTTTCCACCAGCCCGCATTTCATCGAAGCCTTGGCGGGTTTATGCCTGAACATCGGCCAGAAGAAACAACGCATCTGCCCGCCGGGGCGCTCGGCTTGCCCCTGCGCGGAAGAAGCGGAAAGGGAGCTTGCGGCTTAGTTTCACAAAGCGCTTCCCATCGTCCGTACCGGGTGTAAGATGCAGAAAGCATGAAGTTTCCCCGCACCAAAAAACTGGTATTTTGCAATAACAAGGGCGGTGTCGGTAAAACGACGCTGGCGTTTAACTGCGCAGCTGCGTTTGCGGATAAGGGGTATAAGACCGTGCTGGTAGATCTTGATCCGCAGTGTAACTCTACCATCCTGTGCCTGGGGCAGGATTTTTACGCGAAGGATTTGTTTGCTTCTCAGAACGTTTACACGGCTATTAGCGGCGTATTCGAGGGCGGCTCGGATATAGATCTGAAAACTCCTTTCATTCCTTCAAGAACTATAAAAAATCTTTTTGTATTCCCGGGTAGTCTGAAGCTTTCTACGCTGGAAGATGCGTTGGGCGCGGCATTTTCGCAGGCCGCGGCAGGCAACAAGCTGGGCTATTTCATGACAAGCGCTCTTTTCCGCCTGTTGACCGAAAAGGGTATGCAGGAGCAGGTTGATATCTTTGTTATTGATACTTCACCCAGCCTTGGCCTTCTGACGCGTGCCATTATCTTGGGTGCTGATTATTTCGTGGTTCCCATGAACCCGGACGGTTTCAGCGTGCAGGGAATCGAAAACTTGGGAACGACCATAGAAAAATGGCGCAAAGACTGGAAAATCACGGCACGCGCGGTAGCGGGAGATACACCGCTCAAAAATGTGCTGCCGGGCGAACCCACTTTCATTGGTTATATCGTCAACTCTTACAACGTATATGCCCAGAAACCTATCAAGGACCATCGTAACTGGATGGAAGAAATTCCGGGAAAGGTGAGGGAGTTTTTAGCGCGGCGGCACTCCAGGAACGGGTTGGTCGAGCAAAGCTGGCCTGAGCCTCTGGCTATTACGCAGGATTACGGAAGGCTTGCGTCCTACAGCCAGGAGAATTGCCGCGCCATTTTCCATAACAGTCCGGAAGAAGTGCCACCGGGCACGCAGGATAATATTTCAAAATCGAAAAAAGAATTCGATGAATTATCCGATAAACTGCTTTCCGTACTTGCGGCTTACTAGATTATGGATTTTCTCTGGCTTAAAGCATTTCACATCATCGCCGTCATCGCCTGGATGGCGGGTATGCTTTACCTGCCGCGGCTCTACGTCTACCACGCAGGCGTGAAAGCAGGCTCCGAGGCCTCCGAGCTTTTCAAAATCATGGAGC
>CAZUKF010000011.1:0-24832 GCA_964620765.1 uncultured Rickettsiales bacterium | reverse complement strand
CGTAACAAGGTAGCCGTATCGGAAGGTGCGGCTGGATTACCTCCTTTCTAAGGATAGATACCATTGTTCAGGCACTCATGCCTGAGCTGGATATCTTGACTTATGATCGCATGACGCCATCTGCGCCTAAGTGCTCTTTCACACAAATACAAAAAGGGCTTCGATTTTTCGAAGCCCTTTTTGTATTTGATATTTGAACTGCTAATCGTATCGTTTTTTATGTTTTTTTCATATTTTTGAGGTAAACTGCTCGCTTGAATCAAGGAGCCGGCCATGCGCAGCAACGCCCTCATGAAGGAAGACCGGGATCTGATGTTGGCCGAGGCACCGCAGGCTGCCGCACCCCGCATTTTTGTGAAGGAAGCCCCCTCTCCTCAGGCTGAACCCAGCACCGCTCTAGACCTCGCCGAGTTCGCGGAAAAGTACGGGTTTGAGGTGTTTGCGTAGTGAGCTTTATTAATGCCTGTCTCGCATAGAAAACAACGTTTTCCATCATTAGAGTTTGAACGACGCCATGGCTTATCCGGCATAGCATCTGCATACGACTTTTACACGCTAAGCCCTGCTGATTACGAGCGCCTGGAGACAAAACTGGCTTGCTGTCTGGATTACGTATGGATGATCAACCATCTGGAGAATGAAAACAGCCATATTTATTCCGAAGATAAAGCAATTTTCAATTCTTATACCAGTTTATTCGAGCGATTTAAAGCCGTCACACCTGCAGCCAGTGAGCTGCCACAACCTTCTCACCTTTTTTATTATTTCGGCAAAGAACTCAGGAAGCCTTATGCAGAATTTATCAAACCTGAACTACGGGAAAAATTAGCAGATCTAATAAGTGACCTTCGAGAACACGGCGCAGAAAACATGATACAGACACTAAACTACAAAGAAGATAGCGAATGTGAATTAATACATGTCGCTCATGGTATTATGTCCGGCTTCAGTGTTTCGGACATTCAATCCTGTATCGACAAAAACCGTGCGATGAAAGCGGGGACTTATCCGCGAACAGAAGATATACAATGCGAAGAATGGTCTAAAATAATAAAGAACAAACTGGGTGAGTTTGGATGGGGACCCTCGCCTGAGACTTTACGAGAAATTGCAAAGCAGAAAAAAATCGACTTGCATATCCCTATTCCTGTAATGACAGCAGAACAGCTTCTGGGACTTAAAAAGGGTGTGCGGCGCGAAATAGGAAATGAATAGAAGCAGCGCTCTCTCTCCCCTGCCCCCGGCCACCGCGGAGCTAGATATGAAAAGCCTGCGCCTAAGTGCTCTTTCACACAGATTCAAAAAAGCCCCGCTGAAAAGCGGGGCTTTTTGTTGTTCTATCGTTGGCTGAATAAGAATTGAAACTATACAGGATTGCCGGTTTATGCCGCAGCGATAGCATCGCTACGCATGAAAACCATTCCCTACTTCAATTATAGCGTCCGCTACCGAAGGCCGGAAATCAAGGATGAATGGGTTGAAAAGGCGTTGCAACACCCGGAGTATAAAGAAACCCAGCCCAATGGCCGTATTCGTTACTATGTTTACATTGAAGAATATGGTAAATTTTTGCGGGTAGTGGTTGATAATGGCGCAGTGCTGAATGCATTCCTGGACCGCAATTTCAAACCCAAAAGGCAATGATTATGAACTTCCATTACGATAAAGAAACCGACTCGCTCTATATCGAGCTTGCCGCTAACCCGAGCTTTGATTCTGCAGAAGTGGCGGAGGGCGTTGTGGTGGATTATGATAAAGAAGGCCGGATTGTCGGTTTGGATATCGAATACGCCAGCCGCCACTTTGATATGAACAAGGTGCAGTTCACCGGTTTTATGCCCAAAGTCGAAGTGCAGCCTAATACCTAAGCTGCGCTTAAGTGCTCTACGTCTCGCCGAAGCTGCGAAAGCAGCGACTTGTCCTACAAAGCTTTAGCAGCAGCGAACTATAGAAGGGGAATCCATTACGCAACTCGGGCGATGACGATTACCCCTGTCGTGGCGGCGTAGGCCGCCATCCACGATCTTACTAAATACAGCAACAAGCAAGATCGTAGATCCCGGCCGGAGTTTACCCCGGCGAAGGCCGGGGCCGGGACGACAAAAAACACTGCTTTCACAACAACTTCACACTTTTCAGCGCCTTCACAAAACCTTCATCCTACTCGCGGCGTTTCTCCGTAAAATAGCCGGCAAAACAGGGAGAAACATATGGCTACAATAAAAGAACTGCTGCTTGATGTACAAAACCGCTCGCGCAGCCAACCCCTCAACGCGCAAGAGCTCAAGGATTCTTCAGAAGCCGTGCTGGCCGAGCTGGTCGCCATGAACACCAGCCTCGGCTTCCATGCCCATGAGAGCTACGGCCAGCCCATCGAAGCAACCAAACAAGTCGCCGAGGCGCTCGAAGCGCTGGGCGTAAAAGTCATTATGGATGAGCCGCACGAAGCGCCTCCCGGCACCGGCATCATGCACCGCAATCTGGTGGCCATCGTTGGCGAGCCCAACCCCGCGCAGCCCGTCGTCACCTGGTCGGGGCATATCGACACCGTCGGCGCCAAAAAAGAGTGGCCGCAGGGCTCGCCGTTTGAAATGCACCGAGAACCCATCGGCAAAGACGGCGATGAAAAGCTCATCGGCCGCGGCATCTTCGACATGAAAGGCTCGGTCGCCCCCATGCTGGTCGCCATCGCCGCCAATGCCGACCGCCTAAAGGACTCCGGCAAATCCATGGCCTTCATGCTCTCTTCCGGCGAGGAGCTCGGCTTCATCGGCGTAGACAGCAGCGCGCGCATGATGAAAGAAAACAACATCACGCCGAGTGAAATCATCGTCGGCGAGCCCACTGAAAATTACATTTTCTACGGCATCAAGGGCGGCGTGCAGCGCGACATCACTCTCGAAGCGCCCGCAAGAGACGCGGGCGAACGCCACAAGCACCGGTTTGAAGTCACCATCGCCAACTCCAGCCCGCAATACGCCGCCTTTATGGCCGGGAAGATTTCGCACCCGCTCAATACCGCGATGCGTTTGCATCAGGGTATACGCACGCTGCAGAAAGAGGGCATCGACGTAGAAATCACCAGCGTCAAAATGGGCGATGACGCCATCACCCCGCCGGGCGACGTCAAACTCGAAATCAGCTACACCGGCAGCGGTGAAGACCGCGTGGCGATACGCCAGAAGATCAATGATATTGCCCAGCCTACACAGCTTTCGCAGGCAAAGGGTTACCTCGCCCGTAAGGTTGTGAAACGTATCACCGGCGCTGAGCCCGGCAGCCTGGAATGCGCCATCGAGCACGAAGACGGTCCTTCCGGCCGCGCTTGCCGCCGCCACGGCGAAGACAACTGCGCCGAAGCCTCGCTGGAATACGCAAGGCATTACCTCAAGCACAGCAATTCCGCCAACGCCCATTTCAGAGGTGCGCCGAAGGATACAGGTTATCCCAAACCCTTCATGGATAAGGCGGAAGCCATCACCAATTTCATGCACGCGGATACAGAAAAAGCCGACATACGGCCCATCCTGCTCAAAACGCCTGGCCTGAAGATGGAAGACGTGATGACGAATTTTGAACGGATCGAGGAAGAGGTGCGCGGCCAGTTCCCCGGTACTACCCTCACCGCCAAGGAATACCTCACCACAGAACCCGTGGTGCAGGATCCGAACGATCCCATCTTCGGGCAATATATCGCGCTTGCCAAGCAGGCCGGAGTTCCCCTCAATAGCGACAAGCCCGTGAAATTCCCCTACGCCTGCGATGCCAACGAACTCATCAAGCGTTACCCGGATACACCGGTGGTGTTTTTCGGCGCGGGCGGCATTGGCAACGGCGCGCACAGCCAGGGCGAGCACATCAAGGCTTCGGAGCTGGGTCAGAATGCACGCTTCTGGAATGCTGCCCTTACCAACCGTGTGCTGGGAGAGCCTGTGCGCGGCCCCTCAGCAGAGGCAGGCGCAGCCGTCGCCCTCTAAAAGAATGCCCCTTCCCGTTCCTGTCTGCGCATGGGAAACTGGCATCACCAAGTCATTGCGAGCTTCTGAAAGGGGCGGAGCAATCCAGTAGAAAAATACGTAATTCTGGCAGGAAAAGGCTTCTGAAACGCGCAAAAAACCCGCTATTTACGCAGCAAATGAAAAGAAAATATATTGAATTATAATAATAAATAACAAAAAGCCGGTTTGGGGTCCTGACTAGTCAGTTTACCCTCCCTAAACCACCCCCATAGTATAATGGGAGATGCGCAAACCCGCCCTGCTCTTCATCACCCTCGCCCTTCTCGTCGCGATGTTCGCCGGCTACCTGTTCCTGCTCGTCAGCGACATCAGCGTCTTCGAGCTCAAGAAAGATTTTAAGCAGGTCTCGCTCGTCATCCGCTCCAACCTCGGGGATTCAGATGCACAAAGCCTGCTCGGCGCGCGCTACTACCACGGCATCCGCGTAGAGAAAGATTACGCCCAGGCCTTCAAGTGGATCAGCAAAGCCGCCGAACAGGGCGACCACGAGGCCGAGTTCAATCTCGCCACCATCTACTATCACGGGCACGGTGTGGACAAGGACGTCTACCAGGCCGTCAAATGGTATAAAAAGTCTGCCGCCGGCGGATTTGTGCACGCGCAGGTGGCACTCGGACACGCCTACCGCGAAGGCTGGGGGCTGGACAAGGACCTGGCCGAATCCCTCCGCTGGTTCCAGAAGGCCGCCGACCAGGGCGCTAAGGACGCCCAGTCCCAGCTCGGCCTCGCCTATTTTCAGGGCGAAGGCGTGCCGAAAGACCTCACCGCCGCCATACGCTGGTTCACGGCGGCCGCCGAGCAGGGCGACATCAACTCGCAGAACTTCCTCGGCTATCTCTACTTTCACGGCACGGGTGTACCGCGCGACTGCGCCGAGGCTGTGCGCTGGTACCAGAAAGCCGCCGCGCAGGGCAACGAAAACGCCAAGAGCTCCTTGGTTTCTATTGTTAATTTCTCCCGCTCCAGTGATTGCAAAACCGGAAGTTGATCAACTTACTTATGGGGGTTTTTTATGACGAAACCCTGTCTCGGAAGCTTCATCAAACCTTCACACCCTTTTTTCTATAACCACGTTATTTTGCCCCCGGCTTTATGCCCAACAAGGGGGATTGCATGGGGTATTTAAAAACGGAAAGCACAGGCCTAAGGGCGAGTATTTCTTCATTTTTTTCTACCACCACGGCGCGTACCCGCCATGATGACATTTCAATTGCATGGTGTAAAAACAAAGATTAATATTTGTCGCTTCAATGTTTAGCCATCACACTTTAGTATCCCGCCGGTCGTTAACAATGTCGGATATAACTGATTTACCCCCTGAAATTCCTCCAGACCGGGCTTTGGATGCAACTGAGCTCGAGAATATCGGCTACCAGGTTGACACTGGCACACACGTTGCCACCATCACGCTAAAACGCAAGGACGGCAAGGCCAACGCCTTCACGCCTAAGATGATGAGCGAGTTCGTGCTGGCGCTGCACACCGCTGAGGCCGATGAGAATGTCAAAGCCATCGTGCTACGCAGCGGGCTGCCGCCAAAAGAGGACGGGTCGATTACATTCGGCGCCGGCGTTGACGTGACGGAAATGCTTAAGGTGATGGATATTCCAGACGCAACTGAAAAAAGGCGCGCTGCAGAGCAACTGGTGATCCCTTGGAAGAACATGAACAGCG
Source organism: uncultured Rickettsiales bacterium (assembly GCA_964620765.1). GTDB lineage: Bacteria > Pseudomonadota > Alphaproteobacteria > Rickettsiales > SXRF01 > CAZUKF01. Next base: position 19,139 of record CAZUKF010000011.1, on the reverse strand, counting down.
CCATGGACAAGATGAATAAACCCATCGTCGCGGTCGTGGAAGGCCGCATCACCGGCGCAAGCCTCACTCTGCTGTCGCTGTGCGACCATGTCATTGCTGATGAAGAACATGCAGGGTTTTCGATGCCTGAAGTGCATTTTGACCAATTTGCCTTCATGAGCACTCCCTTTCTGCTGCGCCGCCTGCAACCCAAAGCCTGCGCTGACCTTAACCGGCAAAGCATCGGCAGAGGGTATTACACGGAATCAGACATGAGAGTAGCGAGAGAAATCTCCGAACGCTTTGACCGCATTACGACTACAGGAGAGGTGTTCGATGCGAAGAAAGCCGAAGGATATGGTTTCGTGCACGAGTCTTGCCCCAAAGCTGCAATAGAAACAAGACTCGCGGAGGCTTGCAGCGAGGCAGTAAAAGGCGAGACGCAACCATTTGAAGCTAACACGCCGCAGGGCGATTACATCGGAAACCTGGTGGCAAGGCTTTTGTGGAACAGCACGAATCGCATTGACGACCATACGCTTGAGGATGCCCAGCAGCACATGATCGAGTCTTTTTGCAAACCCGATGCAGGGCCAGCACTCAGAAAATACCTTAAGACAAAGACCGCCATTGGCAACAAGGCCGATACCCCCGCAGCGCCTGCGCTGCCGGTCGATAAAGTCGTGGCGGATGAGGTTGCAAAGAGTGGCAGCCCGGAGGCCGAACGCAAAGTAAGCTAGTGCACGCTCTGCGAGGTTTCTTCCCCTAAGATGATGGATTCGCTGCCCGCGCGCGGCAGTATCACCGGCTCTTCTTCCTCTAAATCCAGCACGCGGATGCGCGCTGAGGCCTGCGGCGGGTTGGGTGTGTTGTATTCCGCCGAAACCGAAACCACCGCTGCGAATTTCAGCTTGCGGCCGGACCGCAGGAGTTCCTCTGCGAGGCCGCGTGCGGCTTTATCAATCGCCCAGAACAGCGGCAGCATAGCCACCAGCACCGCCGCCTGCACGAGAGGCGGCGTGAGCGAAATCGCCGGCAGCACCGCCACCAGCACAACACCCCACAGCACGGCGCCCGCGATGCGCGCCTGTATGTTCCGGTCCTGTAAAATCTGCGTGATTTGCATGGATGCACACTAGCAAAATCGCGCCGCTTTCAGTGTGACAAAATGATGAATTTACGCCGCACTTATACTTCTTCTGCTGAAAGAACGCCTTGTATCACGCGGATACGGTCAACCTGCGCGGGTGTCACGCTGTAACGGCCCGGCAGGCGCATCTCGGCATTTTTGCCGCCGGGCAGCGGCGCCGTAAGCATCACCGCGTGGCCTGCATTGCCGCCCGTGCCGAGCAACTCACGCAGCGGCGGCAGGGCCTTGTCATTGTCCACCACGATGCGAAGCAGCGCATTGCTACTCGCCACCGGACGGCGCGCCATTTCTTCATCAAGATCGGAAATATTCTGGATGATCAGCCGCACGCCGGACTCATCCTGCTTGCCGTCGGCCTGTATCAGCAGCACCTTGCCCACTTCCAGCCGGTCGCGGTGGCGGTTCAGCAGCTCCTCGTTGAACACCGAGCATTCGAACACGCCGGTGGCATCCGAAAGCTGCACGAAGGCGAAGCGCCCCTTCTCCGAGACCTTGTATTTACGGCCCGTGACAATGCCCGCCACCTTGACCGGTGAATACTTGCTGTCCAGCCGCTCCGCCAACCGCGCGCTGGGCGTAACCCCGGCGGCGGCAAGCTGGCGCTTGTAGTTGTCCAGCGGGTGCGCCGAGAGATAAAAGCCGATCGCCTCGAACTCGTGGGAAAGGCGCTCCAGCCCTGGCCAGTCCTGCGCCTGCGGCAGCGGCGGCCGGTCGCCACCCCCGGCGGGCCCGCCGAAAAGATTTTCCTGCGCTGCCTCGCGGTCGCGGTGAATGCCCTCGCCGTAGGAAACAATAATATCCAGCGCCGCAAAAAGCTGGGCGCGGTTCTTGTGCAGCGCGTCGAACGCACCCGCCTTCACCAGGAATTCAATCGCCCGCTTGTTGATGACATGCGCCGGCATGCGGCCGATGAAATCAAAGATATCCTTGTAGGGCCCGGATTTTTCACGCTCTTCCATCACCGCCTGCATGGCCTGCGCGCCCACGTTGCGCACCGCGGCCAGCGCATATCTTATATTCCCTCCCCCTTGATGGGGTGAGGCTGAACAGTTAAAAAACGACATCCGGATGTCGTTTTTTAACTGTTCAGGGGTGGAGGTGATGCCGCCGCGAATTCCAACGGTCATTGCGGAGGAAAGATCACCCCCTCCCGGCGCTTGCGCGCCGACCTCCCCCCTCAAGGGGGAGGTGAAAGAGGAATGGTCTACCGTGAAATACACGCCCGACGTGTTGATGTCCGGCGGCAGCAGCTGCACGCCGAAGCGCGAGGCATCTTCGCGGAACACGCCGAGCTTGTCGGTGTTGTGCATGTCATAGGTCATCGAGGCGGCGAAGAATTCCACCGTGAAATTGGCCTTGCAGTACGCCGTCTGATACGCGATCAGCGCATAGGCCGCCGCGTGCGACTTGTTGAAGCCGTATTCGGCGAACTTGGCGATCAAATCGAAAATTCCAGCGGCCTGCTGCTTGTCCACGCCCTTGTCCACCGCCTTTTCAACAAAGATATCGCGCTGCGCCTCCATCTCGGACTTGATCTTCTTGCCCATGGCGCGCCGCAGCAAATCCGCCTCGCCGAGCGAGTAGCCCGCCAGCTCCTGCGCAATCTGCATCACCTGCTCCTGGTAGACGATGACGCCATACGTCTCCCGCAAAATCTTTTCGATCTTGGGGTGCAGGTATTCCGGCTTTTCGTTCCCGTGCTTGCGGTTGATATAGGTGGGGATGTTGTCCATCGGCCCCGGCCGGTAGAGCGAAACCAGCGCGATGATTTCCTCCAGCGTGGTGGGTTTAAGCTTCTTGATGGTGTCGCGCATGCCCTGGCCTTCGAGCTGGAACACGCCCACCGTTTCGCCGCGGCCAAGCATTTCGTAGGTTTTCTGGTCTCCCTCCGGCAGCTTGAGCAGGTCCAGCTCGATACCCCGGGTGCGTATCATCTCCACGGCCTTCACCAGCACGGTGAGCGTCTTTAAGCCCAGGAAGTCAAACTTCACCAGCCCGGCGCTCTCGGCGTATTTCATGGAATACTGCACCACCGGCATGTCGGATTTCGGGTCGCGGTAGAGCGGCACCAGCTCCTGCAGCGGCCGGTCTGCAATCACCACGCCCGCCGCGTGGGTGGAGGCGTGGCGGTTCAGCCCCTCCAGCTTCAGGCTGATCTCCACCAGCCGGTCCACCGTTTCATCTTCGCGCCGCGCCGCCTTCAGCATCGGCTCGATCTCCAGCGCTTCCGCCAGCGTCACCGGCGCGGCCGGGTTCGCGGGCACCAGCTTGCAGATTTTATCCACCTGCCCGTAGGGCATCTGCAGCACGCGCCCCGCATCGCGCAGCACCGCGCGTGCCTGCAATTTTCCGAAGGTGATGATCTGCGCCACACGGTCATGCCCGTAGCGCTTCTGCACATAGGCAATCACCTCGTCGCGCCGGTCCTGGCAGAAATCCACGTCGAAGTCCGGCATGGAAACGCGCTGCGGGTTGAGAAAGCGTTCGAACAGCAACCCGTAGCGGATGGGGTCAAGATCCGTAATCGAAAGCGCCCACGCCACCAGCGAGCCCGCGCCCGAGCCGCGGCCCGGCCCCACGGGAATGCCCTGCGCCTTGCTCCAGCGGATGAAGTCCGACACGATGAGGAAGTAGCCGGGGAACTTCATGGAAATGATGGTGTCGATCTCGAACTCCAGCCGATCGCGGTAGGCCTGCGGGATATCCTTGCCCATGCGCATCTGAAGCCCCTCGCGGGCGAAGTTGCGCAGCATGGCGTCGGCATCGGTATTGCCGTCCTCATCGACATACGAAGGCAGGATCGGCTTGCGCGCGGGTGCCATGAAAGCGCAGCGCCGCGCGATATTCACGGAGCTTGCCAGCGCCTCCGGCATGTCCTCGAACAGCCTGGTCATTTCCTCGGGCTTCTTCAGCCGGTGATTGGGCGTCAGGCGGCGGCGGTTCTCCTCGCCCACATAGGTGCCCTCGGAGATGCAGAGGAATGCATCATGCGCCTCGTACATGTCCTTCTCGATGAAATACGCATCATTGGTGGCCACCAGCGGGATGTTCGCCTTCAGCGCCAGCTCCACAAAGCCCGCTTCCGTTGACTTCTCCTCGGGCATGTTGTGGCGCATGATCTCGATGTAAAGCCGCCCCGGGAAAAGCGTGCCGAGTTGCTGCAGCAGCGCCTCCGCCTTCGCCTGCTGCCCGGCCAGCAGGCATTTACCGATGCCGCCGTAGATGCCCCCCGTCAGGCAGAGCAGGCCTTCGCTTAAACCTTCGAGATCCGCGTATGTCAGCGTGCCCTCCAGAAAGGCACGGCTGGAAAGCTTCATCAGGTTGCTCCAGCCCTGCTCGTTCTGGGCGATGAGCAGTAGCTGGTCTGGTTTCACTTCCGTGCCGGGTCGGTTGTTCCCTTCCAGATACGGCGCGAAATTCAGAATAGTGGCCATCAGCGGCTGCACGCCCGCCTCCGCCGCGGCCTGCGCGAATTCCAGCGAGCCGAAGAGATTACCGTGGTCCGCCACCGCCACGGCGGGCATATCATATTTCGCGCACCACTTGGTAAGGTCCTTGATGCCGATGGCGCCTTCAAGCAGCGAATACACCGAGTGCACACGCAAATGTATGAAGGCAGGCTCGCTCACAGTTTTCCGTCCTTCAGCGTGACCACGCGGTCCATGCGCTTGGCCAGTTCCAGGTTATGCGTGGCTACCAGCGCGCCCACGCCGCGCTCCTTCGCTGTTTTCAACAGATGCGCAAATACCCCCTCAGCGGTATGCGGGTCGAGGTTCCCGGTGGGCTCGTCCGCCAGCAGCAAAGTGGGGTTGCCCGCCAGCGCGCGGGCAATGGCCACGCGCTGCTGCTCGCCGCCGGAAAGCCGCGCGGGCCGGTGTTCCGCGCGCGCGTTGATGCCCAGCAGCGTGAGCAATTCCCTTGCCCGCTCCCTGGCTTTTGCCTTCGTTTCACCGGCAATCAGCAGCGGCAGGGTGATGTTCTCCTCCGCCGTGAAATCCGGCAGCAGGTGGTGGAACTGGTACACAAAGCCGATATGTTTGCGCCGCGCTGTGGTGCGCTCTGCGTCCGCCGCGCCCGTCACGTCCGTATCACCGATAAAAATTTTTCCGGCGCTCGGCGTATCCAGCAGCCCGGCAATCTGCAAGAGCGTGGTCTTGCCCGAGCCGCTCGGCCCCACCAGCGCCACCGCCTCGCCCCTGTTGATGGCAAGGTTCACGCCCTTCAGCACGTCCAGCGCATTCCCCCCCTGGGTATACACGCGCTTCACATTCTCCAGCTTCAACACGCTACTCATAGCGCAGCACCTCCGCCGGGTCGAGCCGCGATGCGCGTCTCGCCGGGTGCACCGTGGCAAGGAACGCGAGGCCGAGCGACATCAGCACCACCGCCAGCACCTCGCCTATATCCACCTTCGCGGGCAGCGAGGAGAGGAAGTAAAGCTCATCCGCCATCAGCTTCTGCCCGGTGAGCGACTCCAGCCAGCCCTGAATATTTTCCGTATTACACGCAATCAGCAGGCCGAGGCCCACGCCGAGCACTGTTCCCGCCACGCCTATCGCCGCACCGCAGGCAATGAAAATGCGCATCACCGAGGCGCGCGTGGCGCCCATGGTGCGCATGATGGCAATGTCGCGGCTTTTTTCACGCACCAGCATGATCAGGCTGGAAATGATGTTGAAAGACGCCACTAAAATAATAAGCGTGAGGATCATGAAGAATACGTTCCGCTGCACCATCACGGCGCGGAACAAATGGTTGTTGGAGCTCTTCCAGTCGTAAACGCGGAATCCCTGCCCCAGCTCGCCGCTGATTTTTTTCGCCAGCCTCCCCGCCTCGTCGGCCTCATTCACCATGATCTCGATGCCGCTCGCCGCGCCGATCTCCTCGCCCTGGCGCAGCTTGAAGAACACCTGCGCCGCGTCAAACGGCATCAGCACCATGCCGTTGTCGTAGGAAAACATGCCGATGCTGAAAATCCCCGCCACGGGGTAGGCGCGCAGGCGCGGCACCAGCCCGGCGGGTGTGGCGCGCCCTTCCGGCGAGATCAGCGTGAGCATGTCGCCCAGCTTCAGGCCCAGGCGGTCTGCCATGCGGCTGCCGATAATCACGCCGTCTCCCTGCTCGAAGGTGGCGATGTCGCCTTCCTTCAGCTTCTGCATCAGCAGCGGCTTGTATTGCAAATCCTCAGGCCTAATGCCCGCCACCATCGCGCCGGAAGCAGCACCCCGGTAGCTCACCATCACCTGCCCCTGCACCACGGGAATCGCGCTCTTCACACCATCCACCTCGCGCAGCTTTTCCGCCACCTGCGCATAGTCACCGATGCCGTGGCTTTGCGAATAAACCCCGATATGCCCCTCCAGCCCGATGATGCTCTCGATCATCTCGCCGCGCACGCCGCGCATCACCGCCAGCACCACGATGAGCGTGGCCACCCCCAGCGCGATGCCGGTGAGCGAAAAAGCAGCAATCACAGAAATAAAACCCTCGGCGCGGCGGGCGCGCAGGTAGCGCAGGGCAACCATGCGTTCAAAAGCGGAAAGCATGGAAAGACTCTAGCGGCTAAGATGGAATGTTAAAGCGGAAAAGACGTGCTGCGGGCAGTGTCCAGAATTGGACTCAACAGACTAAAACCGTGGTAGGACTCGCCGAACTCCCACGTTTTTCGCCTATACTGCCCGCAGTGCGGGGAAGGGATTAAGGGGTAGGGGTGGTGTGGCTCACCTTGCGGGAGCCGCTTGTTGGTCCGCAGCAACAAGCATGCACCACCCCTACCGCATCCATACCTGTGAGACAGACCTCACAGGGCTGTATAAGGCTGCAGGGCAAGTAGTGCGGTATAGATTGCGAGTCTAACCGGTCACAGGAGCTTTCGTGGCAAAAAAAGATACGCACGAAAAGCTTTATCCCTGGAACTTCCTGCCCTGCAGCTGTTTTAAATGGGAGGGGGGCTCAATCCGAGAACGCGGTTGCATCCTGCAAAGAGAGCAAAAACCTCTGGGCGATCCAGGGTAGTCCCCACCCCTCCCGGGACATTTGTATTGAGAAAAGCCTGCAAATCGCAGGGCATGTTGTGGTTATACCACGAGTTCAGATCCGAAAAAAACAGACAGAACAATTATACCCTGCATCATCCGGGATTTATCGAAGTTGTCAACAAAGCTGTGCCAGCGCCGCCTCTGCGCTCAACTCCTCCTTCTCGCCGGTCTTGCGGTTCTTCGACTCCACCGTGCCTTTTTCCGCACCCTTGGGCCCCACCGTCACCTGCCAGGGCAGGCCGATCAGATCCATCACCGCGAATTTTTCACCAGCGCGGGCGTCGGTATCGTCATACAGCACTTCCCTGCCGCCCGCCTGCAGCTTGCTGTACAGCGCATCGCACGCCGCATCGCATTTCGCGTCGCCGGGGCGCAAATTGATCAGGCCGACGCAGAACGGCGCCACCGATTCCGGCCAGATGATGCCGTTGTCATCGTGGCTCGCCTCGATGATCGCACCCACGAGGCGCGACACGCCGATGCCGTAGCAGCCCATCTCGGGTGTGATCGCCCCCTGCGGGCCCGTCACCGTCACGCCCATGCCCTTGCTGTATTTGTTGCCGAGATAGAACACGTGACCCACCTCGATGCCGCGCGCCGAGCGCAGGCGTTCCTTGGGAATCGGGCATTTTTCCGGCACGTGGAGTTCGTCCGCCGCGGCGTATAATTTGCGCATCTCCTCACCGCTCATGCTCAGCTTGCCCGCGCGTATGTCGTCAAACTTCTCATCATAATAAATCGTACTCTCGCCGGTTTCCGCCAGCACCTGGAACTCGTGGGAAAGCGAGCCGCCGATGGCGCCGGTATCCGCATTCACCGCCACGGTGACCAACCCCATGCGCGCAAAAATGTTGTGATAGGTATCGTACATCTTGGCGTATTCGCGGTGTGCGCCCGCCACGTCCAGGTCAAACGAATAGGCATCTTTCATCAAAAATTCGCGGCCGCGCATCACGCCGAAACGCGGGCGCACCTCGTCGCGGAACTTCCACTGCACCTGGTACAGATTCACCGGCAGGTGCTTGTAACTCTGAATATACGTGCGAAAAATATCGACGATCATTTCCTCGTTGGTGGGCGAGTAGAGCAGGTCGCGCTCGGCGCGGTCCTTGATGCGCAGCATTTCCTTGCCCATCGCATCGTAGCGGCCGGATTCCTTCCACAATTCGGCGGGCTGCAGCGTGGGCATGAGCAGCGGCACGCAGCCGGCCTTCTGCAACTCGTCATCAACAATGCGCTCAATCTTGCGCAGCACCTTTAGCCCCAGCGGCAGCCAGCTGTAAATCCCCGCCGCCTGCTGGCGCACCAGCCCGGCGCGCAGCATCAGCCGGTGCGAGGCGATGGTCGCGTCGGCAGGGGTTTCTTTAAGCAGAGGGAGAAAATAGTGTGAAAGGCGCATGTAAAATCCTTGATTTCGTCATTGCGAGCGTAACGAAGCAATCCAGTTCTTTCAACTAATTGTCTGGATTGCTTCGTCGCTGAAGCTCCTCGCAATGACGTATAGGGAGAAAGGGAGAGAAAGAATTACGAGGGGATAGCGGGTTCCAGCGGGGCCTGGCCGCGGCGCTGCGCCAGTTTTTCCACCTGCGAGACTTCTTTGCCCTTAGAGAGGCGGGCTTCCAGCTCGGCCGCCATTTCCGGCGTCACCGTGTATTCGCTGTTGCGCTGCGGCTGCGGGCGTTCCTGCTGCTGCGCGAGGTGGTATTCCTGTGCTTCCTGGTATTCCTTGGAAAGACGTTTCTTACCCATGCGGCCGCCAATGATTCCACCAACGAGGAAACCACCCGCACTTCCCATGAGCCCCCCAAGAGCAGTGCCAACTACAGCCGTTCCAACCTGAGCAGGTTCAGAAAGGTCGATACCTCCGATAATAGCGCCTGCAAGCCCAGCAGCCAAGCCCACCATTGTTCCGGCCATCTGACCAAGCCATGCCCCGATAACCGTTGTCTTATTCCAAAAGCTTGGGGGACTAACTTCCTTGCCATCGCGCTGTTCCTTCTCCAGTCGGCTTTTGCCCACAACAGCACCAATAGCGCCGCCAGCTGCCATCATCGCCAGTCCCACAATAGGGCCTAGCCCCGCTGTGAAAACGCTGGCAAAAGAACCGACAGCAAGGCCCACCGCGAGATCACGGTTCCACAAGGTCGGCGTATCGCGCCCGGGAACTGTATATGTCTGTCCATCAGCCATGCACTTAAAGTATAGCGCGTATAGCGGCTGTTATTTATGAACTTTCCGTGACAAATCAGTACACTTTCCGCAACGGAACCAACCCGCTTTTGAGCAGCAAGTATATGAAAAACGTCACCAAACCCGCCAGCAAGCAATTCCAGAGCAGTTTGCGTTTCAGGCTTAAGCCCCTCACCGGCAGCACCGTGAAAATCGTGATGCACCAGGTGACGAAGTACGTGAAAATTGCGAGTGGCCAGGTCATAGCAGTTGTGAGTCCTTAGTCGTCAGTCGTTAGTAGGCTTGCTAGCGACTAACGACTAGCGACTTACAACTAAACCTCCTCCAACTCCACCAACGTGCCGCAGAAATCCTTGGGGTGCAGGAACAGCACCGGCTTGCCGTGTGCGCCTGTTTTAGGCTCGCCGTCGCCCAGCACGCGCGCACCGGCGGCAACCATCTTGTCGCGGGCGGCGCGTATATCCTTAACCTCGTAACATACATGGTGAATACCGCCCGACGCGTTCTTGGCCAGGAAGCCCGCAATCGGCGAGTTTTCACCCAGCGGGTGCAGGAGCTCGATCTTGGTGTTGGGCAGGTTCACGAAAACCACCGTTACCCCGTGTTCCGGCACGGGTTGGGGGGCCGAAACCTCCGCCCCCAGCGTATCCCGGTAGGTCCGGGTGGCGGCGTCCAGATCCGGCACCGCGATAGCCACATGATTTAGCCGACCAATCATAAGTCTTTATCCTGTAATAAAACCTTCACTTTCATTAGGAAGGCCGCTGCATACAATAGTATGTAAGGGATACTGTATGGATTCTGAAGAAGCCAGAGAGATAGCACACCACGCCGCCCTCGGCAAACCCGAGACGGATGAGGGCCCCTATTACCATGAGTCATGGTGGGAGGCCTATAAGGGCACGGTCAAGGGCCTGCTGGGCGGGCTTATCATCGGCGCGGGCGTGGGCCTTGCAGCGGGCGGCGTAGCCCTTGGGCTGCTGGCGGCCTTTACCACCATGCACCTTGCTGCCGTGCCGGTCCTGCTTGGTTTTGCGGCCGTCGGGGCAGTGCTAGGCGGGCATGAATTTTCGCAGGTAGGCAACGTCACCGGGGCGGTCTCCGCCGCGCATGAAAAAGCCGAGGAACGCATCAAGGAATTCGAGAATTCCCGCTTCGCCGAACTCAAACGCGAAATACGCGGCCTGAAAGCCGCCATGATGGGCCAGGACCCGGCCGCGGCCGAAGCCGCCTGCGAGCCGGATGTGCCGAGCTGCGCTGAGGTGGACGCGAAGCACAGCGAATACCGCACCCAGCACTGCGATACCGAGCATTGCGTGCAGAACAAACCGATTTTCTGGAAAATTGCCGCCATCGGCGGCGTGGTGGGCACGGCGGCCGGCGCACTGCTGGGCGCTAGCGGCTTCATGCCTGAACTGCTACACCCGCTGGGGCATATCGCGCAGGCGGAAGCACCCATCGCCGGTTCCATCGTCGGTGGCACACTGGGCGCCAGCTTCGGCATCAACCGCGATATTTTCCGCCGGGTGTTTGACAAGACAGACCGGCTTTTCAAAGGCATTGTCACCTCGAACGAAGGCGCGGCCGCGTGTGAACCCGGCCGGGAATGCGCCACGCCGCAGGTGCTGATGGAACAGGCTCCGGCAAACAACCGTTCGAAAACCTATTTCCGCGACAAGATCGGCGCCGAACAAGCCCGCCGGGCCCTGCTAGCCATGGACCACACCAACTCCATCCGTAACTAACTGATTTGTGTTTGTTTATGACGGGGTGTCACAATCCCCTGTCATAAAAGATTAACATTGCCTTCCAAACACTTGTGTTAAACTGAGCATAGGTAATAACAGGAAAACCGTGCCTTATGGCTCGCGACATCGACCAAGAATACCAGCACTACCATGCCCAGATCACCGAGGGCAGGATTTCGCGCGCCATCGAGGGCAGCTACAACAAGGTTCGCAACCAGTTCTTCCATGAAACGCGCGACGGCCTCTTTACCGTGCTAGGCTCCGGCTTCGGCAAGGCCGCGCTAGGTATGGCAGCCGCCATCGTGGTCGGCGCCGCGTTCCTTATGGGCGGCCTGTCGCTGGCGGGCCAGCTTGGCACGTTGCCCGGCGGCGCGCCGGTACCGTTTGTAGACGCCATCACCGGCGGCGCCAAGATGGGCATTGGCCTGCTCACCCAACCGATTGGCGTCGGCGCTATTGTTGGCGCGGGCATCGCGGGCGGCGTATCATCGTGGCGCAAGCAGAATAACGAGATAGCTGCACAAATGGCCGTAGCGCAAGCCCGGCAAGCGAAGCGCGAAATTGAACACGCAGCCGTGCACACGCCGGCGCTGGACATGAGCCTGCCGGAAGTAGCGGACGAGCCGGCACAAACCACTTTCCGCGACAAGCACCCGCCGAAAACGAAAAACGGAAGCTTTGCCGCGGCGGAGCTTCAGAGGCAACAACTGGCAGCCGCTGAAAACGGCGTACAGGGAGTAGCGTAATGAGTTTCTTAGGCAATCTTTTCAACCGCGAGAGCCCGGAAGAAAAAACGCAGATTGACCAGTTGACGCAAGCCGTGCTGCAGAATGCCGTCCCGCCGGAAGCCCTGCCGCACATTTCAGCAGATCAGGTCAAGCAACTGCGCGAGATGGTGAAGGAATCACGTGAAGCAGTCACCAAGGGCAAACAGATAGAGAAGCCTTCTGCTTTCATGGCCGCGCTCAAATCCGGTCTTTCCTCGGCGGCAACGGTGGGCCTCGGCGCAACCGCCATTTATTTCGTCGGCGCGAAAGTTGCCCCGGAAACCTTCGGCTTCCAGCCCGGCGAAGCAGACCGCAAAATGCTTATCGACCAGGGCAAGGACCCTAACAGCCCTGACTACAAGCACGATCATCTTACCCGCTCCCTGCAGAAAGGCGCGCTCTTCGCAGCCATTTCCGGCGGCATCGGCTTCATCAGCAAAATGTTCGACCGCTCGGCCATTGACGCCGTCTTCCAGCAGAAGCAGCAGGTCTACATGATGGTGGCGCAGCTCATGCAGGGCGGCGGCAGGCAGGTGCGCGGCGGCGACGCCCTTGTACAGGCCGAACCGCAACGATTCGACCCCGGCTTACGGGGCATGCCGATGCCGCAGGGCGGCGGGCGCAATAACCACGCAATAGGATAAAAGAAGGAGACCAGTCATGGCACAGCAACAGCAAGATACTAACTACCAGAGCCCGATAGGAGCAGCGTTCAGCTCCGTCGGTGGCTGGATCAAGGGCGGCACCACGGGCCTGATCACAGGTGGCGTGGCTTTCGCGGCAGGCGCAGCGCTCGTCAGCGTTGCCACGCAGCTTATCGGCGGCGGCGACATCACCTGGGGCATGGGCGGCGTCGGCGGTGAAGCGCTGGGCTGGGGTGTGCTCGGCGGCCTGGGCGGCGGCACCATCGGTGCCGGCGCAGGCACCATTGCCGGCTTCCTCAACAGCCGCCGCGACAAGAGCGGCGCGCTGGTGCAGCAGCAGGAAAAACAGGTGGCCTACGCGCAGGGCCTCGTGCAGGGCGCGACCATGGCCAAGGTGGAACATATCGAGCAGGAGCAGGAAAGCACCAAGTGGCGCGACATGCACCCTTCGAAACACAAGGAAGGCCACAGCCACGTGCAGGCCGTGCAGGACCAGACTCTTGCCTCCATGGAGCCGCAAGGTAGAGCATAATTTATGGCACCCAGCGGTGTTGATCACCCGATGCTGAAAGAGCCCACCAACTTCACGGTTGTCTGGGATGCATTGAAGCGCGGGTTACAATTTGCTGCCATCGGTGCGGCAGTGGGCGCCGCGATTACGGGTCTTTTCACGCTTGGCCCTAGCGGGTCACAGGGTGTCCTGAACTTCTTCGGTGAACTGGCGATGGGCAGCGCGGTTGGCACCGGCGCCATACTCGGCGCGGGCATCGGCGGCCTCATCGGCGTGCCGCTGGGCGGCATGGAAGGCGCGAAAGAAGTGCGGAACTATTACGAGCAGGTCGCCATGCCTGCCGCACGCTCAGACGGCATCCAAACCGGTGCGCAGCTGGAACACGCGGCAACCGAGCATGAGCAGGAAAGCCGCAAATATCGCGACATGATCGCTGCCCAAGCGCGCGGCGGCCACTCCCTGCACACCTAGAAATTCCCTGTCATTCTGAGCGCAGCGAAGAATCCACTTGAAGTAGATCCTTCACGGAGCCTGCCCCGGCGAAGGCCGGGGTTCAGGATGACAATGCTAAACGCTTACCCTGGTAACGTGCACCGCGATAACCGGCTTCTTGCCGATTTCGCGCGTAATGGCGCGGCGCAGCACCTGGAAGGCCAGCTCGCGGATCTGCTCGTCGGAACTGCGCTTCTTGGCATTCTCCACCGCGTTCTGCGTTTCGGCCGCCAGCTCTTCCAGTAATTCCCTGTCTGCCTGTTCATCCAGCACGCCGGGGGCGGAAACCAGCACCGGCGAAATCAGCTCGCCCTGTTCAGAGATGCTCACGCTGGCGAACAAGCAGCCTTCGTCGCGCAGCTTGCGGCGCGTGCGGATCACCGCGCCGTCGGCCGGCACCAGCGAGAGCCCGTCCACCGCGATCAGCCCGGCCTTCACATGCCCCACCACCGCCGCCTCGCCTGGCTCGATCAGCACTACCGCACCGTTACTGGCCTCCACGGTTTCCTTCACGCCGAGTGAGCGCGCAAGCTTTGCATGCTCGTGCAGGTGCCGCGCCTCGCCATGCGTGGGAATGGCAATCTTCGGCCGCACCATCTTATACATGCGCTTGAGTTCCTCGCGCGCCGGGTGGCCGGAGACGTGGATATAAAAATCGCGGTCGGTGATCACTTCGATGCCGCGGCGGATGAGGTTGTTGATCACCCAGCTGATACGCGTGTCATTGCCGGGAATCTTGCGCGAGGCGAAGATCACCGTGTCGCCTTTCGTAAGCTGGATGGAAGGATGGTCCCCGCGCGCGATGCGGGGCAGCGCCGCCCGCGGCTCGCCCTGTGAACCGGTGCAGACAATCAGCGCGTCCTGCCGCGCCACGCTCATGATCTCACGCTCGGAGACGAACTCGTTCTCCGATACCAGGTAATTGGCATCATGCGCCGAATCCACCATCCGGCGGATGGAGCGGCCCGCAAGGCAGGTAATGCGCCCGGCCTGGTGGCCGGCCATCAGCGCGGTTTCCAGCCGTGCAATATTGGAGGCAAACGTCGTCACCACCACGCGCTGCTTGCATTGCTGGATGAGGTCAATCAGATGCTCGCGCACTTTTTTTTCGCTGCCCGCCTCGCCTTCCACGAACACGTTGGTGGAATCACACACAATGGCATCCACCCCGGCATCGCCGGTGCTGGTGAGCTTGGCGTAATCCGTGGCCGGGCCCACCTGCGGGCTTTCATCAAACTTCCAGTCGCCCGTATGCATCACCGTGCGGCCCGCCGCCTTCACCACCACGCCCTGCATCTCGGGGATGGAGTGCGTGATACCCACCATTTCAAGGTCAAACGGCGCCAGCGTAAATTTCGCCCCCGGCGCCACTTCCGTGATCACCGGCTTGCGGCCCGGCCCCATTTCGTCGAACTTGTGCTTGAGCAACGCGGAGGTAAACGGCGTGGCGTAGATCGGGCATTCCAGCTCCCGCCAGAGATACGGCACCGCGCCGATATGGTCTTCATGCGCGTGGGTCAGCACCAGTCCCACCAGGTTTGCCTTGTGCTCGATAATGAATTCAATATCCGGCACCACCACCTCGATGCCGGGCAGGTATTCATGCGCAAAGCCGATGCCGCAGTCGATCATCAGCCACTTGCCGCCGGTGGTGTAGAGGTTGAGGTTCATCCCCACCTCGTTGCTGCCGCCCAGCGGCACGAAGAACAGCTTGTCTTTGTATTTTGCGAAATCGAAGGTCATTTATTATTCCTGTCATTCCTGCGAAAGCAGGAATCTGGAGATCCAAAGAAAGATTCCAGCTTACGCTGGAATGACAATGAATATATGGAAAAATCGAAGGTCATGGGTGGTTCAGGCTGAAAATTTCCTGCAATCCCATGATTGTCAGGTCCGGCTCGAGGTGCTCGATAATCGGCGTGGCCTTGGCATAAAGCGGCGCAAGACCACCGGTGGCAATGACCTTCATCTTTATACCCTGTTCTTCCCGGATGCGAGCGACAATACCCTCGATCAGCCCCACATAGCCGTAATAAATGCCCGATTGCATGGCCGCCACGGTATTGGTGCCCACCACGCGCTCCGGCGGCTGGATGGCCACATTGGGCAGCTTGGCCGCCGCCGTGTGCAGCGCGTCCAGCGAAAGGTTGATGCCCGGCGCAATCACGCCGCCCACGTATTCACCCTTGCCGCTTAACACGTCAAACGTAGTGGCGGTGCCGAAATCAACGATGATGCAGGCGGTTTTATACATTTTCCACGCGGCAACGGAGTTGACCACGCGGTCCGCCCCCACCTCGCCCGGCCGGTCTATCTTCACGGGGATACCGGGGTTGATGCCGGGCGCGCCCACCACCATCAGCTCGGAAGAGAAGTATTTGCGGCAAAGCTGGCGCAGGTCAAACAGCAGCTGCGGCACCACAGAACCCACCACCGCCGCCTTCACGCCCGATGGCGTGATTTTCGCGCGCTCCATGAGCTGCAGCAGCCACACGCCGTATTCATCGGCCGTGCGGCGCGCGTCGGTGGAGATGCGCCACTGGCCCACCACCTTGTCGGCGTCGAACACGGCAAATACCGTGTTGGTATTGCCCACGTCTATTGCAAGGAGCATATCAGCTTGCGGCTTCCAGCGCCTCGGCGGGGAAAACATCCGCCGTGTGGATCAGGCGCTTCTTGCGGGCAGAAATCTGCAGCACCAGCGCGCCGTCGGCGTCAACATCCTTGAAAATACCTTCCACCTCTTCCCCGGCGGTAACCGCGCGGATAGGCTCACCCAGCCGCCATGCGTGTTTCATCCATGCGCGGCGGATGGGCGCGAAGCCCTTGCGCTCCCAGAGGTTGTAACATTCAATAAACTGGTGGATGAAGCGCGAGAGCACGATCTTGGCGCTGATGATCTCCACTCCCTCGCCGCGCAAGCTGGTAGCGGGGAAGTTCACGCCCTCGGGATGGCTTTCCACGTTCACGCCAAGACCAATGACCACCCAGAACTTGTCGTCATGCTGGAAGGATTCCAGCAGCAGCCCGGCCAGCTTGTGGCCGTTAACCACGATATCATTCGGCCATTTGCAGGAGGCTTCCACGCCTTCGGGCAGCAGCGCCGAAATGGTTTCATGCGCAGCCAGCCCCGCCACATAGGAAAGCTGGGTGGCCTTTTCCATGCCGCATTCAGGTGCCAGCAGCACGGAGGTGAACAGATTGCCCTCTTCCGAAACCCACGGCCTGCCGTAGCGACCATGCCCGGCGCTTTGCTTTTTCGCCCAGATGAAGGCACCGTGTGCGCCGCCGCCCTTGGCCAGGCGCTTGGCTTCCTCGTTGGTGCTGTCCAGCTCCTCGCAGGCGAGCAGGTGATAATCGTTGAGGAGGCTGGATGCTTTTTTTGTCATTGCGATAACAGCGATGCAGCCGCACGGGCGTGAACAAGCAGCGGCGCGGGGATGATGCAGAACAGCGAGATCACCGCCACGCTGACAACAAGGCCCACGCGCATCGGCGGGGTCATGCCGCGGTCAAGCTTGCCGTCCGGTTCATCGAAATACATAAATTTTACCACACGTAAATAGTAGTAGCAGGAGATTACGCTGGTGAGCAAGCCCGCGACGACCAGCGGCATCAGCCCCGCCTGCGCCGCCGCGCGTATGACATAGAATTTGCCGAAGAAACCGGCAAAGGGCGGGATGCCGATCATCGAGAACATGCAGGCGGCCAGCGCAAAGGCAAGCCACGGGCGGGTCTGGTAAAGCCCGGAAAGGTCTGAAATCTGCTCCACGTACTTGCCGTCCTTGCGCATCAGCAGCACGCAGGCCCATGACGCGGTTCCCATGAAGAGGTAGATGGCGAGGTAAATCAGCAGCGCCTGCGCCCCTTCATCTGTTCCCGCAGCTAAACCCATCAGCACGAACCCGGCATGGCCGATGGAGCTGTAGGCCAGCAGGCGCTTGATGTTGGTCTGGCGCAACGCGGCCAGCGCGCCCACCAGCATGGAAGCGAGCGAGGCGAACGCAATCACCTGCTGCCATTGCGGCAGCAAATCGGCAAACGGCTGTAAGAGCAGGCGCGCCATCAGGCCGAAGGCGGCAATCTTGGGCGCGCTGGCAAAAAACGCGGTCACCGGCGTGGGTGCGCCTTCATACACGTCCGGCGCCCACATGTGGAACGGCACCGCCGCCACCTTGAAGCAGAGGCCGATGATCACCATCACGAGGCCGGTCACCAGCATGGGCGGCACGGCTGCACCGCCGCCCGCCTCGTCTGCAAACGTGGCCATCTGCGCGCCCAGCGTGTCAAAATCAATCGTGCCGGTGGAGCCGTACACCAGCGACATGCCAAACAGCATCATGCCCGAGGCCAGCGAGCCGAGGACGAAATACTTGAGGCCCGCTTCGGCGGAACGCTCCGAATCCCGTTCAAAAGCGGCGAGCACGTAAAGCGCGAGGCTGGAAAGCTCCAGCGCCATGTAAACCGAGAGCAGCGAGTTGGCCGAAACCATCAGCATCATGCCCAAAGTCGCCAGCAGCATGAGCAGCAAATATTCAAACGGCTTGCCACCGTCTTCCGTCAACCAGTCGGCGGAGATGAACAGCGTCAGCAGCGTGCCGAGCAGGATAAGGATTTTCACGAAGGCGGCGAACCCATCCGCGATGAACATGCCGTTCATGGTGACCAGCGGCATGGCATCGGCACGGGCGAGCAGCAGCATAGTGAACGAAAGCAGCACCGCCGTGGCCACGATCATCGGCATGGTTACGCGGGTGTGGCGATAGACGCCGAACAGCAGGAAGGCCAGCGTCATCAGCGCGAGGTAGATTTCCGCCGCCATGGGCACCATGTTCTCGATCATTGGCCGACCTCCACCTGTTGAATAAGCCGGGTGACGGAATTATGCAGCGGCGCCAGGAACGAGTTGGGGTAGAGCCCCAGCCAGAACACGCCGAGGATTACCGGCACGAAGATAATCACCTCGCGGGCCGAGAGATCCGTCATCGCGCGCACTTCGCCGCTCGTCACCTCGCCGTACATCACCCGGCGGTAGAGCCAGAGCATGTAGGCGGCACCCAGCACGAGGCCGGTGGCGGCCAGTGCGCAGACGCGCGGGTCTGCGACGAACGCCCCCGCCAGCACCAGGAATTCGCCGACAAAGCCGGAGGTAGCAGGCAGGCCCACCGAGGCCATGGTGAAGATCATGAACACGGCGGCGAATTTGGGCATAACGGTGGTCACGCCGCCGTAATCGGTTATCTCGCGGGTATGCATGCGGTCATAAAGCACGCCGACGCAAAGGAAGAGCGCGCCGGAGACAAGCCCGTGGCTGATCATTTGTATAATCGCGCCCTCGATACCCTGCAGGTTGAAGGTGAAAATACCCAGCGTCACGAAGCCCATATGCGCGACGGAGGAATAGGCAATCAGCTTTTTCATGTCTTCCTGCCGCAGCGCCACCAGCGAGGTGTAAATAATGGCGATGATGGAAAGCGCCCAGATCAGCGGCACAAAGTAATGCGAGGCGTGCGGCAGCATGGGCAAGCTGAACCGCAGGAAGCCATAGGCGCCCATTTTCAGCAGAATACCAGCCAGGATCACGGAGCCGGCGGTGGGCGCCTGCACGTGCGCGTCGGGC
>CAZUKF010000010.1:0-25233 GCA_964620765.1 uncultured Rickettsiales bacterium | reverse complement strand
CCCGGATAGCTCAGTTGGTAGAGCAAGGGATTGAAAATCCCTGTGTCGCTGGTTCGATTCCGGCTCCGGGCACCATTTATCCCCTGCCATCATTATCACAGTGGCCTAAGTAGCATGAGCGAAATTTACGAGAATGCTGTTGATTCGTTACGAATTGGAATGGAGTTTTTTCTTAAGGAAAAAAGTTATTCCAGCCGAAAACATGCCATTCTTACCATCTTTCATTCAATTGAACTTTTTATGAAAGAGTACCTTTATCAAATAAATCCTCTGCTTATCTATAAGAATATTGACGCACAAATAACTGAAGATTCATTCACAGCTGGTGTTAAAGATATATTGGTTCGCCTTGATAACCTTGGGCTTGGTCTACGAAAGCCGCAGCGTTCAGTAATTGAGAACATCCAAAAGCGAAGAAATAGAATTGAGCATCACCGGTATGATCACAAAGAAGAAGATGAAGCAATCATTGCAGAGTCCCTTCAGTTCATAATGTTTTTTGTCGATGATGTGCTTAAACGTA
This sequence comes from uncultured Rickettsiales bacterium, assembly GCA_964620765.1. Classification (GTDB taxonomy): domain Bacteria; phylum Pseudomonadota; class Alphaproteobacteria; order Rickettsiales; family SXRF01; genus CAZUKF01. The sequence continues at coordinate 24,710 of CAZUKF010000010.1, read as the reverse complement.
AGCTGGAATCAAATATTGAACCTGTGCTATTGCGCGAAATTCAAGATATTATTTTCAAACATCAAGAGTTGTATGGCATTGCTGAATATCGTCTAGAAAAATGGTTAAAAGAAGCATGGCTCGATTGGGATGCACAAAAAGAAGATTCTCCAGTTGGGTTTTGTGGCACTGTTGATTGTCCTATATGCCGACAAACTTTTTTGGTGATTGCTTATCACGATAAGCCATTTTGTTTTTATTGTAATACATCCGTGGAAGCTGCAGAATGTGAAAATTGTGGCATTACCTATTTAATCAGTTTAGGTTGCATGTGGTGCGATCATTGAAACCTCCCTGTCTTAAACGCGGGCGTCCATCATGATTGGCAAAAGGGCTATCATTTTCTTGCGTGCTTTCCAGAATGCGTGCTTCAAAAGCGTTCACTAATGTGGGAATAGCCACCGTTTCTGACAGCCAACTAATATCGCGGAGATCAACACGATAATAAGGCGCCTGACCTGTCCAATTACTAGGATAGGGTGGTTCATCATGGCGAATCACACAGGCTTTATCAGCAATTGAGTAACCACAAAAATGGGTCTCTTCCACCAACCCCAGCCATCGACCCTCGCACAAATGTAGTACCAGATCACCAGGCCGAACGTAACGCATGTTTTCATATATTTTTTGCTTTTTCTTGCCGACTGTCGGGCTCCATAAGCACGCCCCAAACTCCCAGCCTTTACCGCCATGTTTGTGGCTGGTTTTGGTTTTTTCGACCCACACTTGGGCAAAATTTTCGAATGGTGGCAGAGGCATCGCTTTTTCACTGACGATATAGTTCCAGTGGTAGCACTTCCTCTTTTGAGAGAAAATAAAATATAAAGATATTAGTTTGGTTGCGGGAGAACGATTCAAGACTAATTTTGTGGTGATCTTACTCAATCCGAAGCAGATGGATTTTGTGTAGGAAAATCAAGTATTACCTTACGAAATGTCAGCGAAATACGTCGGGTGCGCTCAATGATGCTCCCTTGGCAAGGGTCGGTTTTGCGGTGAGCTATCCCATGTTGCCACTCATAACGTGCATGACCAGAAAGAACCAGCAGACTGCACGGTTTTAGCAAGAGAGAAGATTTCTCGTGCTTGTTGCTATGGGTAAAATCCATCACGCACGAAGACCCCAAACTGAGCGAGGCAATCGTATCGCAGAAGCAGGGAATGCAGTCAATATGCGACGCGATACCTTGTCCCGGCACATATTCATTAATGATGATCTGATCCGGAAATTCCCGGAATAGCCCACTATCCGATAATTTCTGGCATAGAGGCATTAACCACTTCGGTATATCGCCAAGCCGTGACTCTGACGTCATGTTCCTAGCCTTGTAATCATAACGGTAGCCATAATGCTGCACACGTCTTTTGAGCTCAGTCATCCACGGCTGCGTATCAATAATATGAATGAGCGCTGCTTCAGTTGTGGAGTCGATGTAATTGGGGATATAGGACAGACCAGCGATAGCAGGCACCCCCACCGCTACCGGAGATTCATTTAATAAAGATAACTGCTGTGCTCCGGCCATTTCTACCGCCTGAACACCCACGTACTGAACGCATCATGCTGATCCAGTGCGCTGCCGGTTTGGTGCGTCATTGTGTGCTCGTATCCTACAAAGGCGGAGGGATCGAACGGGTATATCTCAGGGGGATTGAAGCCAGCTTCCACTGCTGCTTCTTCAAACTGGAACGCACCACGATAGTGTGGCGTATCGACAGCGGATATCAGTACCTGTCCGCCGCTATATAACTGTGCCGCAGCACTTTGTAAAAACTCGCGCACAAGTATGAAATTTGGATTATGGTTTCCTACCGCTTCCCTGCTGCCCGCATGAGGAAACTGGAAAACAATGGCATCAAACAGCCATGAACCAAGAGTTTTGGACAGGCTAGTAGCATCTACACCATGCAGTACAGTTGCGCCCATGCCGCGCAAAACCGTGGCATTTGCAATGGTCTCCTCTAGCAGATCATCCGTCTTTTCGAACGTACTGGCGACCAGTTTATTTGTTATGACGTTGGGAGAATTAGCCAAGCTTCGAGTAAAGCTCAGGTTGCCTTCGCCAACCAGCAACGTACGCCCTCGCGCTACTACTTCAACAAAATCAAAGCTGGTTTTGTGGAGCAGATCGATAAGCTGCACATCGATCCACTGAATCTGCTTGGCCTTGTCAACTAGCCCCAAATCAAGGGTTCGCGACAAAAGCCGCTGACTCTCCACCCCCATTGCACAGATAATAGGCGCTAATGGGTTATGACGAAGCGCTATGTTGGTATTCACTTTATTTCCCCGTTTTTTACCTGAACCCCAATTATTGATGATAGGCAAAATCCAGTGTTTCGGAAGGGGCAAAAATAAGTCTCAAATCGAGAGGTGATTTGAACCAGCATGATTCAAATAATATACTTGTACTATAATGGACATTTTTTTTAGATTGGTTGCGGGGGCTGGAATGCACTTATATCGAACAATTATATCTCTTTGAGATAGCTAGTTATGGATAATGACAAGTCATTATTCTACATAAAAATGCGAACGTCCGGCTTCATATTGCATGCCTGACAAACGTTAATTCTTTAACATCAATGTGACATGCTTCAGCGATGACAACTTCCTCATCGGTGGGAACCACATAGACGGCAAAATCCCCTATCCAGCGCAGGTGGGAAACGATCTGCTCCCGCACCGGCTCCGCATGTTCCCCGATGCCGCCGGTAAAGACCAGCATGTCCAGCCCGCCAAGGGCAGGCAGCAGCCCCGCAATCTGCTTTGCCGCGAGGTAGCAATACAGTTCCACCGCTTCCTTGGCTTCCGGGCGGGTGCTTTCCAGCAGGGTACGCATATCGCCGCTGACGCCTGAAACGCCTTTCAGCCCGGTGTTCTGGTAGAGCAGATCAGAGACTTCCACGGCTGTCATGTTCTGCTGCTGCAGCATATGCAGCACCACACCGGCATCCAGCGCGCCGGGCCGCGTACCCATCATCAGGCCGTCCAGTGTGGAAAAGCCCATCGTGCTGGCCACGCTTTTTAACCCCTTCATGGCGCAGGCAGACGCGCCACCGCCCAGATGCGCCACGATGACGCGCCCTTCGGCCTTCTTTCTGGCCACGTCGGGCAGGGCAGAGGCAATATGCTGGTAGGAAAGCCCGTGGAAACCGTAGCGCTGCATGCCTGCCTCATGAAACCGGCGCGGCAGGGGCAGCCGCTTTTCCATCTCTGAAAAGGTATGGTGGAAAGCCGTATCGAAGCACGCGATCTGCGGCACGTCAGGATAAAGCCCGCGCGCTTCCTCAATAAGCTTAAGAGCGGCGGGCTGATGCAGCGGGGCGAGGGGTATAAAGGACTTTAATTTGCGGATGACTTCCGGCGTCAAAATGGTGGGTTCGGTAAACACGCCACCGCCATGCACCACGCGGTGGCCGATGGCGGCGATGCCCGGTTTCCCGGCAGCACACAGCCATGCTTCCGTTTCCGCCTCGTTATGCGTTTGGGCATGCGCGGTGCGGGCCAGTGATGTGGCATCAAAGGCTGCCAGCTTGGTATTGGATGAACCGGCGTTACACGTAAGGATAACAGCGCTCATACGGCTACCCTTGCGCGCGCATAAAGCTGGGCCAGGGCGGAAGATACCACGCGGCTTTCAGCATCACCGGCGCGGCTGGTAAGAATGATCGGCACTTTGGCCCCCAGCACGACGCCCGCGCCCTGCGCACCGGAAAAATAACGCAGCTGCTTGTAGAGCATATTGCCGGATTCGATATCGGGCACCACCAGGCTATCGGCATTGCCCGCCACTTCTGAATGCAAACCCTTAATAGCTGCCGCTTCCGGCGAGATAGCGTTATCGAAAGCGAGCGGGCCGTCCAGTACACCGCCGGTTATCTGCCCGCGTTCCGCCATCTTGCAAAGGGCCGTGGCGTCCAGTGTGGACGGGAGCTTTTCGGTCACAAACTCCACGGCAGACAGGATCGCCACCTTCGGCGTTCCCATTTCCAGCGCCCGGAACAGGTCGATGGCATTCTGCACGATATCGCGCTTTTCCATGAGTGAAGGGCGGATATTGATGGCGGCGTCAGTCAGGAACAGCGGCTTGGGATAGCGCGGCACGTTTATCACAAAAACATGACTCATGCGCCGTCCCGTGCGCAGGCCCTTTTCCTTATCGATGACGGCCAGCATCATCTCGTCGGTTGAAAGTTTGCCCTTCATAAGCGCATCCACTTTGCCCGCCAGTGCCATTTCTACGGCAGCGGCAGCAGCGGCGTGACTGTGCGGTGTAGGGAACAGGGTAAAGGCGTCTAGGTCGATCTTGGCGTCCTTTGCTACCTTGCGCATCTTGATTTCTGGGCCAATGAGTACCGGGTCGATAATTCCCGCCTTCGCCGCTTCCACCGCGCCGGTAAGGGAAAAGGCATCCACGGGATGCACTACGGCGGTTTTAATTGGCTTTAGGCCCCTCGCCTTGTTCAGCAGCCATGTTTCAAAACGATGGTTGGAAGCCTCATCCGAAGCCGCGCGTGTGTTTACGTTTTCCATATCAATCCACTACCTCATAACCTGCGTCGATGATGTGTACACCGCCCGTGATATTCCTGGCCAAATCACTGACCAGAAATGCCGCCATATTACCAACATCGGTAATGTCCACGGTACGGTGAAGGGGAGCTTTGGCGGCATGGGCCTGCAAAATAGTATCGAAGCCCGTGATGCCGGATGCGGCGCGCGTATGAATGGCACCGGGGGAAAGCGCATTGACGCGGATATTTTTTTGGCCAAGTTCCGCCGCCATGTAGCGTGTCGTGCTTTCTAGCGCTGCCTTGACCGGCCCCATCAGCCCGTAATGCTCCACGACTTCATGGCTTCCCATGTAAGACACGGTTAGCAGGCTGCCGCCCTTACTCATCAGCGGTTCCGCCAGCTTTGCCATACGAATGAAGGAATGGCAGGAAATATCCATTGCCTGCAGGAAGCCCTCTTTTGAGCAATCCGTGATGCGGCCCTGCAAATCCGCTTTCGGTGCGAAGGCAATTGAATGCAGCAGGAAATCCAGCCCGCCCCATTGCTTGTTAACCGCCTGGAATACGGCTTCCACCTGTGAATCATCCTGCACGTTGCAAGGCAAGATCAGCGCCGCCCCAAGCTGCTTGGCCAGCGGCCTGACATGCGGCTCCGCTTTTTCGTTGAGGTAGGTGACGGCCAGTTCCGCAGCGGCCTGCCGGAATACCCGCGCGCAGCCATAGGCAATGCTCTGCTCGTTGGCGATACCGATAACCAGCCCCTTCTTGCCTTTGAGATCAAGTAATGCAGTCATGCGTCTATCCTTATTGCGGCATGCTCTGCCGGGCATTGATATAAGTCAACCGCTTCCCTCGCAGTGCTTTATACAGCTCGTTGGCCGCCAGCAGCGCCAGCGCTGCCAGCAGCGTCTGTCCCCAGATTGAAGCGCTGACGGGCTGGATATGCAGTATTTCCTGCAGCAAGGGCACATGCATGGCGGCAATCTGCACGCCCTGCGCCAGCACCACCCCCACCAGCAGCAGCGGGTTGGAAAGTAGGCTTTGCCGGAAAACGGATTGTGTTTCCGAGCGAGCATCAAAGGCCTGGATATTCTCAAATGCCACCATGAGTAGCAGGATAATGTTCCGCGCATCTTCCACCGGCATGCCCTGGTGCAGCAGCCACGAAAAGGCGGCAAACGTAAACCCGCCGATCAGCAACGCGTTGAGCAGTAGGCGTTCTACCATGAGGCGGTCCAGTATCGGTTCGCCTACGCGGCGCGGTGGTCTGTTCAGTTCATCGCCTTCCGCTTTTTCAAGGGTAAGAGGCAGGTCCTGCAGCCCGCCGGTTATCAGGTTGAGCCATAGCAACTGCACCGTTGTCAGCGGCAACGGCAGGCCTGCGGCGATGGTAAGCAGGAACAGCAGGATTTCTGCCATGCCGATGGATATGAAGTGAAAAATGATCTTGCGGATATTGGCATAAACCACGCGGCCCTCGCGCACCCCTTCCACGATGGAAGCGAAGTTATCATCCGTAATCACGATATCCGCACTTTCCCGCGCCACGTCGGTGCCGCGCCCGCCCATTGCCACGCCCACGTGGGCGCGCTTGAGCGCCGGGGCGTCGTTTACACCGTCGCCGGTTACCGCCACGTAATGTCCCTGGCCGATGAGCGTATCCACAATCTCGCGCTTCTGGCCGGGTTCGATACGGGCGAATACCGTGCTGCTGCCGATGAGTTCACCCGTCGCATCCGCTTTTTTCAATGCCTGCCCGGTAACCGCCTGATCGCCGCTTTCTGCCATGCCGAGCTGGCGCGCAATGGCCAGCGCCGTGGCGGGATGATCGCCGGTTACCATCCCCACCTTGATACCCGCCGAACGGCAGCAGCGCACCGCGTGTTCGGCTTCGGCCCGCAGCGGGTCAATCATGCCTGCAAAGCCAAGGAAGGTTAAATCCCGCAGCAGTTCGTGGATATGCACGTTATCCGGCAGGGCAGTAAATTCGCGCATGGCGAAGGCCAGCACCCGGTAGCCGTCATTGGCCATGCCGGTCAGCTGCGCTTCCAGGCGCGGCCTGTCCAGTTCCGTTTCGCCATCCTGCCACTTCATGCGGCTGCACATCGGCGAAAGCGCTTCCCAGCTGCCTTTGACGTAAAGGCAGTAACCGTGCTGCATCTTGCGCAAGGACGCCGAAAAGGCGTTTTCAGATTCATAGGGCAGCGCCTGCACTTCCCGGTAATTCAGCGTGTCCAGCCCGTGCCGCCGTGCCAGCTTGAGCAGGGCGATATCCACCTTGTCGCCGCTGTATTCCTCACCGGAAATGGCAGCTTCATTGGCAAGGCCGCCGGCAATGCTGAGCAGCCGCAAGCCTGCCGGGATGCGCTCATCCATGTCGCTGACATGGAATTTTTCCCCGTCCGGCAGTGTGAGGCATTCCACGGTCAGATCGTTGATCGTGAGAGTGCCGGTTTTATCGGATGCGATGTAGGTGCAGGAGCCGAGTGTTTCCACCGCTGCCATGTTGCGGATGATAACGTTATGGCGCGCCATGCGCCGCATACCTATTGCCAGCGCCACCGTAACCGCTGCTGGCATGCCTTCCGGCACGGCAGCGACAGCTAAAGCAATGGCCACGGGAATCATTTCCATAATGTCATGCCCGCGCGCCAGGGTAAGGATGAACAGCAGGGCAATCACCCCCATCATCACCATCGTCAGCCGCAGCGTGAATTGCTCAATGCGGTGCAGCAGGGGCGGCTTAGCCTGCACACCATGCGCGGTTACGCCTGCAATGTTGCCTATTTGCGTGTGGCTTCCCGTACCCACCACTACGCCGCGCCCGCGCCCCTTGCTTACCAGCGTACCGGCAAAAACCATGTCCGTGCGTTCCACCAGCGGCGCATCTTCGCCCGATGCTGCGCCCGCCTCTTTGGTTACCGGCATGGATTCGCCCGTCAGCAGCGATTCATCCACGACCAGGCTTTGCGTCTCAAGCAGGCGGGTATCCGCGGGCACCTTGTCGCCGGATGCCAGCAGCACGATATCGCCGGGGCAAAGCCCCTCGGCGGCAATGGTTTGCGTTTCGCCGTCGCGCACTACAGTGGCATGCACCGGCACTAAGTGCTTTAGAGCGTTCACGGCATTCTGTGCGCTGTATTCCTGGAAGGTACCAATGATGGCATTGATGAGGAGCACAGCGGCGATGAATACCGCGTCGCTGGTTTCCTGCATCCAGAGCGAGAACAGCGCGGCGGCCAGCAGGATATAGATCAGCGGGCTGAGGAATTGCCGCAGGAAAAGGACCGCAAGCGGGGTTGGCTTCGCTTCCGGCAGCCGGTTAGGGCCGTATTGCTTAAGCTGCGCCTTGGCTTCCGCATGCGTCAGGCCGTGCCGGTTGGTTTCCGGCATATCGGGGGGCAGGGCATGAGCTTGCGAGTGTGCGGACATAGTTGATTAATAGCATGCTTATAAAAGATTTTAGGCGGATTGATAATAGTCAATCCCAACCTGCCATCCCTTTCGTATGGTTGCATCATCCCATGCAAAAGGAGGCTTTATGCAAGCAGCACGATCACAGACCCAACCAACCAAAATTGCCACGGCTCATACCGGGCCGTCACTGCAACGGGTGCAGCTGGTGTCCTCGGCAAGGCCGTTACCGGCCACCGGCGCTGAAATTGCCCGTTATGTCGAACAGCTGCTGACGCCTAGCGAGCAAGCTGTTTGCGACATGGCGACGGACTAAACACTTAAGAAAGGAAATATCATGACTATCCAATCCATACTGGTGCTATTCAATGGTGAAGATGATGAAACCAGCGCCGTAAAGGCTGCGTTTGAGCTGGGCCGTCATTTTAAGGCGCATGTGCGCGGCCTGCATGTGGCTTATGATCCGGCGGCCTATCCGAGCCTATATGGCGAAGGCGTCATTGCCGCCGTTCCGGTTATCGCTTCGCTGCAGAAAGACCTTGAAAAGGAAAGGGTGCTGGCGGGCAAGCGTTTCGAGAAGCTGGCGATCAGCTATAATATTGCCTTCGCGGACAAGGAAATACCGGCGCACCACGCATCATGGTCCTTTCACTCGCAGACCGGCCACGTAGAGGAATTTATCCGTGCGGAAGGGCGGGTGGCAGACTTAGTTATCGTTTCGCAAAACGCGCTGGATCGCAACGCAAGTGATGCTGCCATGATGGGCATACTGCTGGATACCGGCCAGCCCGTGCTGGTAGTGCCGAAAGACGCGGATGTGACAGCGCTGGATAAGAAAATCGCCCTGGCATGGAACGGGAGCCGTGAAGCGTCGCGCGCGGTGCATGCCAGCCTGCCGTTCCTGGCCACTGCTGAATCCGTGCAGGTGCTGACGGTGCGCAAGCCTAAGGAAGCGGCGCAGGAAGATGGCATCATGCGCTATCTCAATCTGCATGAGATCAAGGCGAAGCACATGATCCTGGATAAGGAACACCATAACACCTGTGACCTGCTGATCGGCAGGGCGGCAGCCTTCAAAGCCAGTTTGCTGGTGATGGGCGCCTACGGTTACAGCCGGTTCCGCGAAATGGTGTTGGGCGGCGTCACTGAGCATGCCATCAAGCATTCGCCCATCCCGGTTTTATTAGCGCATTAGAAGGGGAGGCTTTATGAGCCAGAAAATGGAGCGGAAAGATTGCGGCAAGCCCTGCAGCAGTGTTTGCAAGCCCAATCCGCAAGGACACTTGCCAGTTTTATGGATTATACTTACTGAAAAAGGGCATATTGAGCTTTATGAAAAGCGCATATGTCATGACACGCAATCACTTTATGCGCCGCATCTGCCATTAAACGAGGCGGGCGCATATCTTGAAAAGGCCTACCGGCAGGGGAAGTTCGGTTACCTGGTACTGGTAGGGAGCCGGGAAAACATCGCCGCGCTACGGCAGCACTTAAGCCCCTTGCTGCAGATGCTGGTCATGGCGGACATTGAGCGCAGCTTCAACGGTGAAACCAGCGAATCCCTGCGGCATAAGCTGGACTGTCTGATCAGCGTCTAATCGTCATCGCATTCGATAGGGCGTGAGCAGCTGTTGCAGGTATATTCCTGCAGTTTTTTCACGTCGCCCACGATAACCGCCGGCCCTTTGCTTTCTACGCCGATATCCTTCAAGGGCGCCAATGCCCGCGAAAATGTTTCCGGCTTCATGCCGAGCGAGGCTGCCACTAGTGCCTTATCCACGGGCAGCTGTATTTCCGCCCGATTCTCTTTAATACCTCGGCAGATGCCGAGCAGGAAGCACCCGACGCGCTGCGAAGCGTTCATCATTTCCATGTGCTCGATTTTCAGCTCTAGCTTGTTCATGCGCTGCGACATGGATGACATCACCCGCATGGCGAAGCTTTTGTCCTGCGCCACCAGCTGGGCCAGCACATTGCCGGGGATACGCAATATCTCGGAATCTTCCACCGTTTCGGCGCTGCATGGATAGATCGCCTGCTGGAAGATGACGGCTTCGCCAAACGTGTCCCCCACGGTATGCAGGCCGACGATGGCTTCCTGGCCTTCCATCGTTTCGCGGTAAAGCTTCACCCAGCCCTTGCGGACAACGAAAAAAGCATCCGCGCTGTCGCCCTGCAGGAAAAGCACGGTGCCTTTGGGATAGGTTTTCACCGGCGCATTTTGGGCAACGGATGACTGCTGCGCTGCCGAGAGTTCGGCAAACACGGGAATGGCCGTAAGGAATGATAGTTGGTCGCTGCCTGGCATCCCCCAAGCATAAATGGGTTATTTTATGAATCAAGCGCTTGGCGCTCAGCCGCTGCTGGCGTGGCCTTGATAGTTATCAAGGCTGAGTATGGCTCCCCCGTGGTTCAATAGAGGTGAACATAAGGGAGAGCTATATGGGCTTACTGATTTTAGGGAAGATGACGCTGGTGGCGTTCATGGTGCTGGTGATGGTGGTGCCGATACTCTGGCACCTGAAGAAGGACAAGGAATGGGAGGCCGCCGGAGAGCAGCTGGATAAGTGGTACCAGCGTTGATTCTTAAGTATATTTTAGCATTCTCTTCGACCGGTATTATCCAATTTATTAACCATAAGGCCTTAAAATAAAAGGTTAAACAACCAGGCCTTTTCATGCGTTCTATTTTGCTGGCAGAAGACGACCCGCTCCAGCGGCGCACGCTCAAGCGCATGCTGGAGAAGGAGTTGGACGTAGAAGTCATCGAGGCCGCCGACGGCGCGGAGGCGTTACTCAAGCTTAAATCGGAAGCCGCGAATGGAATCGGGCTTGCGCTTATCGATCTCGACATGCCGGTCATGAATGGGTTGAGCCTGCTCAAAACAGGACGCAAGCTGCTGCCGCAGCTTCCGTTCATCGTGCTCACGGGGTCGGAAAAGGTGGAAGACGCAGTGGAAGCCATGCGCCTTGGCGCGGTGGACTTCATCACTAAGCCGCCTGAAATACCCCGGTTGCTGGCTTCGGTGCGCAATGCGCTGGCGCTCAAGTCTCTGCAGGAAGAGGTGGGCAGGCTGCAGCAGGATCGCGTGCCGCATTATACTTTTGCTGATATCATCGAGATATCGCCTTCGCTAAAAGAGGTTGCGGCGCTGGGCGGCAAGGCGGCGGGCTCGGATATTCCCGTGCTCATTACCGGCGAGTCCGGCGTAGGCAAGGAAGTGTTCGCGCATGCGATTCACGCGGAGAGCAACCGGGCGGATAAGCCGTTTGTCTCCGTCAATTGTGGCGCGCTACCGGATAACCTGGTGGAATCGACGCTGTTCGGGCACGAGAAGGGCTCGTTCACCGGCGCCACCGCCAAATCACTTGGAAAATGCCGCGAAGCAGATGGCGGGGTGTTATTCCTCGACGAAGTGGGCGAGTTGAAGCCCGACGCGCAGGTAAAGCTCCTGCGCATGCTGCAGCAGGGCGAGATCGAGCCGGTGGGCGCAGGCAAGCCGGTGAAGGTGGATGTGCGGGTGATCTCCGCCACCAACCGCTCGCTGGAGCAGATGGTGGAAAAGGGCCGCTTCCGCGAGGATCTTTATTACCGCCTGCACGGCCTGCCGCTGCATATTCCCACGCTCAAGGAGCGCAGGAAGGATATTCCCCGGCTGGCCGCACATCTGCTTTTGCGCATCGGTATGGCCGAGGGAAAGCCGGGCATTGCGCTTTCGGAAGAAGCGAAAACATGGCTTGCGAGTTACGGCTGGCCCGGAAACGTGCGTGAGATGCAGCACGTGCTATCGCGCGCGGCATTGCTTACCGAGGGAGACGTGATCGAAGCCGCCGACCTTGCGCGCTGGGCCAAGGGACGCCCGGCAATTGCGGAGCGCATGCAGGGGGCAGCGCCTGCCAACATTAGTCTTGAACGCGCAGATGGGCAGCCCAGGACGCTCGACGACATTGAGCAGGAAGTATTTGAGGCCACCCTGATGCGCTTTAACGGCCATATCGGCCGGGCGGCGGCGGCGCTTGGCATCGGCCAGTCCACACTCTACAAGCGGCTTAAAAAACCGGGGGCAGCCTAGGCCGCGAAACTTGCGGACTGGCAGGCGGCGATGAAAATGCGCACCCGCTCCAGCTCTTCGCGAATTTCGTTTAAGTGATGCTGTTTTCCGGCGCTATCCGTTGTGCAGTCATGCTCTGCTCGCTCGCAACGCCTGAACAATTCCTGCGCGCCCAGGTTGCCCGATGCGCCTTTCAGCAAATGTGCCGCCTTGCGCCAGGTTTCATCCCCTGCGCCGATGGCTTCTTCAAGCGCGACGATATTGGCGTCCGCGCGTTCCAGGAACAGGGCGAAGAGCGCTTCTTCTTCGGCGCGGTCGCCGTCGGTAAAATGGCGTAGGTGAACCATGTCAATGGGATCGGCGCTTTCCGCGCGCGGTGCGTTTTCCAGCAGGCAGAAGCCGCCCACGTTTAGCCAGCGGCCAAGCGCGGCGCTCAGGCGCGGCAGGTCGATAGGTTTGCTGAGGTAGTCGTCCATCCCCGCTTTCAGACATTTCTCACGGTCGCCCACCATGGCGTTAGCTGTCATGGCGATAATGGGAAGGTGCGCTTCGCCGTTTGATTCCCGCTCGCGTATCGCCCTTGTCGCCTCGTAGCCGTCGAGTTCCGGCATCTGGCAATCCATCAGCGCCAGCGTGTATTCGCCGCGCTTGAGCGCTTCCAGCGCTTCGCGGCCGTTTTCCGCTTTGTGGACGTTGCGTACACCAAGCTTTGCCAGCAGCTTGAGAAGCAAGAGCTGGTTGATGGGGTGGTCTTCCACCATCAAGATCTTCGCGTCTTCCACCGGCAGCGCATCGACGGGTGCGGGTTCCGCCGCAATTTCGGCCGGCTCCTGCGTTTCCGCCCACGGAATCGAGAACCAGAAGGTGGAGCCTTTGCCCGGTTCACTGGCGACGCCGATCTCGCCGCCCATCATTCCCACCAGTTGACGGCTGATGGCAAGGCCGAGGCCCGTGCCACCGTATTTGCGGGTAGTGGAGGCATCGCCTTGCGTGAATTTATTAAAGATGGTGGCTTGGTATTCTGAGGGAATGCCGATACCGGTATCCTGCACTTCAAAACGCAGGCGTTCATTCTCCATGGATACGCGCAGAACAACTTTTCCTTCGGCAGTGAACTTGATCGCGTTGCCCATGAGGTTCAGCAGAATCTGCTGCAGGCGGCCCGCATCTCCCAGGCAAGCGGGCGGGACGTCATCGGCGACGTTGCATTCCAACACCAGCCCTTTTCGTGAAGCCAGCGGGCTGAGGAAGTCGCAGGCATTGGCCACGCATTTGCGCAAAGAGAAAGGCTGCGCTTCCAGCGTCAGCTCGCCAGCCTCGATCTTGGAGAAATCAAGAATGTCGTTCAGTATAGTCAGCAATGAGGAAGCGGAAGTGGTCAGCGCCTCCAGGCATTCCTGGTGTTCCGGCACAAGCTTCGCATCCTGCAGCAGCTCGGCCAGACCGAGGATGCCGTTCATCGGCGTGCGCAGCTCGTGGCTCATATTGGCGAGGAACTCGGATTTCGCGCGGGTGGCGGATTCGGCGGCGTCCTTGGCGTGTAAAAGCGAGCGGCGCGTGCGCTCGCGCTCGATGGCTCGGCCCAGCTGCGAGCCGATATTGCGGATAATTTCCCGGTCTTCCTCCTCCGGCTCCCAAGAGGGGGCGGCGAAGAATTCCATCACCGCCAGAACATCGTCGCCGCAATGCACCGGGAAAATATGTTTCTTTGATTCAGCCAAAGGGATTTCGCCAATCTGCAGGCCGGAGCCCATAAGCTGGCTTTCTTCCATCTGCCGGCAACGCCCGACGGAAAGCCAGTAGTGCTCGCAAATAAGGTTTAGCGTAGCTTCGACGGCCTCTTCCAGCGTCCCGGCACTGTTGGCGATGACGGCGGCTTCCTGCAGCAGCGCCACGCGCTCGTTCTGCTTGCGCACGGTTTCGCGCGCCGTCTTCAATTCCGTCACGTCGCGCACCGCCATAACGAACAATGCTTTTCCTGCCAGTTGGATGCGGCTTAAATTGATTTCGGCGGTAAAGGTTCCTCCGCCCTGTTTTAGCGCCTGCATTTCACGGTTTTCGGCAGTAGAAGTTTCGGAGGCGGCAAGCCAGTGCGCAATTTCCGCTTGCGATGCCGGGGGGAAGAGCGCGGTAACGGCCAGCCCATCCGCCTCCAGCGCATCGAGGCCGAACATGCGTTCGGCGGCGGGGCTTAGGGATTCGATGATCCCTTCGGGCGTGAAGGTGACGATGCCGTCTACGATACTGTGTAGTATCGCCCGTGTGCGGCGCTCGCTGTTCAGGAACTCGATCGCCTGCTTTTCGATCGCTTCCTGCATGATGCGGTTTTCTTCTTCGAGGCTGCGTTCCATGCTCAGCCCTTCGCGCGTTCGCATTCCAGCGCGTAATGCATGAGGCGCGAGGAAACGAAAGGTTTGAGCACAAAGCCGTTGGCGCCGGCGCGGGCGGCCATGGCGATATTTTCAGGGTCTGTATGGCCGCTGACCATCACCACGTTGGCTTCCGAATCATGCGCATGCAGCGTATGCAGCACGTCAAGGCCGTTGAATTGCGCATCGCCCAACTCAATATCCAGCAATACAAGGTCAGGCATGATGCGCAGATACTCGTTCACAGCTTCGTAAACATCGCTACATATGGTTACGCAGTAGCGGCCTTCGAACAGCTTGCGGGCCAGGGCCTGCGCCACAGGGTCGTCCTCCACAACCAGTATATGCAGGGGTGCACGGGCGCGGCGGACACGCACCTGGTTTTGGTCCAGTGCCGCGATATTGCCGATTGTTTGTAACGCAGGCTCAAGGGTGAGGGTCATACAGGCGCTCCCTTCCGTAAGGGAGAGTGTTGTTGCGCCGCCGGGCAGCTGTGCAGATAATGCAGCAGCTTTTCCTTGGCGAAGGGCTTGGTGACAAAGCCTTGCGCACCTTTTTCCAGCGCGGCGAGGATGTTTTCCTTGATGCTGTTGCCGGAGAGCATGACGATATAAGCCGCTGGGTCGAACGCCAGCAGCTTGCTTAAAACCACATGCCCGCTCGCATCGGGCAATTCAATGTCCAGGAATACCGCGTCCGGAGCTGTGCCGCCGTAGACCATGAGCGCTTCGGTTGCGCTTCCGGCCTCGACGACGTCATATTCGCCCTTCAGCGTCATATTCACGAGGCGCTGCGTAAAGAGATCGTCCTCTACCACCATAACGACCAAACGTTTGCGTGCGCTTCGTTTGGCGCAGGCGGCCTGGAAAAGTTCCCTGTCCGGCTCGGCGAGAGGCATTTTAGGAAGCGGAGCGCGTGGAACAGGAGCAGGTGTTGTAGGAACAGTGAGAATCTTGCTTTTGCAGAGGGTGAAGAAGAGCTGCCAGTGCTGGGCAAGATCGAAAACCGTGTAGAGGTCTTCTTCCATGCCTTTAAACTGCTCGCCGATCTTATTCAGAATTGGGCGCGCCAGGCCCTGGAAGAGGATAAACACATCGCCATCGTCGCAGAGATAGATATAGCCGTATTCGTTTTCCAGAAGCTCCTTGATGATGCTGGTGACGATATTCGTGCGCAGGCCATCGCTATACTGTTTTTTGCTGTCGGAGAAATTGATGTAAAGGCAGCGCCAGCTGTCATGCTGCCCCTGCAGCGTCCGCGCCTTGTCGAACAGGAGTTGTCCGGCATTGTGGCTGAATAGCTTCATACATGTTCCCTTCAGTAAAACAGGGAGCAAGCTAGATGCCAAGGCAGTTGCCAATAAAAATTCTCTTTAATCAATATGTTAATAATGAGATTCAAGGCACCTTTTTGTTTGTGTTCCCAAAAAGAGAATTCACCGGAATGTCTAGGCTAAACAAATATTAAGCTGTTTTAGGCATGCTTTTCTAAAAGCTCTCTTTTGTCTTTAATTACCTATGCTGCGTTCTTATTCTCTCTACGCGAAAACTGCGGGCATTTGCGCCGCGCTGCTGCTCACGCTTGGTGTCACCGTTATGTTCGGTTGGCATATTAAGAGCGTGGCGCTCGTGCAGATCAGCCCGGAATTTGCCTCGATGAAATTCAACACGGCGCTCTGCTTTGCCGTTTGCGCCTTGGCAATATTCATGCTGATAGCCAGAAGGCTGAAAGCAGAAGCTGGCTGCGGCGGTTTTGTTGCCCTGCTGGCATTCGCCACGCTGCTGCAATACCCGCTGCAGGTGAATTTTGGGATCGATACTTTCTTCCTGCATGATCCCTTTACCCTTGTCCGTGCGTCACATTCCGGGCGGATGTCGCCTAATACCGCAACCAGCTTTACGCTAGCCGGAAGCGCGTTGCTGCTGCTTTCACTGAAAAGCCGCAGGCAGTCTATTCTGCTGATCGCGGCGATTCTGGCTTCGCTCGTTGCCGCTATCGGTATTGTGGCGTTCATTGGCTATATCATCCGTGCCGAAGCGGCTTATGGCGGCGGCAAGATGACGCAAGTCGCGCTGCATACCTCGATTGCATTTATTGTTCTAGGAACAGGGCTCATAGCCTGCGCCTGGGATAAAAACGGCAAGTTGCCCGCCTGGTTTATCATTTCTATTTTTATCGGGCTTTCCTCTGTTTCAATTGCGCTCTGGCAGGCGATGATTACCGAAAGCGACCGCCTCCTGCGCAACGAAGTGGAAGATGAAACCAAGCACGTCGCAGAAAAAGTGAACCAGTATCTTGCGGATACGTTTGCCGCCATAGAGCGCATGGATGCGCGCTGGGAGGTAAACGGCGGAACGAAGCAAGCAGACTGGGAAAGGGACGCAACCAAATATCTGCAAGGGTTCCCGGTGCTCAAAGCTGTGGAATGGGCAGACCAGAGCGCCACCCTTCGATGGGCTGTACCTGAGGAGATGCATAAGCTTATTGGTTTCAGGCTAACTCAAGAGCCGCTCCGCCGCGCGACGGTGGAAAGGGCGATTGAAACACGCAAGCCGCAGGTGACGCCGGTGCTCCGGCTTTTACAAGGCGGTCAGGGCTTTCTTTACATAACGCCCCTTTATGTAGGAAACCGTTACGATGGCCTGCTGGTGGCGCCGTTTTATCTTCAGACGCTTTTCCAGAAGTTGCTGGAAGATTACAGTGAATCTTACTACATCAGTGTTTTCGAAAATAATGAGCTGGTGTTCTCCACCGTCCCGCAGGACCTCCCGGCTGAGCTTAAGGAAAAGGCTACAGCCGGTATTATTAATCAGGGCAATATCGCGTGGAAGTTTGAGCTTGTTCCCACGGCGGAGGTTTTAGCGGCAAATCGTCCCTTCCTTCCAATCATGCTGCTCATTATCGGCCTGATCATTACCTGCCTTACTACTTTCACGCTTCATATTGGCTACCGCTTTGCGCTCCGAAGTGAAGAACTCCGTAAAACCAAGGAAAAAGCCGAAGAGGCCAACCGTGCCAAAAGCCAGTTCCTTGCCAATATGAGCCACGAGATCCGCACGCCGATGAACGGCATCCTTGGAATGGCGCATTTGCTGGGGGATACGCAGTCTTCGCCGGAGCAGAAGGAATACATCAACACCATCAATTATTCCGCCCGGAACCTGCTGCTGCTGCTGAATGACATCCTCGATCTTTCAAAAATCGAAGCGCAGGAGCTGGTATTGGAAAAGACTGCCTTCGACGCGGCAACCGCTTTCACGGAAACAATTAAGCTTTTGCAGCCGCTGGCCAGGGCAAAAAACATCGAGTTGGTGGGGGAGGTCGACGTCGCGCTGCCGCCCGCCATCACGGGAGACCCGGGGCGCTTTACGCAGGTGATAACCAACCTGGTGGGGAATGCCGTCAAATTCACGGAAAAAGGGCACGTAAAAGCACGGCTTAGCTTTGACGCGGCACAGGAGCGCCTCTATTGCGAAGTAAAGGACACCGGCATCGGCATACCGCCGGAGCGGCAGGCAGCTATTTTTGAGAAGTTTATGCAGGGCGATGCTTCTATCACCCGTAAATACGGCGGTACCGGGCTCGGCCTCGCCATTACCCGGCAGCTGTTAACGCTGATGCGCGGCGAGATTGGCTTTGAGAGCCGCGTGGGAGAAGGCTCGCATTTCTGGTTTACGCTTCCCGCAAACGCTGCTTCTCCAGAAACTAAAAATGCCGAAAAGGCGCAAAAGCTTGCCCGTAAGCGTATAGACGTGAAACAAGCCCGGCTTCTAATAGCTGAAGACCATCCGGTTAACCAGCTATTGCTCCTGAAGCTCCTGAAAAAATCCGGCTTTGAGCATATCGATGCGGCCGACAACGGCAAAGAGGCGCTGAAATTGCTGGCGCAGCAATCCTATGACGCCGTCCTGATGGACTGCCAGATGCCGGAGATGGATGGTTACGAAGCCACGCGGGAAATCCGCCGCCAAGAGGCGAGAAGCGGGAGCCATATTCCCATCATCGCCATGACGGCCAACGCGATGGTAGGTGACCGCGAGGCCTGCTTGCGCGCCGGCATGGACGAGTATTTAAGCAAGCCATTGGACCCGGAGAAGCTGAAAGTGCTGCTCAATCGCCGGTTCCTGCTGACCGCTTCTCCCGAAATGCCGGACCCCACAGAAGCCGCTCCCGACGCGCCCATTGACCTGCAACGCCTCCGCATTTCCGCTGAAACGCTCGAAGAAGAGAAAGAAGTGCTGTCGCTGTTCTTCCGGCTCGCCGACGAGAAACTGCTATTAATGGAGCGCTCACGCCGCACGGAGGAAGCTCCCGCATGGCGGGCAGCTGCACACTATCTGAAAGGTGCAGCGGCCAACCTCGGTATGCGCAGGCTCGCGGCGAAGTGCAGGGAAGCGGAAACGGGCGCGCCGTTTTCCTATGAAGAGGCAGGCCTGCGCATCCAGGCCATCCGGGCAGAGATGGATGTCGTCAGGGAATACATGCACAACCGATCCAATGCCGCCTAGCGCAGGGCAGCGATGATTTTCTGCGTGTCGTACTGCATGCCCGCGTTGAACTGCTCGATCTTGAACAGACTTCCCGAGATGGAGGTCTGGAAGGTTTTAAGGTCGTTGATCAGCTCGTTCAACCCGCCCTGCGAAACGGAGAGGCGCGCGGCGTCTACCTTGCCCATCACCCGGATCACTTCCAGACTGGTGCCGCATAATTTCATCCGGCGGCAATCTTCCTGAAATTTTTTGATCTTACCGGTGATGCTGTTCAGTCCTTCCCCGGCTTTTTTCTGATATTCCTTCTGCTGCAGCTCAAGAGAACTCATTTCCTGCGTCTGGTTGATGGCTTCACACGCCTGCTCAGTTTTGAAGAAATCAATAACCTCGCGCTGTATGCGCGCCGTGCAGAGCAGGAACTGCCCTTCATAAATATTGCTGAATACCTCGCTCGCGGACTGGCGGAACTTGTCGATCTCGTCACGGATTTCTGTGGAAACAATATTGTAATTGCCCGAGATAACACCGATGGTTTTTCCCTCATCCCCCAGGCGGAAGGATTGCACCTGCAAATTGAGGGGAACGTATTTGTTAACTTCATAAGAAGAAAATATCTTGTCGGTTTCTTCGATCAGCGTCTTCGCCCGCTGCGTCAGGCCGTCGAAACTGGCAACCAGCGGGTCGGGCCTGTTGCCCAGTTGGGCGTCTCGCGCGGCGATTTCCTTGCTAAGCGCCGCCGACATGAATTCTTCATAGCTGTTGAACCCAAGCGCCTTGAGGTCTTCCAGCAGCCTGGCCGCGCTCTCCTTGGGACTTGCCTTGTTGTCGCGCTCATAGGCGCGGAGCGATTTATACTCCTCCTGCACCACCTTGAAAAATTCGCTGCTGGGTTTCAGGCGCACCGACAGATACCCACCCTCCACGGGCGTGGCCACGGCGAACACCCAGTAATGCCTGCCGTCTTTCGCCCGGTTTTTCACATACGCGCCGATGGGCTGGCCACGCTTGATAAAATCCCAGAAGGTATAAAAAACGCCCTGCGGCATGTCCGGGTGGCGAATGAGGTTGTGCGGCTTCTTCAGAAGCTCATCCCAGCTATAGAGGCTGATACGCTGGAAAACGCTGTTGCCGGCAAGGATAATGCCCCTCGTATCGGTGCGCGAGAAGAACAGTTCCTCAAACGTGAACGGCACTTCGCCTGCGTCGGACTGAAGAGATAGGTTCGTATTCTGCATAATTATGCTCCCGGATTACTTCATTGAGCCGAACAGTTTGTCCACCTCGTCCTGAGTTGGGGTTTCAGCAGCGAGCTGCGGGCCGTTTAGTAAGCTATCCTTCGGCTTAGGCACGGCCACCTGGCTGCGTGCGGTTTCTGAAAGCCGCTGCAGCTGTGCCTCCAGCTGGGTGAGGTGAGCCAGCACCTTCTTGATACGCTGGCCGCTAATATCCTGGAAGCTGGCTGCCTCGTAAATGCGCCCCACTTGCTCCGCAATTTTCGTACGTGCGTCCTCGGGCACGCCATCACCCTCGGCCACGTAGCTGATGGCGGTGGCCGCATCCAGAATGGCCGTCGTCGCTGTTTCAGTGGATTCCAACACGTCATTTAAGTGCAGTGCGGCGTCGGGCATGGCATTTGTTGCCACAATGCCGCTTGCCTCGCTGCGGATTTCCTTGAAGTGGTTGCAGACCTCTTCGATCTGCGCCAGTAACGCGCGCAGGGCGCTTGCAGTGTTATGCCCGGTCATGATGCATCCTCCCCTAGAATTGGCCGATGACGGTGACAAGCTTGTCTTTAAGCGTATTCGCGTTGAACGGCTTAACGATGTAGTTGTTCACCCCCGCCTGCTTAGCGGCTACGATATTCTCCGGCTTGCTTTCCGCGGTGATGAGAATAAACGGAATGTGCTTGAGAGTCGCCTCGGCGCGGACTTTTTTCAGCAGATCCAAGCCGCTCATGGGCTCCATGTTCCAGTCGGAGAGGATGAGGTCGTACTTGTTCTCCTTCAGCTTTTCCAGCGCCATCGTGCCGTCGGTGGCTTCGTCGATGTTGCGGAAGCCCAGCTGGCGCAGCACGCCGTCGATGACTTTGAGCATCGTCTTGAAATCGTCGACGATAAGAATGCGCATTCCTACTTTGTCCACAGCCATATAACCTCCTAGAATAGTTCGATTTCGTTCTGAGCCTCCGGCGCGTCCGGCTGTTCTTCGCCGTCGTGCACGTTGGCTTTCTTCAGCGCTTCCAGGTACCGCGTGCGGATGTCGCTTAGCCGGATACCGGATAGGATCTGCTCCACCGCCTGCGCGATGTTGTGTTCCGCCGAGACTTCGCCCTCGCGTGTGGCCTCGATGTTGCCGCAGATATCTTCCAGCATGCTGCGGTAGCGTTCCAGTATGGCCGCTACGTTCTCCATGATCTGAGTGTTGCGGTCCTGGAACTGCATGCCGCAGATGATGCCGCCGATGGCCTCCGCCACGGCGGGAGGCGCGTTCTTCTGCTTCTTGATGTAATCAGCCAGCACCATGAAATGTGCGCTTAAATCGCGGCTTTCGCGTTCCACTTCGCCGGCGGCGGCGGGCAGCAGCGTTTCCAGCATATTGAGCGTGGCAATGCCGACCGAGGCCACCGCGAAGGTGGTGTTGAGCGCCTCATGCGTATTTGTAGTTAACGCCGTAGCGGGTAAAGTGGGATAGAGTGCCTTAGGAAGCATGTTTGACCTTCCTCTCCTGTTCAAGATACGAGAGCAGGTGTGCCGCAATCTCGTTGAGTGGTAATTCCTTGTGTACTGCGCCTAGGGTGGCGGCGGCCTTGGGCATGCCGTAAACCACGCAGCTGCTTTCGCTCTGGCCCACGTTGTAGGCACCGGCTTCGCGCATTTTCAGCATGCCTTGCGCGCCGTCCTTGCCCATTCCGGTAAGAATCACGCCCATCGCGTGTTCACCCGCCACTTCGGCAACGGACGCAAACAGCACGTCCACGGAGGGACGGTGGCCGCTGACGGTCTGCCCGGTTTCCACGCTGCAGCTCCAGTCCTTACCGTTTTTGATTATTTTGAGGTGCTTGCCGCCGGGGGCGAGGTAGGCGTGCCCAGGCTCCAGTTTCATGCCCGTGCGCGCTTCTGCGACTTCCACGGCAGAAAGGCCGTTCAGCCGCGCGGCGAAAGAGGGGGTAAACTGCTCCGGCATATGCTGCACGATGACGATGGGAGGCAAATTGCCCGGCAGCACCTGGAAAATATCCCGCAGCGCTTCCACCCCGCCGGTCGAGGAGCCGATGGCGATAAGCTGCGGCGCATTGGCGGCGTTGGGCGTGAAGCTCAGCACCTTCGGCTTTTCCTGCGCCGCCGCCTTGCTGCGTGGGGCAACATTAGCTTGTGCTGCTGCACGCACCTTGGTGACCAACTCGTCCTTCAGGGTGCGGATAGCATCTCCCACCTGGTTGCCGACGGGCTTGCTTACGTAGTCCACCGCGCCCAGCTCCAGCGCGCGGATGGTAGCGGAAGCGCCCTTCTGCGTGAGGGTGGAAGCCATGATGACGGGCATGGGGCGCAAATGCATGATTTTTTCAAGGAAGGAGAGCCCGTCCATTTTGGGCATCTCGATGTCCAGCGTAAGCACCTGCGGGTTGAGCTGCTTGATTTTCTCGCGGGCGTCCAGTGCGTCCACGGCGGTGCCGACCACCTGGATGTCCGGCTCGCTCCCCAGCATTTCGCTGAAGAGGTGGCGGATAAGAGCGGAGTCGTCGCAGATCAGTACGGTGATCGGTTTCATGGCGTTCCTCGTTAGAAAAGGTCGATGTCGCCTTCGACGGGTTTGGCCGCAATGGCGTTGCGGTAACGCGTTTCTTCTTCCACCACGCGGCGGTCGTCCTTGCGGCTTAAGCGCTTCATCATCACCTTGCCGGTCTCCGGGAAGTAATGGATGCGGCGCGGATGCGTGCCTTCCAGGTCTTCCGAGACGATGCGCAGGCCTTCCTTGCCCAGGAACTCGCGGATGAAAGCGGCGTTCTTGGAACCGATTTTCGCGGAATTGTTAATGACGTTACCGCCGCCGAACACCTTGACCTCCAGCCGCTCCTTGCGGCCACCGGCCTTAAGGATACCGTTAATCAGGCTTTCCATGGCGAACACGCCGTAGCGGGCGGCATCGCTGTTTTTCTGGGTGGTGCTCTCGTCACCCGGAAGCAGGAAGTGGTTCATGCCACCCACTTTGGCGATGGGGTCGCGGATGCAGGCGGCGACGCAGGAGCCCAGAATGGTCGCCAGCATTTCGTTGGGCTGGGTGGAAACGTACCAGTCGCCGGAAAAGATTTTCACCACGTGCTTGCCGGTAGAGGCGTCAAAGCTGCGCTGGCTCTCCGGCAGGTCGCTGAGCGAAGCCTTGCCTTTATCGCGGCGGTCCACAAGTTCCAAATGCGGATTCATTTGACCCTCCGATAGATCGTGCGGCCCACCAGCTCGAAGCGGTCGCTGATGCCGTGCAGGTTTTCCGAGTGGCCGATGTAGAGCCAGCCGTTGGGTTTAATGACTTCCGCCATGCGTTCGAACAATTTCTGCTTGGTGGGTTTGTCGAAATAAATCACCACGTTGCGGCAGAACACCGCGTCGAACGGGCCTTTCATCGGCCAGGCTTCCAGCAGATTGAGCTGCTTGAAGGCTATCATTTTTTTCAGCTCGTCGCTCACACGCAGCTTGCCGGGCTTGGTTGCCTGCTGCAGGTAGCGGCGGTGAGCGGCCTCGATATTATTCAGCTCATTGATCGCGTATTCACCCTCTATACCGGTGGCCAGCATGTTGGAGTCGATGTCGGTGGCGAGAATCTTCGCGTCCCATTTGGCGATGTCGGGCAGCGCGCCTTTCAGCGTCATGGCGATGGAATAGGGTTCCATGCCCGCCGAGCAGCCCGCCGACCAGATGCGCAGGCGCTTGTCTTCCAGCTTCTGCGTTTCTTCTGCCAGGTGCTTGAAATGGTGTCCCTCGCGAAAGAAGCTGGTGAGGTTGGTGGTGATGGCGTTAACAAGATGGGAAAGTTCATCATCTCCCGCATCGGATCTCAGTAGCTCACAATAGGCGTCGAAGCTGTCCAGCTGCAGGGCGCGGAGACGACGCACCAGCCTACCGTAGACCATGTCCCGCTTCTGCTCGGCCAGGACGATGCCGGTCTTCTTGCTGGCCAGCCCCGCCAGGAAGCGGAAGTGCTCGTCGGTAAACTCGAACTCCCGCTGATTATGAATCTTCTGAGCGTTGGTCATAACATTCTCCTGGCGTGACTGCCGGTTTCCTTAGAACTCTTCCCAGCCGTCCTGGGCCTGGCTGCCACCTGCGGCGGCCACTTTCGGAGCCGGCTTGGGAGCGGCTTTAGGCTGCGGCTTGGGCGCGGCGGCCGGTTTGGGAGCGGCGACAGCTACCTTCGGGGCTTCCACGGCGGCTTCCGCCGTTTCGTCCACCTTGAAGAAGGTGATGAGTCCCTCCAGTGCCTTGGCCTGTTCCAGCATGGACTGCGCGGCGGCGGTGTTTTCTTCCACCAGCGCGGCGTTCTGCTGCGTCACTTCGTCCATCTGCGTCACCGCCGAGTTGATCTCGTCGATGCCGGTGGATTGCTGCACCGAGGCGGAGGCGATGTCGGAGACGATGCCCGCCACCTGCTTCACCGAACCGACGATGCCCTTTAAGGCCTCGCCCGCCTGGTTCACCAGCTCGGCGCCGGTTTTCACCTGCGTGGCGCTTTCGTTGATGAGGGTTTTGATCTCCTTGCTGGCCGTGGCCGAGCGGCCCGCCAGCGAGCGCACTTCGCTCGCTACCACCGCGAAGCCCTTGCCGGCGTCTCCGGCG